>JAQZBV010000152.1 GCA_029237685.1 Cytophagaceae bacterium | reverse complement strand
AACTTCATTAAATGCACCTGCTTCGATCGCTATTACTGCTAATGCTTCAGATGCAGACGGTACAGTGAGTAAAGTAGAATTCTACAACGGCACAGCAAAAATAGGAGAGGATGCGTCTGCTCCTTACGCTTACACCTTGACCAATGCTGGTGTGGGTACCTATGTGATCAGTGCCAAAGCAATTGATAATTCAGGTGCTGTGACAAGCACAGGAACTGTTACAGTTACTGTAGTAGCGGTTGCTACCGATGCTTGTTCCGGAATCGCTCAATATGCAGAGAACAATGGTTATGTCACTGGAAGTAAAGTAAAGAATGGTGGTAAACGTTACGAATGTAAAGAATGGCCTTATTCTGGCTGGTGCAACGGTGCTTCATGGGCTTACGCTCCGGGCTCAGGTGCTTACTGGTCTGATGCTTGGTACGACAGAGGTGCTTGCGCTGGAAGAACAGGCGAAGCGGATGCCGTAAGCATTGAATCAACTGTACTCGTTTCTCCGAATCCGTCAACAGGTATCATTAACATTCATGTAGAGGTGGTTTCTACAGTTACACTTTATAACGCACAAGGAATGGAAGTGATGAGATCAACAGTTACTCCTCAAGGCAGCATGGATATGAGTAATTTATCTTCAGGAATGTATACCGTGCGCATCGATACCGGTTCAGAGGTATTGACAAGAATGGTAATTAAAAACTAGTTTTTAAAAGGTGTGGTTGTATGTAGGCAGGGTTGACTCGTTCAGCCCTGCTTTTTTTTGTTATAACAATTAATAGTATAACTATTCTGGTATGGGAAAAAAATACCCCTCTAAATCCTTGATGAATAAAGAGATTGAGCAATTTTAGGTATGTCATATATAGAAACTTTTACTTATATTAAGGGGAAGTACTATTGGTCTCCAGAACCATTGGTAGAGTTAAGTTTATCATCCAATACCCGACTCTTATGGAAAAACGTTACAACTCAAAAAAACACTTTTTAAAATTTCTAATTGTTTCACTGATTTTAATAGGTGTTACTAGTCAAAGTGCAAAATCCCAGATCAACGTGTCAGATGCGCATTATTGCAGTCCGGGCAAAGCGGAGTTTACAACCAGTGATGCGGGTTGTGCCACTTATCGCTGGCTGGATAGGCAAGGCGTGCAGCTTGCTACAGGTTGTACATTTACCACACCTTTTATTGGTTTAAATCAGAAGTATACCGTGGTCAGTACGAGTGGCACAGGAGGTACTGTAGGATATGCTTACGGTGCGCCCGGCTTAACCGGATTGACAAGTAATACTTCTACCGCCGTAGCAACCGTACAAAACTCTTATATCACCCATTTTCAAATTAATAGTACGACGGCACTCAATACGGTAGATGTCGTTTATACCACAAACAATAATTTCAATTGCGATAGGAATGTTGTATTAAGCCTAAGAGATGGCGGGGGAGTTGTGATTGCTACCTATAGTCCGCTCACGGTTTGCGGAGCTGGAACCAAACAAAATTTGACCGTCAATATAGGGAGAACATTAGCCGCTGGAAATTATTCCATCGCAGTGACAACGCCTGCCAGTTTTTACGACGAGGGCAAACCTGACATGTATACTGGTGGTGCAAATTATACAGTAGGAGGTCCTCTCGATTACGGCTTTATGCGATTCACTGGCAATGGAGCGGGTGGCAATGCCTGGGGAGGTTTATACAATTGGAACATGTCCAACAGCAGTACCAGTAAAATTGTTACTGCGATCGATGATTGTGCTGCAGAAGTGTGTAATTCTGTAGTGGCTCCATTGGTCAATTACGATTTCGGCTTTGGTGTTTCCAATCCAGGCGGAGCACAACCTCCTGGAACAAACACTTACAATTATGAAGCGACTTTGAATGAAAATTCCGTGGGAGATGGAGATTATACGATTCTTAGACACAATACTGGAGTCACACAAAACAATACCTGGCACTTGGTCACGCAAGATCATACCGGCAAGCCCAATGGCTATTACATGATGGTGAATGCCGATTTCACACCCGGTACCTTTTATCAATCTACTGTAACAGGTTTGTGCGATGGTACCTATTATGTTTTTTCAGCAGCGATTATGAACATCTTAAAGCCCACGGCTTGCGGAGGAGCTGGGATTACTCCGGATGTTAAATTTACCATCAAAGATATAGGAGGATCTGTATTGCAGGAATTTTCTACCGGTGATATTCTTCCAACTGCCACACCACAATGGACGGTTCCATCTTTTAACTTCTTTCTTCCTCCTGGTAATAACTCCGTACAATTGATTCTTTCCAATACCAATCCCGGCGGATGCGGAAACGATTTGCTGTTGGATGATATCTTATTCTCTCCTTGTTTTCCAACTTTTCAAGTGGATGATCCGGGAACAGTATGTGCCAACTTGAATAAAACACTCAACGTAACCTTATCTCCAGGATATGCCGGTTCTCTGTTGCAATGGGAAAGAAGCGATGACGGCGGAAACACTTGGGTTCCTGTGCCAGGAGCAACGAGCAATCAATATACCATTGAGAATATCACATTGGCTCAGAATGGACAAAAGTATCGTTTGGAATTGCAATCTTCTTTGGGGGGAGGTCTTTACGGTTGCCCCTTGAAATCTAAACCGGCTACATTATCGATCGAAGATTGTAGTACCTTACCGGTGCGTTTTATGGACTTCCAAGTTTTATCCAACGGCGATCAGGGAGCCGATATATCTTGGATCACAGCGGAGGAAGTCAACACGGATTATTATGCGATCGAAAGATCTATGGATGGCAAAGTTTTCGAAGCCATAGGTTTTGTTTCCTCTAAAAATCAATGGTCTATTTCTAACTATCAGTATTCCGATCATGAATCTTTTGACAAGGTCGTGTATTATAGAATTACAGAGTACGACATCAATGGAAGCTTTATGCATACCGGTATTAAAGCAAAATATCCTCAGCATGCTTTACGCTCTACCTTGAACATTTCTCCTAATCCAGGAAAAGGTATCTATACCTTGTCGCTGAAAAATACAGATGAAGAGAATCAATCGATTCATTTGAGCCTCACAAATCTGACAGGTAAAGAAGTATTTCAAGAGAAACTCCATATGAATGATCTTTATCAAAGTCACCAGCTCAATATCACTTCTCTGGCAAGTGGCATTTACCTATTAGAAGTTTCAAATGCATCGCATACATGGACAGAAAAAATAATCAAGGAATAATATTTCGTACGGTTGAATGATTAGTAAAAGCAGGTCTTAAAGCCTGCTTTTATTGTTTTTTAACTGTCCGGAAGCTTGTTTTAACTCCATATTTTTTTACCAGCATAGTATTATAAATATTTGCCAATAAGCAGTTTATCGTTTATTCATGGTCTTTCATTGATATTCCATTTTGACGAATAGCGTTTTCCCGTCAAAAGCTCTTCTTTTGACGTAATATCCTATAAATAATAAACTAAATCCTAATTATGATAAAGCGGTTGTTGATGCTGGTGGTGTTCTTTTTTGGATGTATGGCTTCACCTGTTTTCGCCCAGGCTCCTGTTGATGTTACCAAAACCAATTCCAAACCGGTATATGTGCACATCATGCCCTGGTTTGACGGTCCTAAGACTTTAGGGAACAACAACTGGGGTTACCATTGGAAAATGCAGAAGATGAATCCTAACATCGTAGACGGCAACGGCAAAAGACAAATAGCTTCTCACTATTACCCTGAGATAGGACCTTACGACAGCAGTGACCCGGATGTGATCGATTATCAGTTGCTGTTGATGAAACTCTCAGGAGTAGATGGTATTTTGATTGATTGGTACGGTACAGAAGGTACAGTAGGAGATATCGAATCGAATCTGCGCAATTCTGATTCCATAGTGAGTCGTTCCATACCATCAGGATTGAAGTTTGCCCTGGTAATCGAAGATCGCTTTACAGGAGGAGATGTAGACATACAACGCAACAGCATGATTTACGTGCGCGATAATTATTTTACAAAATCAAATTATTACCGTTACGGAGCGAACAATGATCCCTTCGTTGGAATATTCGGTCCCGCGCAGATTTTTGGTGGAGCCAATTGGAACACCATTCTTGACGGCATTGAAGACATTGAGTTTTTACCCTTGGAATATAAAGGAGGAGATGTAGGCAGCAACAGTGACGGTGAATATGCATGGCCTTATCAATCGCCGAATACATCTGATCATGCGACGCAATTAGAAAATTTCTATAAGTTTCGCGCCACCAATTTAAAAACGACGATGGGTGTGTTGTATCCCGGCTTCCATGATTTTTATGCGCAGGGAGAAAATAATGGAAGCAGTTATTTTTATATACCGCACAACGGCATTGATACCTGGATGCAAACCATGACGCTTGCGGATACTTACACCAATAAAATTGACCTGCTGCAGGTAGCTACCTGGAACGACTATGGAGAAGGTACGATGATAGAACCTACTCAAGAGTTTGGGTATACATTTCTTGTAAAATTGCAACAGTATACCGGTGTCTCTTACACCGAAGACGACTTGAAGCAAGTCACGAGGTATTATAACTTAAGAAAACAGTATCCCAACAATGCAGCCATTAAAACGAAACTGAATCAGGTGTACAAATATTTTGCCGCCTTACAAATTTCAGACGCTGTGGCACTGATGTGTACCATCGATAATGCAGCAGGTTGCACCAACTCTCCCCAGGTGGCTGTTGCAGCATCGGGTGCTCCTGCAGAAGGCGGTGCCGCAGGCACATTGACTTTCACAGGAACAAATCTAACAGGAAATACAACAGTCAATTATACGATAGGAGGTAGCACTTCTACAGCTGATTATACCGCCGCTCCAGCCTTGTCAGGTTCCGTGCAACTGACCGTTGCACAACCGACAGTGACTATTACCATTACACCTGTAAACGATGCCACGTACGAAGGTACAGAAACATTGACCTTGACAATCATCGCCAATGCAGGCTATGTGGTTTCACAAACTACGGCTACACTGAACATCTTAGATAACGATCCTGTTCCTTGTACGGCGCCGGTCATCGCTTTCACCAATACAGCTCCAGTTATCAATCAAACCATTGAAGCGATTTGGGCAAAAGCTCCAACATCTTCTATTGATAAAGTTTCTGTGGGCACCATGCCTGGCGATTTTGTCGGATCAAGATGGAGAGCGATGTACAATGCCACTTATTTATTTATTCTGGTAGAAGTAAAAGACAATACAAAAACCAACGATTCCGGGGTAAACTGGTACCAGGACGATGCGATAGAAATTTTCTTTGACGGGAATAACAGCAAAGGAACAAGCTATGATGGAAGCAATGATTTTCAAATCGCTTTCCGGTACAATGACGCCACTATTTATGCAGGTTCCGGAGGCATCACAACAACAGGAATTTCTTTTGCCATTCAGGATGTGACCGGCGGTTATAATTTGGAAGCAAGAATTCCATGGTCGGCTTTAAATACAACACCTTCGGTAGGTAAGACTTTCGGTTTAGAAATTTCAGTAGACGATGACGACAACGGAGGAAATAGGGATGCGCAGGTATCAGCCTTTTCTACTGCGGGTACAGCTTATCTGAATCCCAGTACATTCGGCAGTGTAAATGCCACCAACACCTGTACAGAAATTGCAGTGCCTGTGATCAATAGTAGTTTAACGGGTACTGCCACTGCAGGGGCAGCCTACACTTATACCATTTCAGCTACTAATACACCAACAAGTTATAACGCTACGGGATTGCCTGCCGGTTTATCGATCAATACTTCTAATGGAGTGATCAGCGGTACACCTACAGGATCAGGAACCAGTACGATTACCATTACAGCCACCAACATGGCAGGCACGGATACTAAAACATTTACCCTCACCATCAACACGGTGACAGGAGTTGATCATTCATCTATTCTTTCCTTTGAATTGATGCCGAATCCTATCAATAACGGTTGGGCGACATTGATACTTCCCAACTTAGAAGGAGAGGTTATGGTGGATATTCATAATGCACAGGGTATGGTTGTGTATCATGCACCCATAAAAGTAGAGAATCATGAATCATTAATTGATTTGACAGGTTTAAAAGCTGGATTGTATGTTGTTCAGCTTCAAAAGAACAATCAGATTTACATTCAAAAAGTAGTCGTTCAATAAATCATTTTAAATCTCTTCCTACTTCTCAAAACTCCTTCTTCAAAGGTGTTTTTTGTTGAATCTGCCTTTCGAATAAGATAGAAAACAATAGCAATGCCTTAGATGCACAGATAAAGTTGATTTGGTTATTCGTTAAGCACTTTGATATGTATAGAATGGTGTTGTCTTCTAAATGCAGTATGCAAAAAAATACCTTATATTTTTAAAAGAATAATTAGTACTATAGAAGTTAATTGAAATTATTAGCTAGTTGTGTATCAGTTTTTTGTATTTTATGCAAAGTATTTTAGTTCTATATTTTTTGGAGACAAATTGTCTTTCCCGAAAGCAATCCGTTAATTTGGATATTCGCTCATGAATAGAAAGCATGAGCGAAACGGCAGGAAATAAACTAAACAAACAAGTAGTATTCCTGTCCGAAAGATAATGTTGGTTTTTTGTTTGGCCGTCGGGGATAGAGGAGTCGTACCCGGCGGTTTTTTTTTGCCCAAACCAGAGGCAACGACGCAAAATTCAGGATAAATGAGTTAATATTGCGGCGGATCATTACGAACTCTCCAATGGAATTTAAAGGCGTTATTTACGTAGAACAGCAAAGTATTACTGACGAAGACATATTTGAGTATGTTCCAGAGGATTTAGCGGAGTTTTATGAGGAAATCAATGGCATTGTTGCGTTTCAGGGAGGACTGCACATTCGAGGATGTGTCAAAGAACCGAAATGGAATTCGCTGTACGAAGCCTGGAAAGGAGAGAAGGCGCTTTATAAAACCTATGAGAACCTCTACGAAGACGATGTTCCCTTTGCTCAGGATTGCATGGGGGATCAATATTTTCTCAGAGAAGAAATGGTTTGGATGCTGCAAGCCGAAACCGGAGAAGTACACGATCTCGAAATAGACTTCTTTGATTTCATTGACGAAGCGATCGACGACCCTGTAGAGTTCTTATCCCTTCATCCTTTGGTACAATACTTAAGTGAAGACGGAGATATGGGTCCTGGTGAATTGCTCAGCTGTATGCCTCCCTTATGCGAAGAAGTGCCGGAAGACACAGAATATGTCATAAAGACCATTCCTACTCAGGAAAGGTTGGATTGGTTGGCGGAGTATTATAAAAAGAATAGTGTTCAGTGATCAGTTAAAAGAAAAGGTCTCGCAATAAGCGAGACCTTTTTCTTTTGATAGGGTATCAGGTCTTCAGACCTGACACTGCT
>JAQZBV010000030.1 GCA_029237685.1 Cytophagaceae bacterium | reverse complement strand
GGTACCGCAGCCACCATCACACACATCGCGGCCATCAACTACAACGGAGAAGACCTTGTACTTCCTCCTGCAGAGCAACGTGAATTATCCAATAAACTCAACGACCATATCCTAGGCCTCAAATACGGAGACATTGAAGATACGCATGGTTGGATATATCGAATTAAAAAATAGTTGTTAGTTGTTAGTTGTTAGTTGTTAGTTATAAAATAAAAAGAGCAGAGAATTATTAATCTCTGCTCTTTTTTTATGATTCTAATTAACGATTCGTAGTAATAACCGAACTAACAACTAATAACTAACAACTTTCTTATACAACTGAAATTTCCCATTCGTAAAAATCGTATCGATCGATTGCTGGTGTCTGAGCAAATACTCATCGAGAGACTTCGCTTTCATGTCCACACTGTTCAGGAAATAGCGGGCACTTACTTCGTCAAACTTTTTATCCATGCTGGTAGAATCCTGGTCCCAGCGAAAGCCTATGCTGTTTCTATCGGTATAAAGTCCGGTCACTGTAGGCTTGATGAATACTAACACAGCATCTGAAGGAACATGCGCACGAATGTATTCAAACGCTTCTATTGATTCCGGTTCCTGAGGCCCTGGTAAAACATCGTTCTGCGTTCTGATCAATCCATTTAGAGCATCTTTATAACTGAACAATATGATGGCGCCCATTAACACCGCCAACAGTGTAGGAGAAACGGCTACTTGCAATCGTATAGATTGAAAAGCATAAATGATATAGTAAAAGAAAATCACTCCAAGCGGAAACAGATAGCGAAAGCCTTGAGAAGTGTTAGGAAAACAAAGCACCACAGCCAAATAAAGCAGCACCACATAATCGATCACACTACGTCGTTGCAGAAGCTTTAACAACAAACCCAGCAAGAAGAAAGACAGCACAAAAGACTTCACGATCAAAGGAATAAAATTCCACTTCTCGGTACGAGGGTGAAAGAAGTCTTGCAATACCCGGATGTAATAGTCGCTGGTGATGAGCATGACATCACCTAAATTTTTCCAATCGAATAAAGTGGAGAAAAAGGTGTAAGAATCTTCTTTTCCCGGGAACAATACTTTACTGAAGAGAACATAGATGAACACCGCCGATGCTTGTAAGACAAGCAGGTTCCAGACACGAGTAAATCCCTTTTTATTTTTATAGTCCTGAAATAAAGTCATCCCCTGATCCAAACAAAAAGCAAGTAAGAGTACGATGCCAATGCTCTTGATCAATAAAGCGTAGCCGCAGAGAGCACCCACCAAAACAGCTTTTCCATAACTTTTTATGTCCCATTGCCCTTTTAAGTAGAGCATCAAAGACAAGATAAAAAATAAGGCAAAAGGTATATCAGAAAGTATTTCACCTTTGAACGATAGCAACCAAGGGTTATAGGCGATAATGAGCACCACGACATATGAAATATAGCGCGTGTAATACATGCGCAAAAAAACGAAAGAGGCCAATAAAGTAGCCATTAATAAAAAAGTAATGTAAAGAGAGAAATGCAAAACACTGTTTCCAAACCAAGCATAGACAGGAGCCAACAACAACGGAAAACCTACAGAGTAAGTAGGTGGCGCCAGGTAAGGAAAATGTTCATTGAAGATATAGCAGTTATCACCCTGCGGTTTCCCTTCTGCGATATTAATTCCTTGCTTGATGTAGAGCGCGAAGTCTCCTCCCCAATCGTGGCTGCTGCGTACATTAAACAATAACAAAGGAATCAGGAATGCAAAAAGTACAAGCATTTCCTTGGCCAGTGGATTCTTCTTAAAAAAAGACATACACACTATGGGTCGTAGTGCAGGTCATGCGACCTACAGGTTTAAAATAAATTACTTTTCTACTGTCAACAACACCGGCACTACTTTCCCATCAATAAACTGAGGGACCACGTCGTACACATCTTCTTTCAAACAGTACTTAATGTCATCATCAATGCCCAGGTTCTTCAAACGTTGCAGGTGAGACGAGTTCCCTAAAAATCCGAGCATATCTCCTTTTGCCTTTTCATAGAGGTGAAGAGCAATAAGAGCAGAATCATTGGAATATTTCACTTTACCTTCTAACGATTCAATAAGAGCTCCGGCATATAAAGTATCTTCTACGTTCAACTGGCCTTTCCAACCGGCGCAAACCAATACGATATCCTCTTCTTTGTTCAATAAATATTTTACCAAAGCGGCACGATTCAAAAAAGCGCCCACCAATATTTCTTTTGCGTGACAAGAATGAATCAAAGCCCTGGTACCATTGGTCGTGGTAACCGCTACCCACTTGCCTTTTAACTTGGCGTCCTGATAACTGAATGGCGAATTGCCGATGTCAAATCCTTCTACCTTTTTTCCGTCTCTTTCTGCAGCAGCGATATAACCCTGGTCTTTCAACTTCTGACACTCCTCCACTTTTTCTACCGGAATGATTCCTGCCAAACCTTCGCCTAAACCTGTCACCATGCACGATGTCGCGCGCAAGATATCTATCACTACTACAATTTTTCCTTCCAGCTTATAACAAGGTATAAGATCAGGACTCACGCAAACCTCAACTGTCCTCATAATTTCAACACCTATGACTTTACACTTTGATTGATAAACGGCAGCTTAGCGACGGTGGCTTTCAGCTGTCTGCCTCTTACATCAATTTTAATTTCAGTACCGATTTTAGCAAAGGCCGAATCGATGTATCCTAATCCAATTCCTTTTTCGATAACAGGAGAAATACTTCCTGAGTTGACTTTACCGATCACCTCTCCTGTTGCAGAGAGAATAGAAAAACCACTTCTTGGCACTCCTTTTTCTTCCAAAACAAATGCGACTAACTTTTGTTTGACGCCTTCTGCTTTGTCTTTAGCCAATAAATCTTTGGCAATAAACTCCTTGTTGAACTTCACGATCCAGCCCAATCCCGCAGCGATCGGAGATGTTTCGTCGCTCAGGTCGTTGCCGTATAGACTGTATCCCATTTCTAAACGCAGTGTGTCTCTAGCGCCCAATCCACAAGGGATCAAGCCCAATGGTGTACCTGCTTCTAAAATGGCATTCCAAACTTTCTCCGCCTGATCCATGGGACCATAAATTTCAAATCCTCCCGCACCAGTATAACCGGTAGCAGAAACCACTACATCCTTAACGCCCGCGAATTCAGTGCGTGTAAAGGTATAATACGCCAGACTATCTAATGGAAACGAGGTCAATGATTGCAACATACCCGCAGCCTTTGGACCTTGCACGGCGAAAAGAAATGTTTGCTCAGAACGGTTTTCCCATTCTGCTCCGACAGGATCGTTGGCTGTCATCCAGGCCCAATCCTTGTCTATATTGGAAGCATTAACGACGACCAGGTAATCGGTTTCCTGTACTTTATAAATCAACAAATCATCTACGATCCCCCCTTGCTTATTTGGCAAACAAGAATACTGCGCCTGTCCGATTTCTAATTTGGAAACATCGTTGGTGGTCAGGTATTGCAGTGCGTCTAAAGCTTTTTCACCTCTTACCCAAAACTCCCCCATGTGAGAAACATCGAAAATGCCTGCGTTTTGGCGGACAGCATTGTGTTCTGTAATGTCTGAAGAATACCTGACAGGCATTATAAAGCCACCAAAAGGAACCATTTTGCCTCCCAATGCTACATGTACATCATTTAAAGGCAAGTATTTTAGTGTTTCTGTGTTTGTTTCCATAGGCTAATAGACTGCCAAAGATAAGAAAAAGTGGTTAGCCGTTAGACGTTAGTGGTTAGTATTTTATCAACAGACGATAGCCATCGTGGTTTCGGCTGCGCAGGGCTCCTGAAAGGGACCCTGCGTTCTTGAATGCCTAAAAGTCTCGTTTTTCAGGAAACGCGCAGGGTCCTCTTCGACAGACCCTGCGGGGACTTAGTCGATAAATCTTTTTCTACTGACTACTGATCACTATTAGTCTACAAACAATTCCAATTGATTAGGCAAACACTGGAAAGTCATTCTATGGTGTGGAGTAAAGCCATGTTCCCGCAAAGCATCACGGTGGGCAATGGTAGGATAACCCATGTTGGTATCCCATCCAAAATGAGGATATTCCAAGTGCAGATTTTGCATGTAGCCGTCACGCATCGTTTTGGCTAAAATAGAGGCGGCGGCGATGGAGGCGTATTTACCATCGCCCTGGATGATACAGGTGTGCGGAATAGGTTGGTAAGGATTAAAGCGATTACCATCAATCAGGAGATGTTCAGGAACCTCCGACAATTGATCCAATGCCCGGTGCATGGCCAGGAAGGAGGCATTGAGAATATTGATTTGATCGATCTCCTGATTCGTCACAAAAGCCACCGCATAAGCCAGGGCCTGCTTCCTGATCTCAACGGCTAGTTTTTCTCTTTTTTCAGCCTTCAGTTTTTTAGAATCATCCAATCCGGGAAGATTAAATTTTCTGGGCAAAATGACTGCAGCAGCCACGACCGGCCCCGCCAGACAGCCCCTTCCGGCCTCATCAAGACCGGCTTCAACACTGTGATGGAGGTAATAGGCCTGCAGCATAAATTTTATAGAGTTTCGATTCGGAATTTAACCTTCTTTGATGCAATTTGCAAAGAAAAAAGTGGAGAAACCTACTGACAATCCCTGGATCACACTTGGCAGTAAGGAAATTTACAATAATCCCTGGATTCAGGTCCGTCAGGATGATATTCTAAATCCTGCCGGCAACAAAGGAATCTATGGTGTAGTAAGTTTCAAGAACAAAGCCATTGGTATTATTCCCGTTGACGAAAGTGGCTACATTTACCTGGTGGGGCAATACCGATACACGCTCAATGAATATTCCTGGGAGATACCGGAAGGCGGAGGTCCTATGAATGAGGCGCCCATAGAGGCAGCCAAGCGTGAGCTGAAGGAAGAAACGGGCTATACAGCTGCTCAGTGGGAATTGTTGGGGCGTATTCATACTTCCAATTCCGTCACCGATGAAGAAGGTTTCCTGTACCTGGCAACAGGTTTGACAGCGGGAGAAAGTGAGCCGGAAGAAACGGAAGAATTGGCCGTTAAAAAAGTGCACCTGAAAGAAGCCGTTGAGCTGGTGATGACCGGAGCGATTACAGACAGCCTGAGCATGGCCGCCATCCTTATGGCAGCAAGAAAGCTGGGCTATTAAGAAGTAATACACATTATGTTTAAAAAAATACGCACACAAATTTTCAGGTTCTGGGTGTATACCAGTTTCCTGGTTTCCTTTCTCCTTCTGTTTCCTTTGTTCGTACTGTTTATTCAACGCGAATCCTGGAAAAAATATGGTCACATGATGAACAAAGTATGGGCCCATGTGGTGTTCTGGACTTGTGGCCTAAGAACAGATGTTCGTTACAAATTCAAGCCTAGCAGCAATGGTTCTTATGTGTATTGTGTAAATCATTCTTCTTACCTGGATATTCCATCCTTGTGTTATTCACTGCCCGGTTATTTTGTTTTGATCGGAAAAGCAAGTCTGGCAAAAGTTCCGCTCTTTGGCTACATGTTTACCAATTTATACATTGCTGTAGACCGTAAAAGTCCCAAGAGCCGCTCCGAAGCACTGAAAAAATCATTAGAAACCATTGACAAAGGATTGAGTTTAGCCGTATTTCCGGAAGGGACCATTCCAAGAAACACGCCTATCATGGGGCCCTTTAAGGACGGAGCGTTCAGAACAGCCATAGAAAAGCAAGTACCTGTAGTACCCGTAGCCATTATCAACAACTGGAAAATATTACCAGACGATGGTCAATTCATTCCACGTTTGTATCCCATGATCACAGTAATTTGCGAACCTATCCTCACGATAGGGATGACCATGGACGATGTAAAACTGCTGCAGCAAAAAACTTACGACGCTATTAATAACGAACTCAAACAGTTTCACCCACAAATCATCCATTAATATGAACATCGATCAGGAAACCATTCGCAAAATCGCCCACCTGGCAAGACTGGAATTCAGCGAAGCGGAAGCCACAGCTGTCGGCAACGACTTTAATAAGATTTTGTCGTGGATGGACAAACTCAACGAATTGAATACCGACAACGTAGCGCCATTGATTCACATGAGCGAAGAAGTGAACGTATTGAGAGAAGACGAAGTCAAAGTAACGATCTCACATGAGGAAGCGTTGTATAACGCCCCGAAGAAGGATTCGGATTATTTTCGTGTGCCGAAGTTCCTAAGTTAATTGAGAGAACTGAAAACTGAAAACTGAAAACTGATGGAGTAATTTTTCGGTTTTCAGCTCTCGGTTTTCAGTTTTCTTGCTCTAGTTACCTTTAAGCTTATTTAACTTTACATGCAAGAAAACTTACAATTCTGGAACGCCTGGGAGAAACCTTTCCGGGCATTTTATTTGGCACTGCTCACGCTGCTCGCGCTATCGATTGTGTGTGTCGTTGTCGCCTTTTTCTTTGGAGACACCTTCACCATTGGCTGGATCCAAGATGTTGAAATTGAAACTACAGCTGTCGTCACCGATACACAAACAATCGACTTTTTCAATTTCAACCTGGAAACCAATTCCTTTATCACCAGAAGTTGGATCGACAATGGAAAGGTATCGCTCTACCCTATTGCTGGCTATGCTTACCTGACCACCTTGATCCTTGCTATTCTGGTCTTGATTACCATTTTTACATTCCTGGATCTTGTTTATTTCTTGATCGGCATCACTACAATCATTGTATTTATCATCAGCTTGAATACAGAGCTCTTGTCATTCCTGGGATGGCAACACAGAGGGCTTTCGATACTGCTGATTACCGTTTATGTGGGTTCGGCTTACTGGCTGCACTCCTATTCTAAAAACATAAATTTCTTCAAGCGCTTCCTGCTCTTGTTTACTATTACCGTTATTACTGGAATTGGTGTCGGAATATTCGCGCAAACGAAACTTCCCTTTTATCAATTGACACAATCGTCACTGATGTTTCCTTTTGCAGCGACACTCTTTTTCTTATTCCTTATCGGATTTGAAAACATACGTACGTTCTTTTACATTACCTCTTTGTCTGCTCAACAAGACGGTAAGAAAAGCTTATTGCACTTCACCATTATATCCTTGCTGTATATAGGCAACGCGGTGTTGCTTTGGAGCAAAAGCAAATTCATTGATGAATCACACATTATACTCATTCATCCGCTGATCTTGTTTTTGACAGCCGGTATTACGGGTATTTATGGTTACAAAAAAAGAAGTGTACTCTTCTCGGAAGGTTTCCCTTTCAAACCTTATGGAGCCTTGTTATACCTGGCTCTATTCATCATAAGCACCTCTACCCTCGCTTATGGATACTTCACCGCGAATGATGCCTTGTACAACAGCCTGGAGTATTTTATTGTTTACTCGCAACTGTGTTTTTCCATTGCGTTCCTCTTGTACATCTTGATCAACTTCGCGGTACCGGTTTTCAAAAACATCAAAGTGTATTCTTTTTTATACAAGCCCCTTTATACCCCATTATTCATTGCACAAGGTTTAGGTATACTAGGCGTAGTAGGATTACTGGGTCTTAGCAGACATTACTCTTACCACCAATCCCTGGCGGCTCATTACAACCAGTTGGGAGATTACTACGTCACCGCCGGTGATACTACCATGGCTTATCAATTTTATGAAGAAAGTACGGACTGGGATCTTGCCAATCAGAAAGCCAATTATACGATGGCGACTCTCTATGAGACGCAGGAAAACTATGAGAAAGCCTTTCAGCATTACGATGCTTGTCTGAAAAAAAAGCCAAATCCTTATGCCTTCATCGGATTGAGTGGAGTTTACCAACATACCAAACAATTGTTTCCGTCTTTCTTCATGCTGAAAGATGGTCTAAACGCATTCCCTTCTTCCGGACCATTACAAAATAACCTGGGTTTAACGTATTACCAGTTGAACATTGTAGATTCTGCTTTCTACTTTTTACAAAAAGCGCAAGAGTATGTACCTGAGGAAGCCTCAGTCAATTTACTTTACTTATCCATCAAATCCGGTAATTTAGAGTTGGGCGATTCCTTGCAAAAAGAAATGGAATCTTACGAAGATCCCGTTTTTCAAACTAATCTTTTGGCTTTGAATACCGCGTTGGGGAAACAAGCAGAGTCTTCGCTCCTTCAATCCTACAGCAAAGATAGCATACTGACACCACAGATATTCCCTTATGTCTATAACTACAGCGTCAACCATATTAAGGCCACGGATACCAATACGGTGAGTCGTTTAGCAGATTGGATGAAGCCTGCCGACAATTCCGATTACGTCGAAGACTTAACCGTAGCGCGCAGTTTGAGTCAATACTACGGACAGCAAGAAGTACGCACGGCACTGATCAATGTGCACGAATTGGAAACTCAACATTCTGAAAATCCTTATTATCCTACCGTATTGGCCCATTGGTATGCCGGTAAACACCGGTTTGATTTGGCTGCTCTTTGGTACCTCAAAGCCTTTAACAATCAGTCGGCGCCAGCGCAGTTGTATTATATCCTAAGTTTACTGGAGTCTAAGCAATTTGATAAAGCCTCGCTTTATGCAGACGCCTGGCTAAGTTCTCCTGAAACAGATAAACAAGAAGTAGCTAAGTTGATTAAAATCGTTGCTTCCATTAAAGATGTCCCCTCGGCCTTGTCTCAAACAGACCTCATTAAATTAAGAGTGATTCGCTGGAATGCTTATGGTTTATCAGCCAACGAGCGACTGCAAATCGCTTCAGCCATTGTCAATAAAGAAATCAAAGCACAAGCTTACCTCAGTTTGATCGAAGAATTGCTGAGCAAAAAACAGGCAGAAGAAGCTTTGTTGATTTGGAATACGATAGAAAAATCCAATGAGACAACACCGGCCACGATCGCCTGGGGAAATGAATTGTACTTAAAACTGCTCGTTTCACTGCAAGACTGGAACAGCTTAAAAGCTGAAAGCAAACGCTTGGATGATAACAAACTGGCTTACTACAAAGGCATTGATGCTTTGTTGAACAAAGACTCTACTAATGCGGCGAAGAATTTTATCAAAGCATTATCCGCCGATCCCTTGGAAGAAGACCTTGCCGCACGTGCACTATTGTTCTTAGGAGAACGGGATTTCTTAACGTATTACGATCTAATACTCGCACAGCTGCTGGCTTATCCTGAATCTGTCAAGTTATCAGAAACCTATATGATCCTTTGCATCAACAACGGTATGGATTCTTATGCCGAAGGAGAACTGCAGCGCATTGAACCTTATCTTCCGGAAGACAAGTACAAGTACTGGAAAACAACGATCAAGAACACCATGATCAATGATGACGTGTCTATAGAATAATTCAAGCCGATGAAGATTTACACCAAAACAGGCGACAAAGGATCGACTTCTTTATTAGGAGGCACGCGCGTGGAGAAATCCGATGCACGATTGGAATCGTACGGTACCATTGACGAATTGAATGCATTCATCGGTCTGGTACGCGATGCCACAGATCATGCGCTGATCCGTGAAGAATTGCTGCATGTACAGCATATATTATTTGTCATTGGTTCTCACCTGGCTTGTGAGAAAGAAGAGATACGTCCCAAACTGCCTTATTTTACAGCAGCAGACATCACCTTGCTTGAGCAATCGATGGATCGCATGAATGAATCACTGCAACCGATGAAAAACTTCATCCTTCCGGGAGGCCATCTCACCATTTCTCATTGCCACGTGGCACGTACGATTTGCCGAAGAGCAGAACGCCATATTGTAGCGCTTTACCACGACATTCCTAAAGACCTGCTCATCATTACGTATGTCAACCGGCTTGCGGATTATTTGTTTGTATTGGCGAGGTACTTTGGCCATTTATTGAAGGTGGAGGAGATTGCCTGGATAACTAAATCGAGAGATCAGAAATCTGAGATCTGAGATCAGATTAATTTTGATTTCAGATCTCTGATTTCAGATCTCAAACATCGCTTTCATTTATCCTCCAAAAATAGTAGTTTTACTAAACATCTTTAATAACAACAACCATGACCAACGATCAACTGAAGGATTTAAAAGGCCGCGTGACGGCTTTGAGGAGGTATCTTTGACTACGATAATAAGGTTGCAGAAATAGCTGCGCAAGAAGAACTCACCACTGCTCCTACTTTTTGGGACAACTCCAAGGCGGCAGAAATACTATTGAAAGAAATCAAATCTAAAAAAGTCTGGACCGATCATTTCAAATCGGTAGAGGGTATTGTTGGCGATCTTGAAACGCTCTATGAATTTTATAGTGCAGGAGATGTCAGCGAAGAAGAACTCAACAAAGAAGCGGCGAAAGCCGAAAAAGCGATCGAAGCATTGGAGTTCAAAAAAATGTTGAGCAACGAAGAAGATCAGCTCAGCGCCATTCTGGAAATCAATCCGGGTGCAGGAGGAACAGAGAGTAACGACTGGGCCGAAATGCTGCTCCGCATGTACATCATGTGGGGAGAGAAAGAAGGGTATACAGTGCGCGAAATCAACTACCAGGCGGGTGAAGTAGCCGGTATCAAATCGGCCACTATAGAAATCGACGGAGATTTTACGTATGGTTATTTGAAATCAGAAATCGGTGTTCACCGTTTGGTCCGTATCTCCCCTTTCAACTCCAACGGTAAAAGACAAACCTCGTTTGCCTCCGTCTATGTGTATCCTGTGATCGACGATACCATCACCATTGAAGTAAACCCAGGTGATATCGAATGGGATACGTTCCGTTCGGGAGGTGCCGGTGGACAAAACGTAAACAAAGTAGAAACTGCGGTACGTTTGCACCATAAACCCTCAGGACTTATTATTGAATGCCAGCAAGAGCGCTCTCAGATCATGAACAAGGAGAAAGCGATCAAGATGTTGAAATCAAAATTGTACCAGATCGAAATCGAAAAACAAAACGCGGCAAGAGCTGTTGTTGAAAACAGTAAGAAGCGTATTGACTTTGGTTCACAAATACGCAATTACGTTTTGCATCCTTATAAACTCATCAAAGACGTAAGAACAGGCGTTGAACGCACCGACGTAGACAACGTGCTGGCGGGCGATTTGAATGAGTACATCAAGGCTTACTTAATGGAAAATTAATTACGAAAGAGATTCGTCTGTATAAAGAAATAAGGGTATTGGTTATCAATTGATGACAATACCCTTTATTTTTTAACTACCTTCACCACCGCCGAAGAAGTCCCATTCGCAATTTTCAAAAAGTAAAGCCCTTCTGAAAGTGAAGAAAGATCTACCGCTTCGTTGTTGCTGATGTATTGTGTTTCTTTCATGCGCGTACCTTGTGTGTTCAGGATTTCCACGTATAAAGGCTCCTGTGTTTTGGAAGCTACGTGCAGCAAGCCTGTGGTAGGATTAGGATAGACTTGCAGGCTGTTGCTGAAGGCGGCGTCTTGTACTGCGGTGACATCTGTTCCGGTGCCTTCTACCGTAAAAGTATAAGCAGGTTGATCGGGATCGTTGCTGTAAATGGTGAGGATAACTTGTTTCAACCCGTTGCTTGTGGGATTAAAAGTAAGTGGTAATGAAAGGATCTGTGCAGGAGACAGTGTATCGTTTGACTGAAGAGCAGAATAATCGATATTAAACTGATCGACATCCCCACTGATGCTTACGCGTGCCGCTAGATCGGCAAACAAAAGTTCGTAATCACCTTCATTGCTGAAATCTACGGCTATGGCTTTCTCTTCGCCTTGCAGGACGGTGCCGAAGTTGTAAGAAGTGACAGGTGTGTTTTCAATGGTACTTTGTAGTTTGGGTTGTAAAGTTAGAATATCTATAATATCAGTAGACTGACCACTTTCTACATAAGCTCCTCCAGCAAAATAAACTTTATTTTCTGCTGCTGCTATAGAAGTTGAGTAGATGTTATCTGGTAACCCTATAAAACTCCAAGTATTACGTGCTAAATCGTAAACAGCAACAGAATCTCTAGTATCAGCATCTGGCGCCGGTAATAGAAACATTTTGCACCCAGCTTGCGCTACTTGTCGGTATGGCTTACGTGTCGTATTTTGAACTTTTTTGAACAGATATGGTATTTTTATAGTGCTCCAGCTATCAGTTGCATGATCATAAATATCAATAGTATCAGAAGGAACGCTATAACCGTTAATCGTTCCCCCGACAAATAATATTTTACCGTGATATACTATGCTCTTTAATCTAGTTTTTTTCTGTGCTAACAATTTGTTTGGAAGCCATTGTTGTTGCTGGCTGTCATAAATATTGATCACATCTCTAAGAGTTCCAACATAGTCGCCTCCCGCAAAAAATATTTTACCCCCAATAGAGGCAGCAGTCAAATCTGTCTTTTGATTTCCTACACCTGGAGCACTCAGAGGGAATACTGTATTTGTCCATGTCTGTGTATGTTGGTCATAAAAATCCACAATTTTTGAAACGTGGTTAGGTTCACTTGTACCATATCCTCCGCCAAATAAAATAATACCATTAGCTGCTGCTGCTGCGAGGGACTTCCTTGCCTGAGACAATTCTTCTACTGTCCATTGTCCGCTAAGTGTATCATAAACATCTACTCGCTTAAAATAAACTTCGGGAATACCGAGGCCGCTATAATATCCTCCTGCAAAAAAAATTTTACTTCCACTGGTCACAATAGCCATATTTCTTCTGATTTGATCTCCTGTCAAAGTAATGGTTTCTTTGGTACCCGACCGAACATCGAATATTTCAAGCTCTTTTGTAAAAACGGTAACTCCTCCTAAAGTCGCAAGGCCTGAATAAAAGAAAATTTTATGCCCTATACTACCAACGTCAAGTATATTGCTCTTACTTTCATTTAGTGTACTATAGCTCCATTGTTGAGCTTGGCAAGGGCACAATACTAGACAGTAAACCGTGATCAGCAGATAATTTTTTAGCCATTGATTAGTCATAATTCTTTGTTCAATGTTAGTTTAAATACGAAGACCAGTGCATAAAGTAACCACTAAGAGGTTGATAAGCACATAGTATTAGCAAGTCAATAGATCCTCTTTCTTGTTATTACAATAATTTATTTCATGAAACAGAATAATCATATTTCTATAATTATGTAAATGAATTAAAAGAGGTGCTTAAAAGAATATCCACAGCAGAATATCTGCTGTGGATACATAGTAATAAAATTTACAAACAAATTAGTGTAGTACTTGTACTTTTTTAACTTGTGTTTCACCATCGATATTGATTTCTATCAGATAAATCCCATTAGGTATATCAACTGTAGAAATCGCAGTTTCCTGGGATGCTTTGTCGACTTGTTTCACCGATTTTCCGCTGGCATCTTTCAGTTTAAAAGAAGCGGTAGAGAAAGAGCGGTTAATTTTTACTTTCAATTCGGTATTGGCCGGATTTGGAAGTAATAGGTATTCCTCTTCATTCGGTCCTTTGCGAAGGGATGCGGCGTAGTCGGAAGTAGTTTCAAGGTAAGTAACACAATTGTTTCCAAGCAATTTGACGTCAACGCCTACAGTGGAGTTTGGTACGTAATTGTCCAATAAGAGATTGAAATTAACCGCTCCTGAAATAGCATTGCCGTTAGAGTACCATTGGTAGGTAGTTCCTCCTGGCATATTGACTCTTGGAGGAGTAGATTCTTGGAATATCGCAAATTGATCATTGCCAAAACCATTGATGACAGCCATTTCTGCCACCGCTGCTGAAATGGACGTATTATGATTGTAATAGGTTGTTGTAAAGCAAGTATTAGTACCTCTTACCTGAACGACATAACTACCGTTCACTCCATCTGTATTCATAATCACTTTTGCATTTACAGAGCTGCCTACATCTTCATAACTGTCAATGGTCCATCCTGAAAAAGCGGGTTCCACCCAATTGTAAGTCTGACCGGCTACAGGATTTGTCACACTAAATGTAACCTGACCCGCTTTTCCTGAGTTGATGCAACTACTTGCAGTAACCGCAGTTGGCTTAACAGCGTTGAAAGCGAAGGTACGGGTCGATGTATTGCTTTTAGCACATTCTCCTTTACCTTTTGCATAGACTTCCACTGCTCCTGAATGCAATCCATCGGGAATAACAGTAGTGCTTGGACCGTCATTAGTTAACTCATCACCGCTCTGGAAAGCCCATCCTTCAGGAAGTTTCCAGAAATATCCGTCTGCATTGGCAACTGGATCTATTTCCAATACAATAGCATCATCGTCTCCATAATCCATACATATAGTTGATGTACCTTCATTGATATCACCTACTGTACCCGGAGGGAAGTTAACATCCAGAGAAATGGTTTGTTCCAAGCAACCTAAGGTAGCTACAGTGATAATACCTGGACCGGCTAGTGCATCGTCTACCGTTACCGCTACAGTAGAAGCATTCTCGTTATCTGGGTTGTCAATTGTCCAGTAATCATCAGGGAAAACCCAAGATACTTTTGTACCCGGATTTGGATTAAGCGTATATTCTGGGTCCTCTCCACTTGGATCTACGCATTCAGGCCCTGAAATTGTCACTGATCCATCAAGACTTCTTTTGATTTCAATAGCTACTACTACTTCACCCGTGTTTGTTCCAGAGCAAAAATCACTTAAAGGATCAGGACTAGCTTTAAGATATATGATACCTGCGTAAGGTCCAATATTTATCGTAGCAGAAGCTTCTGTCGCTGGAGTAGCAAAAGTAAAATTACTATTTGCGAGTTCCCAAGTGTAAGTCACATCAGACTTCAGATCTGTATTGTTTATGGTGATTTGTTTTATGGCTGCAGGAATACAGTTGTCATAATCTTCAATCTCATAAGTTGGAGTAGGCATAATTGCTTTCAGTGTATGAATGATTGTGGTACTGTTACATCTGCCTGGTATGACAGTAATTTGTCTTGATTCTGTAAGGCCTGTAGTAAAATCCAATGCAATAGCACTTTCATCACCTGATGTGTATAGGCGTTGATTAGGAATGGAAGGCAATAGGTCTTCAATATCCGTCAAATCCCAAACATAAGAATCTATACCGATGTTGTCCGCATTTCCACTCACCATGTCACGGATGGAGAAGGCATAATCAATAGAAGGGTCGATGCATTCTTCTCCTACGATCGGATCGGTATAAGTGAAGTGCTGGTAAAGATCCACGTATACCTGTCCTTCTGTACCGATAGTGACCGGTTTATCTGGCCCCGGAGGATTGGTACAATCGTCTGGAACCATCACCGTCTTCGTTGCGGTATAAGTCAGGAACAAACGGGCTTTGTTAAAGCGGTTGTCCACAATCGTAGGTTTTACAGTCACAGTAGATCCTGTAGTGGAACCTACAATTACTGCACCGCCTTTGATTGACCAGCTATACGTAAAAGGACCACTGACACCCGTAATGCTGGTTATCGTGTAATCTTTTTCTTCTCCGGTATTAGTGGACTGAGTAGTATAGTTCAGACAGGCGTTATTCGTACCTGTCGAAGCATCTATATCAACTGTTCCAGAACCGTAAACTGGTTCTACAACAATCGCTTGGGCCCAAGCTTCTGCAAGTCCCAGAGTAGCAGTAAAAAACAAGGCGAGAAAACATCGCCGCATGGTAGTAGAAAAAAACTTTTTCATGTGAATACATTTAAATTAAACAATAAGTAAAAATTCGATTTCTAAAAAAGAAAGAATGGGTAAGGTGCCAACCTGCACACGATCCGGTGAACGGCTGACGAAAGGTTTAGGGTGGATGCTTCATAGGCTCGGCTATTTTAGGTGAAACTATTTTCATCTGACGAAGACCACTGGCATCCGGTCAGAATGATAACCTGTATGTTTTTCAATGAAAGAGATTTAGCGTACCAGGTACCTGCTTCGACTGAAAAATGAAAAGGGCCAATTGATTACGAGTACAAAACAATTGAATTATTATCCAAATATGTGAATCAAAATCAATATGGCAAACTATTTTATAAACTTTAATTTACAATAACATGTATTTAACATGATAACAATAAAAAAAATGGAGTAAATAGACTAAAAAAGCCTATTAATCCCTTTTTTAAGGTATTAATAGGCATAATACAGCTTTATATAATTTTATTCAGATATAACATAAATTTAAAATTACAATAAAATAAACACCATCAGCTCCACTACAAAGTTTTTGAAAACTATAATGGCCGAATGCAAAGAGTTATTTGAGTTATCCGTCAACCTATTGATTTACAGCAGTCCTAAGAATTAGTAGGACTCTATTATACGAACCGTAAAACAGGCCTATCGTTTTATAATCGTTTGAGTATAAGTAGCGTTTTTTGTTGTGACATGTAAAATATAATATCCGGAAGCCAGCTGGTCTCCCAGCTTAATATCCTTTTCATCCAAATTACTGCCTGCAAGAAGAGTAACACCATTGCTATTGTAGAGTACATAAGAAACAATGTGCTCTTCCCCTTCCAGCCTCACCGTGGTATGGTCTTCAAAAGGATGCGGATGGGCGATGATCCTGGCAGCGGACTTGTTATACCATGCAAACTCGGAACAAGCTCCCCGTTCTACCCATGCATCCTGCCAATTACTGCCCACGCCCGGCTCATAAGCCCAGGAAGCCCCGTTGCACCAACCCGAATAAGGCCATGGTTTGCATTCATATAGGATACCTAGATTGACCACTTGACTCTCCGGTGCGTATCCGCCATTTTCTACATACGCCGGTGTGTTGACGCATGAAAGCCCAGTCTCGGCATCACAAGTTCCCAGATCGATCCATGCATCCTGCCAATTGCTCCCTGTACCTGGTGCATAAGCCCAGGAGGCACCGTTGCACCAACCTGAATAGGGAAAGGGTTTGCATTTATACTTTCTGTCACCGTTCAAGACCCGGCTTCCCGGATTGTATCCTCCGTTTTCTACGTAAGAAGCTGTGTTTTCGCAGCTGGTATCAGCACTCACTACTTTTATGCCGACAGGAAATGACTCTGTCGTCGCATGTGAATTGTCCGTTGCTATTGCTGTAATGCAATAATGTCCTGCCGGTAAATCGCTCAACATAATTTTATAGGGCTTGTATTCCAGCTCAGCCAGCTCCGTGTTGCATAGATAAAACTCCACTTTCGTCACGACTCCATCGATATCATAAGCATCCGCCTGTAAAGAAATACTGGCCGGCTCCAGGTATTCTGTTTGAAAATTCAGATTTCGAATCGAAACAAGGGGCGGATGATTTACGCCCTGTGCCCTACCTGTTAATGAAAGGGCGCTGACTAATCCGATGCTACAGCAACAGCGTCGTCCCCATTTTCTAAAAGTTGAAGAAGATATCATACGTTTTAAATGTTTAAGAGATAAAATCATAAATAAAAATTTCCTTTATGTACTACAAAAAGATATCGTAAAAAGAGATTTACAATTTTAAACAAATCTATCATTTATTCAACTTCATCGAACAAAAACACTGTTTGACCATATATTTTAATAAACGCTATGATTTTACTGTTTATACCTAGAACTTAGTATGAAATAATGTTTTTACCAGATAAAATCTGTTGATCCATGAATGAATTGATTAAAGTCGGAGAAAGAATTGATAGCTATTTAAAGCTTAAAGGGATTGGAATCAACCAATTGGGAAGATTAACGAATACTTCCGGTACGCAAATCGTTAATATTATTAAAGGAAAGAAGTTTGGATTGGATAAGATCTATATACTGCTCCAGGTATTGCCCGATTTATCTCCGAATTGGTTATTATTCGGAGAAGGTGAGATGCTGAAAGAAAGCGATGCCAAACTGACTGCTTTGGATAAGGTGATCAGCGAAAATGAAAGCCTAAAAAAAGAAATCGAGCATCTCCGGACTCAGCTCTCCTACCAGGATAAAGCGGTAGATGCTTATCAAAAATCGTTTACGCTTGTCACCAAGGCAAATGAAGATTTACAACAGGTGATGCACCTCTATAAGAGCCAATCGGATAAAAATCAAAACTAAGGCATCAGAAAGCTAAGAACTGTTTTCAGTTCTCAGTTTTCAGTTTTCCAATTCACTCCCATTCCAAACAACGCAAAATCATACTTCACCGGATCTTTAGGATCGAAGCTCCGAAGGACTTCTGTCAATTCCAGTGCAGCCTGCCAATCGGTGGGCTTTCTTTTTAAGAGTCCGAGTTCTTTGGAAACTCTTTCTACGTGCACATCTAATGGACATACCAATTGAGAAGCTTTGATTTCTTTCCAGATCCCGAAGTCCACTCCCCTTTTATCCTGACGCACCATCCAGCGTAAAAACATGTTGATGCGCTTACAAGCGGAATTTCGATCTGGAGAAGCAATGTGCTTACCGGTACGATGCGGTGCATAGTCTACGCTGAAAAAAGTTTGACGAAAATGATTGAGTCCGCTTTCAATGGTGATGTCCTTTTTCTTCATCCCCAAACTAAAGGCTTGTTCCAATGAATCATGCTCTGTATACCAGCGCTTGAAAAAATCGATGAAGTATAAGGCATCTGTAGCATTAAAAGTTCTGTGTACAAACTTTTCAAAGGCTTTTAAATCGGAGTCGTTATGATTCATGATGAATTCATAAGGACTGTTTTCCATCAGACCAATCAACTCTTTGGATTTATTGATAATCGTCTTCCGTTGTCCCCAGGCCAATGTAGCGGCCCAGAAACCCATGATCTCGATGTCTTGCTGACGGGAAAATAGATGTGGAATACAGACAGGATCGTCGTCAATGAAGGAGGGCTTGTTGTACCGGTCTACCCACTCATCCAGCAGTTTCTTGATGTCTTCTCTTTTATTTTTTTTCGCCATAACAGGTATCCACGATGGCTTTGAGTCGGCTCAATTCTGCTTCCCGAACGGTCAATGTAAAAGCATTCATTTCTTTCTCCTGCAATAACTTTTCCTTCTCTGACTTTTGATTGCCGGCATAAAAGGCCAAACCTATGATCACAATGGATTGCGCAAGGCAGCACCAGAAATAAAAACTAGGTGATTTAAGTTCTGTCATGATACACGTTCTTGTATTTTACGAGCCATAGCCGTTTGCCAGGTAATGGGGAAAAACTTTACGGACCATGATAATAGTTTATTGATTCCCCCATGCACCGCTACTACTTGTCCTTTGTGCATTGCCTGCACGCCGAATTTAGCTACATCCATCGATGTAGCGGGTTTCATGCGCTTGAACAATTTGGATTCGCCAAGATTAGCATTTTTTACAAACTGTGTTTCTGTTGCTCCCGGACATAGTGCAGTCACCGTAACACCTGTTCCTTTCAATTCATTGGCCAATGCCGCGGAAAAGGACAAGACATAAGCCTTCGTCGCAAAATAAACCGCCATCAAAGGCCCCGGCTGAAAAGCCGCTGTGGAGGCTACATTGAGGATCTTACCTTGTTTGCGTTGGATCATATCAGGCAATAACAGACGCGTTAAGCTTGTCAGTGTAGTCACATTCAATTCGATCATTTGCTGCTGACGCAGCGCGTCGATTTCATAAAATAAACCAAACTCACCAAAACCGGCATTGTTCACCAATACATCGACTTGTAAATTTCTTCGGTCCAGTTCGCTTTTTAACTCAAACGCGGCATTGTGCTTCGCCAAATCACAAACGATCACGTAAGACTTAGCTTTGTATTTGGTATTCAGTTTTTCCTGCAACTCCAACAAACGATCTTCACTACGTGCCACAAGAATGAGTTCGTATTTATCTGCAGCAAACAAAGAGGCAAAGTCGCTTCCCAATCCAAAGGAAGCTCCGGTAATCAAAACGGTAGACATAGCGAATGGTTTATGGGATAAAAATAGAAAAACTATTCCTAAAAGTACGATCAAATCATACCAAAGCACGAAAAGATGGTTTAGTTTTGTCTCAGATTAAGTATTAAAATCATTATGACTTAATGAAGCCATTCTACGTTCTAAAAAAAAGAATGAATGGAAGGATGAATAGGATACTGATGGTCTAAAGTTTAATTAGATTTACATCAAATTGGTCCATCATGTCTTTCAAAGAAAAAGTGATTCAAATCGTCCGTACGTTATGGCCCTACGCAAAAAAAGCGGTTTACGTGTTTTTCATCGGCAGCATTCTTTCCGTGATTGTGTTTCGCTTTGTGCCTATTCCCTTTACACCACTCATGCTCATTCGAGTGGTTGAACAGTGGGCGGATGGAAAACCGGCGCGCCTTGTTAAAGATTGGGAAAGCCTGGATGAGTTATCCAAGAATATTCCTCTCGCTGTAATGGCTTCCGAAGATCAGAAATTCATTACCCATTGGGGCTTTGATACAGAAGCTATCGCGAAAGCCTATAAGAACAATCAGCGTAAGCGAAAGAAGACCATCCGCGGCGCCAGTACCATCAGTCAGCAAGTAGCGAAGAACGTTTTTTTATGGCCGGGAAGGTCCTATGTACGCAAAGCTTTTGAAGTTTACTTCACCGTATTGATTGAACTCTTTTGGTCAAAAGAACGCATCATGGAAGTGTACCTGAATGTAGCGGAAATGGGCGATGGGTATTACGGCGCAGAAGCCGCTTCCAGAAAGTATTTCCGTTGTTCCGCCTCTAAGCTGAACAAAGATCAGGCTGCCTGGCTGGCTTGCATACTGCCGAATCCCAGAAAGTATTCACCGACAAGACCTAGCGCTTACTTGCAACAACGACATGCGTGGATTGTGAGGAATATGGAGAATTTAGGGAAGGTGGAATGGTAAAATAGTTGTTAGTTGTTAGTTGTTAGTTGTTAGTTAAAAATAAAAGGTCTGTAATTAATTTACAGACCTTTTATTTTTAACTGACCACTGTTCACTGACAACTGACCACTTTTTTTTACATGATATAAGACAACGTCACCGGAATTTTCTTATCGACACCGGCTAGTCTTTCGAATGCTTTCTTAGAGATCTTCAATACTACACGGTCGTTCAATCCATTGGCCGGCAGTTTGCCTATTACACGTACAAAGATGCGTTGATTATTGCCTTCATTGATCACTTGTATGATCGTGCCGACAGGAGCTGTTTTATGCAACGCCAAATACTTATCCGTGTCTCCGCCATCGATGATTTCCGCGAATCCTGTTTCAGATACTTTTTTAAATTCACCGTTTGGCTGCACGCGAATTCTTGCCATGCTGTCCAGGTATTTTTTTTCTTGCTCCTGTTCTTTCGTAAGCACGGTATCCGGAGGAGCTGTGACTTGTGCAGGATCCTTTTTAGCTTCAACAACCGGATCTTTTTTTACTTCGTCTACAATGGTGATCGGTTTCTTCTCGGTTGGAGGAGTTTCTAATTTTACCACCACAGGAGTAAGCTTCAATACCTGACCTACTTTGAGTCCTGAAGAAGCCTCCGGGTTCCATGTTTTCAGGTCATCCACAGACACGTTGTATTTTCTTGAAATGCTGTACAGTGTTTCTCCCGAAGCTACGGTATGTGAAACATTCGAATTGGTGTTGGTTGTGGTAGTATTGTCAGGCGTGTCGTTTCTTTTGATGACGGCCTCTACCGGTCTGCCTGGGATCAATAATTCATCTCCGATGCTGATGCCACTTACGGCAGTAGGATTTATTTTTTTCATTTCATCCACACTTATATTGTATTTCTTAGCGATGGAATACAAGGTTTCACCCGCGATGACAATGTGTGTAGAGGTGTTTTTATTAGCGGCAGTTGTTTTTTCAGGAGAAGGAACACGCAGCACCTGACCTACTTTTAACTCGTTGATGTTGACGTCTGCATTGGCCTTCTTGATTTCGTCCACAGATACTCCGTATTTGCGAGACAAGGCATACAAGGTTTCTTTCGCTTCGAGGCGGTGTAAAACAAAACGCTTACCGTCTTTCTTTTCTACTCCGATGGAATCCTGCACACCAGCCTGAGCTACCTGAGTAGTCAACAAAAGAAACAACGTCATTAAAACTACACCAATTGTTTTTTTCATATTAACTAAGATCATATATGCGAAGTTGATTTTTATCTTTTACGTAAATACATTGTTGATGCACAATCATAAATACGTCAAGCGCCATTCCTTTTAATTGCTGATCGATTCGTTCCTGCCAAACGACCTGAGTAGCTGCATCTGTAATCAACAGGTACTGGTCCCAATCCTTTTGTCCTTCAATATAGTAAGAAAGCACTATACGCTCGTTTTTCCACTCCAGGTATTCCACCATCCCTACCAAAGAATGTGCCGTCTTTTCTTTTACAAAGGCGACAAGTTCTCCGTATAACGGATTTTCCTCACCAATATGATACGGATAGAGGATTCCTTCTGTAGCAGGTTTCGTCAAATGCATAGACTTGACCCGCGGGGAAAGGTTTATGCTGCCGCTTGAGAGATCCAGCAGGTAGAAGTTTTCTTCGTCACCGGCTTTTCTAAGCAGTAGTTTATTGCCTTCTGCTTTGATGAAGGAATATTCTTTCTCTTTGACCGTCCATTGTTGTTTACGCAGGTCATACACATAAAGTCCTTCTGTAGCGGGTAAAGAAGGATCGGGGAAACAACTGAAGCAGGCGCAACCTTCCGTAACGGATTGTAAGGAAGGCCATCCCGGGATATGCGCATGCAAAGATACTTCCCACAACGCTTTGTGTGTTGGCAATTGAAAAGCATACAAAGTGCTTTCCGCTTTTCCCTGCACCACCCCTTGTACCAATACGGTATTCAATTCCGGTACAGAAATTACTTTGATAACCTGTTCTTCCTGATGCAGTAAAAAAGATGAAAGCTTTGACTCTGACAATTTAATCCGTTATTTTAACTCAAAAATAAGACATTGAAAGGGTTGTACCAAAACAGCAGGCACATTCTGTGCAGATTCGGCTTCATTATCGCATGCGTTTTATCCACATTTCAAAGCGATGGATCAACCTTGCCTGTGCCTCCAAGTATTTGGATACTTTCCATCGAAGCGGAAATTGATCCTCGCATGAGTTTGTATGTTGCAAAAGGTCTGAAAGAAGCCGAAACGCAGAAAGCTACACACCTCATCATTCAAATGAACACTTTTGGCGGTGCCTTGGAAGACGCTGAAAAAATAAGGAACCTGCTGATCAATGCTAAAATTCCTGTTTGGGTTTTCATCAATAAAAACGCGGCTTCTGCCGGTGCTTTGATTTCCATTGCCTGCGATAAAATATACATGGCGCAAGGCTCCAACATTGGCGCCGCTACGGTGGTGAACGGTAACGGAGAACCTGCACCCGATAAATACCAAGCCTACATGCGCAGCCTAATGCGCTCTACAGCGGAAGTGTCCCATCGAAATCCCTTGATCGCGGAAGGGATGGTAGGCCGGCCGCTGGCCCAAGACAGCAGTACCGTGGGACATGTTATTTCTTATACTACCGCCGAAGCCATCAGTAATGGTTTTTGCGACGCGCAGGTAAGCAACATCAATGACATTCTTCGCTTGAATCACCTCAACACCATCAACATTCACCGCTACGAACCGAGCACTAGTGATGAAGTGGTTGCTTTTTTCATGAATCCGGTTCTACGCAGCTTATTGATGCTGCTGATCATAGGTGGCATCTATTTTGAATTGCAGGCACCGGGCATCGGATTTCCACTAGCGGCGGCCGTTACCGGCATTATCCTGTATTTCATTCCTTCTTACCTGAGCGGACTTTCTGAAAATTGGGAAATCGTATTGTTCTTTATCGGCGTACTGTTGCTGGCGGCAGAACTCTTTGTCATACCTGGCTTTGGTATAGCCGGAGTAAGTGGTATTGTCTGCATGTTCGCTTCTTTGGTGCTGGTCTCTGTAAACAATCAAGTGTTCGATTTCACCTTTGTCGCAGAAGCCGATCTGGAAGTACTACTGCTGATGACAGGAGTAAGTAGTTGTTTAGTATTCGTTTTATTCTTCACCTTGGGTAAACAGGTTTTACAAAACCGCTATTTCAAAAAAATCACCTTGCAAGAACAGCAATTAAGCATCGACGGCTATACGGCGGATACAAATGAAAACCTTATAGGCCGAAAAGGTACAGCCTTTACAGACTTAAGGCCTTCAGGAAAAGTGATTGTAAATGGGAAGATATATGACGCTTATACCTCCGGGGAGTTTATCGCAGAAAAAAGTACCGTGGAGGTGAAGGAGCAGAGCATGGGAGCGCTGAAGGTGAGAGGACTGAAAACTGAGACTGAGAACTGAGAACTGAAAACTGAGACTGAGGACTGAAAACTGAGAACTGAGAAGCTGAAAACTGAATGCTTGCTACCTCTCAGTTCTCTGTTTTCAGTTTTCAGTTCTCTCTAATTATCCGCCTATCTTTTTGACCTTATATCCCAACGTTTGCAGTAACTGCAAAATCTTATCCCTGAAATCGCCTTGAATCATGATTTCATTGTCTTTGGCACTGCCACCTACTCCGCATTTATTCTTTAAAAGTTTTCCTAAAGCCTCCAAATCGGCAATGGAACCGGTAAAACCGGTGATCAGGGTCACCTGCTTACCTCCCCTTGATTTTTTATCCAATTGTACCCGAAGATCCTGTTGATTAGGGGGTAATGTGTCTTTTGAGGCTTCTCCGTCGTATGTATACTCAAAATCGGAAGACGTAGAATAAACCACCCCTGAGCGATTTTTAAAATTTTCCTTTGCCATCGTAATTTTACTTTTGAATATAAAATGTTTTTAATTAGCTTTAATTTATCGATTTAACTTAGATTATTATACTATGAAAGTACTTTTCCTACTTTTGATGATTGCTGCATTTGGTTTAGCGTCATGCAACCAACACACTTGTCCTACCTATGCTAACTCAGGTATTAAGTACCATAAACATCAGCCTGGACCGCATAGCCACCATTAATAGTTAGTCTATTCCATATTTTTGATATAAAAAGAGTCCCGTTCTGCCCCGATCCCGATTACTATCGGGATCAGGGCAGAACGGGACTCTTTCCGTTTGGGATCAACCTGTACTTCTCAATGCACTGGCAATCGCGTTTACTGTCAGTAATAATTCCTTCAGCGTAGCATTCCATTTTTCGGACTGCGGACTCATCTTTCTCCATTTTGCCAGCAAGTCTACTTGCTTCATGTGCAATTCGTTCAATCCTTCTGTACGCAATACATTAGAATAATAATGGTAATGACGTCTGTCTTCAAAAGGCGCACTGAAAATCAACGCCATCATTTTGCGTGTCTTCGTCAATTCTTTGGTAATGCTTCCTAATATTTCTTTTTTGACCTCTTCGTCTTCTACCAGGTCAGCGTAAGCTTTGAATATTTTCTCATCCGTAGCGGCCAAACTTGTATCCACGTTGGTGAATACATAACGCACCAAACTATCGCTGCTGGCTAGCTCTTTCAGGTTTTCAAACTGCTCCGGGAACTGATTTTTTAATTGCTCCAAGGCATGTCCTACTCCATACCAACTGGTAATGTTGTAACGTGACTGGCTCCAGCTGAATACCCAAGGAATAGCACGCAAATCAGCCAATGTTCTTTTGCCTGTGCGTCTGGCAGGACGTGATCCGATTTTGCTTTGTTCGATGACATCGATCGGAGTAGCCTGACCAAAGAATTGTATGAACTGTGGATTGCTGATCAGGTCGACATAATATTTTTGACTTTCCGCAGCCAAAAATTCGAAGTAGGCATCGAACTGATCTTTCTTGCGTTTGGTATATTTCTGCATGATGGAATAACCAGCCGTCGATGCGCCCAGTACTTCCAGGTTATACACCGCGTTGGATTTATTCGCATACTTCTGCGAAATGGTTTCCCCTTGTTCGGTCAATCGCATGTCGCCATTCATAGAGCCATGAGGAAGCGCACGGATGAACCAATGCGCAGGACCCGCACCGCGGCTGATGGAGCCGCCTTTGCCATGGAAGAAACGGATGCGAACACCTGCTTTCTTGCCGGCTTCCACCATCTTCAATTGTGAAGTATAAAGATTAAACTGACTCGCCAGAATCCCGCCGTCTTTGTTGCTGTCGCTGTAACCGATCATCACTTGCTGCACCTTGTCTTTTTCAAAACGAGCTCTGCGTTGATGCTCCAGGCTGCGTTTGGTAAATGGATGATCCATGAACTTTGTCAGGATTGCTGCGCCGTGTTGCAAATCTTCGATGGTTTCGAACAAAGGAACAACCGGTAACAAGGACACCAGGCCATCTTCCGTATACCTGGCCAAACCTGCTTCTCTGGCTAGCAAATAGACAACCAGCAAATCCGATAACGAACGTGTCATGCTGACGATCAATGAACCTAAACCGTTTTCCCCGAACTTGTTGATGTGATCTGCTAATACACGGTAACAACCAATGACTGCTTCCGCTTCTTTTCCTAAAGCTTGTGTATGAGGTTGCGTAAACGGACGCGGAGATTGCAATTCTTTTGTTAAAAACTTCAGACGATCTTCTTCCGACCAAGTCAGGAACGCGTTACCATCCAACGACGCGGCATTCATCAATTGAGAAATAGCCAAATCGTGGAACTTACTGTTTTGTCTTACATCTACATGTGCCAGATGGAAACCGAAGGTCTGCACCAGGCGAAGTACTTCTTTCACATCAGAATAAGCAACCATAGACGCGCCGTACTCTACCAGTGCCGATCTCAAAATGATCAGGTCACTGATCAATTCTTCCGGCTGGTTATAGCAATGCTTGATGTCTTTCTTCTTCAGTAAATATCCTCTTTCGATGTCAAGCGGCAGTTTGTCCATCATCAAACAGATGTACAAACGGAATACTTCCGAACTGTTGGGATGTTCTTCTAATTTGTCAATGACATTGGATTCTTGTGCCATTTCCAACAATCTTTTCTTCAATGCTTTGGAACAGGCATTCAGTTGGCAAGAGAAGCTTAGATTTTTTTCCAGTTTTTCTAATGCTTTGCGGATATTGATGAAAGCATTCAAGCGCAAAATGTCGAGCGTTTCTTTGGTCACCTCAGCCGTGACGAAAGGATGACCGTCGCGGTCTCCGCCTACCCAGTTGCCAAAAGAGATCTTCGGCAATTTATCGTAAGTCTGTATCAAGGCAGGATCCCAACCCATGTATTCCCAGGCCATGAACAAGCGTTTGTCCAACGTAGAGATCACATCAGGAAATACGCGTGACAAATAATGCACGACGTTTTTCAATTCAGACTTCACATCCGGTTTTTCTTCGTAGATCTCTCCTGTTCTCCAGAGTCTATCAAGGTGAAGTTTTATTTCTTTTCTTATTTCGTTTTTCTCCAGCGAATTGTAATTGCCGTTTTCCCATTTCATGAAAGACAAATACAACAAGCGGTGGTGTTCCAGTACGATCGTTCTTTTGGCTTCCGTAGGATGCGCCGTTAATACCGGTTCGATTCGTGTATTAGACAATTCATCCGCAATTTGCTGAGGAGTAATTTTCTTCTGTTTTAATTTCTGAAAATTGTAAGCCCACATCCCATTGACCGAAGACATGTTCTTTTCCTCGACCTTACGACGTAAACGTTTAGCACCGTTTTCTTCTACCATGTTGAGCAGTTGAAAAGCGATGGAGTACAATTGAACATGTTTTTCATTAAACTCATCAATCGTAGGCTTGTTGCGTTTAGAATTGATCCAAGGTACTTGCTTGGACAATTCTAATTCACCGTTCTCTTCTAAGACCTCCTTGAAGCAGGTCAATAAAAATTCAAGATCCAGGTACGTTTTTCCCAGCTTTTCCTGGGTAACAGAAAGAACACTCATTGAAATTGATATAAAAACTTTTAGGGAATCGACTAAACAGCGTGAAGATAGAAAAGATTGGGCGAAGAAGCTAAAGCCCTTTGCAGAAATACGACAAAAAAATAGTGATAAGTTGTAAGTGATAAGCGATAAGTAAGGCCAAATTCTCTTACAACTTATCACTTACAACTTACAACTATATTATTTCGGCTACTTTCCGACGTCGGAAAAGTGGACTACTGTATGTTCTAAATGCAGGTCTGTACTTGGCTCTTTTGCCATGTCCTTGCTAACTTCTTCTCCTACAGCGCCTTTTGAAAGGGTGATACCTCCGTCTACGGAAACCAGTGCACCGGTCATGAAAGAAGATTCTTCAGAAGCGAGGAATAAATACACATTGGCCGCTTCTTCCGGCGTGGCACAACGTCCCAAAGGCGTTGCCGATACGATGGCCTTTCCTTGCTTACAAGACAACGGACCGGTTTCCGTATTGAGCCATCCGGTATTTACGGCACCCAGACAAACACAATTTGCTCTCACACCATGTTTCGCCTGTTCTACAGCAACGCCTTGAGTAAAGGCATGCAGAAAGGCCTTGGTTCCTCCATAAGGCGCATTCTCTGCAATACCTGTTTTGCCGGCTTCTGATCCGGCGGATACAATGCATCCTTTTGTTTTTTGTAATTCAGGAATGGCATAACGTGTCATCATAAATGCGGTGCGCATGTTGTGACGAACTAAAAAATCAAATGCGTCAACAGGGTATTTTTCAATTTCGGACATCACCAGAAATACGCCTGCGTTGTTGATGAGAATATCTAATTTGCCATAGGTCTTGATGGCATGATGGACACAGTGTTTTGCATTTTCTTCGATGGAGATATCAGCCATGAAAGCGGTGGCAATTCCTCCTTCTTTAATGATGTCATGCACCACATCGTGCACGGGATCAATGGCCAAACCATTAACCACCACATAAGCGCCTTCGCGCGCAAACTTTTTTGAAATGGCCTCTCCGATACCGGTAGCTCCGCCTGTTACGATGACAACTTTACCTTCTAATCTTCTCATAACTTTGTTTTTTAAAGTGAGTAAATGATTTGATGCAAAACCAAGCGTTTCCGGAGGCTGGGGCTCGTCTAAAAAAGAAGCGGAGAGCGACTGTATCCAGATTTATCTAATGGTATGATCATCCCAACATGCATGCCATAAAAGCCCTTCTGTTCCAATCGGCTTATGCCTGTAAAACAAGCCGAAATCAATCCGAGGTTGAATCCTGATTCAAAAAACAACGGCCTCTTATTCCACAGTCTGTTGATCTAATTTCCCAGCCTAGGAATTTTCTAAAAGATATTAACATTTGACATACAGCCTGTACAGCCCTATTTATGGTACTGGAGGTACGATCCTTTTCCATGGCATACTTTTTTCAAATCGATAATAGATTTTACTAAAACTGACCGTTATGAAACTTATACTGACGTCCATCTTACTCCTCTGCTGTTCTTATGTTGCCCAGGCACAAGCTAACCCCGGTAATATTAACGGATCATCAAACGGCAACGGCAATGCTTACAGTAACGGTAATATTCCTAATCCGAATGAACAAAATCAAAACCGTCCTGACTCTAGCTTGCGCAATGATGATACAACATACATGAAACAGCAATGGAACAACGGCGCTACTCAAAAACAAAATAAAAATACTGGCAAGCGTTCTTCTAAATCAAACAATACGCATAACAACGCGACCCCTTCTAAGAAAAAAACAAATTAATCAACTCACCAGCAACCACTATGAAAAAATTAACTATTTACGCCGTAGCTCTATCCGGATTATTAATTGCAGGAAATTTAGTTTCTTGTGAAAGTAAAAACAATGATGCAGCGCATGCGCAAACTGATGCGAATGATAGCAAAGAAATGGCGAAAGATCAAAACGATGAAAAGTTTGACGACAGCGACATTAAAAAAGATGCGAAGTTTGCTGTTAACGCAGCTGATGGAGGTATGTTGGAAGTAGAAGCTGGAAAGCTTGCTCAAACAAAAGGCACCTCAAAAATTGTAAAGGACTTTGGAAAACATTTGGAAGAAGGAATTTATTGATCTAATGGTATCTGACCATAAAGACGATATTGATTTGTTCGAGAAAGAGTCAGAAAAAGGTAACGATCCGGAACTGAAAGCTTTCGCTGCGAGTAAATTGCCTACACTGAAACATCATTTGCAAATGGCCGAAGACGCCAAAGAAGCATTGAAAAAATAAGCCTATCATTCAATCAGCTTAAAAAGGAGGAACCTTGTTCCTCCTTTTTTTATTCATGCCAATGCACCTCCGCTTGTTGAAATTGCTTGGGTGACTGGCCCACCTGTTTTTTAAAAAAGCGGATAAAATAAGAATAATCTTCAAAACCCAATTGCTCTGAAACAGCAGAAATAGGAAGGTCGCTGTGCGTCAACAGGCGTTTGGCTTCTATGATCAAACGCTCTGCGATGAGTTCTGTAGTTGTTTTGTTCAGCAATTCCTGACACAAACGTCCCAGATGCCTTGTGGTCATGTGCATTCGTTCGGCGTATTCTTTCGGAAGTTTATCTGTTCTGAAATGCGCATCAATCAAGCGCTGCAGTTTCTGCACTTTCAAATAAGTGGATGAATGAGCGGGATGGATGTCCTGATTGTTCAGGTAATACCTGGACAAATTGATGTACAACAAATCAACAAGGCTCCCTAATTTAGATTTCACCAGAGGTAACTGCGTTTGATGTTCGGCATTGATCTCTTCAAAAATAGGAACTACCGTATCTAATTCTTTTTTTGAACAATAGATCACCGGTTTGTTGGAATCCAGAAAAAAGAAGGGAAAATCGTGCAGCTTGCGGTTAACAAAAATACTGTCGTAAAATTCTTTCGTGTGAAAGAACACGTATCCTGCTGCGTCTTTGCTGAGCTTCCAGCAATGCACTTGTCCGGGTTGAAGCAGAAATAAACTTCCCTGTTTTACCGCATAGGTGCTGTAATCAATTTGATGTTCGCCTTTGCCTTTGGTAAATAAAACGGCAATGTACGTACTGTGTTTGTGTGGATCATTAATGAATTTGTGGCTTTCCAAATGCACCCGCAGATCATTGGAATAAAAAAAATCCTCCTGCTGTTTTTCCTGAAATGCTGAGATGCCGTATACGGGAAGTTTTGCCATGTACAAGAATAGTAAAAATGTCCGTATAATCCTATTTTATCCCACCTTGGTTTTCGGACTAGATCACTCTATGCGCTATGTTTGTATTGAATCAAAATCAATGTCCTATGAAAAAGTCCCTGGCCATTTTATCCATGAACTGTCCGCGTTGCAACGAAGGACAGCTATTTACGAATCGCAGTATTTTCCCTTTGCGTCGCTTGCACCAAATGCCGGATCATTGCAATGGCTGCGGATTGAAATTTAATCCGGAACCAGGTTTTTATACCGGAGCCATGTACGTAAGTTATGCGCTGAACATAGGATTGTTCATCTTCTGTTTCTTCGCGCTTTATATCGGATTGCAGGTGCACGTGTTTACCTTCCTTGCGATTTATGGGGTCAGTATCCTGTTGCTTTCACCGCTGTCGTTTCGCTATTCCAGGACCTTGTTTTTACACCTGTTCTATTCTTATGAGCCTCGTGCAAAAGAAGATTATTTGAAATCGCTGAAATTATATACGCACAGATCGTAATCATTTATTCATTTAGTCCCCGCAGGGTCTCCTGGAAGAGACCCTGCGTTCTTGAAAGCTCGGAGCATTCCAGAACCTCGCAGGATCCTCTCCGAGAGACCCTGCGGGGACTAATCATAAATTTGCATTTTTATACCACTACATTACTTTAGCCTGTATTTCGTTGTTTCACAGATCTCTGTACTTTTTAAGCTAAAAACAACTACCCCAATACCTTTCAAAAACTTCATTTTCATACTATTTCTTACGACCCGACTATTAAACTTTTCGACTATTTGTGATAATTAGTCGAAAAGTTAATTACTTTTGAATCGAAAATTGAACGGCCCGATTGTTCGTCCTTGAAAAGCATACCTTCTATGAAACAGTTTCAGCTACTCTTATTACTCGTCCTCCCCTTGTCTGTTTTTGCGCAAGAGCAGCAGGAACCTGCTGCTTTCACGTTGAAAGAGGCCATCGATTACGCACTCGAACAAAACTTTGCCGTTAAAAACGCTCAATTACAAAAAGAACTTTCTAATGCCAGAAAAGGAGAAGTACGCGGCTTGCTGCTGCCACAGGTTTCCGGTACGGTAGATTATAACCACAGTTTTCAGGTACAAAAGAACATTTTAGAAAACGGAGTTGGTCTTATCAATAGACCGGACTTGCCTCAGGGCGCGGTTATTCCAACGCAACTTTCCTTGGCCAATCAACTCTTGCCTTCGCTGAATGCGTCCCAGGTCTTATTTGACCAAGCGTCATTCTCCGCACAAAATGCCGCGAAAGCAAACGAAGAGATTTCAGAAAAGAACATCACCAAAAGTAAAATTGAGGTTTCGGTCAATGTGACGAAAGCTTATTACGGTGTCTTGGTCAATGAAAAGCAACTGATCGCCATCAATAAAAACCTGGCGCGCATGGATTCTTTGTACCAGGAAACCAACGCGCGTTTTGAATCCGGTTTGGCGCGTAACATTGATGTGAGCCGTATCCAGGTGAGCTTGAACAATATGAAACAAGAAAAAGAACGCGTGACACGAAATGTAAATTTGAGCCGTTCTGTTTTGCGCTACCACCTGAACTTATCCGAAGCCAATCCTTTGGGTTTAAAAGACAGTTTATACGAAGGTCAAATTACAGACATCGAAGCGGCTGCCAAACAAGACACCAAGGCTGTACATGAAAACAGGATTGAATACTCGATTATAAAAAGTCAGGAACGTTACAATTTGTATGACATGAGAGCGACCTCAGCCGGCCGCTACCCGAGGTTGTCTGCCGTGGCTGCGATCGGTTACAATCCTGCAGCCACTGAATTCAGCAACATCACGCAGAATGAACGCTGGCAACAATACTCTTTAGTGGGTCTTCGCTTGCAAGTGCCTATCTTCTCCGGTTTTTCGTTGAACTATAAAATCAAACAGAAAAAAATTCAGCAGGGCGTGACACAAAACAACAAACTGGCTTTGGAAAAAGAGATCAACCTGGAAGTAGAACAAGCCCTGATCAACCTGCACAACAGCATGCAATCGTTTCGCATACAAAGAGAGAACATCACGCTGGCGCAGCAAAACTTAGAAGTCTTGCGTGCGGAATATGAAGCAGGCATTGCCCTCAACATCGAAGTGGTGACAGCGGAAGCTTCATTGATTGACGCCCAAACCAATTTCTACTCCGCCGTGTACAATGCCTTAGTTGCCAAAGCCGATTACGACAGAGCGACAGGCAACATTTTGAAATAATCCAGACCAGCATAAAAAATTTAACACTATCCTTATGAAATCTATCTTCCACTCAGGAATTTTATTATTTGCCGGCATGCTTCTGATCACCGCTTGCGGCGGAGGCAGTCAACCTCCCATGCCTCCCACTGCAGCGGTATACATGGATACAGCAGAAGTAAAAGAAGCCGTGTACTACGAATCTTATCCGGGAAATGTGATCGCTGTGAACCAGGTGCAGTTGAACAGTGAAGTCAGCGGTTTCATTACCGGCATTTATTTTCAGGAAGGTCAACAAGTGCGCAAGGGACAAAAGCTTTACGAAATCGAACAAGCCAAATTCTCTGCCGCCTATGCCAGTGCGGATGCGGCATTGCGCATCGCTAAAGCGAATCAATCCAAAACGGCTAAAGACGATGCCCGTTACAAGGAATTGGGTCAAAAAGGAATGACTACCCAGCAACGTCTGGAATACTCTGAAGTCGATTTGGAAAACGCCAACAGTCAGGTCGCTGCTGCACAAGCCAATTTACTGAGAGCAGCCACCGATTTAAAACACGCCACCATCTACGCGCCGTTTGACGGCACCATCGGTATCTCTCAAGTGAAGCTCGGTGCTTTCGTAGCTGCCGGTCAAACCCGATTAAATACCGTTTCTTCCAACGACCCGATGGCTGTAGACTTCGTAGTGAGTGAAAAAGAAATCGGACGTTTCTTAGCCTTAGAAAAAAGAAAACTCACGAAATACGATTCGTTGTTTACGATCGTATTGCCCGATAAAACCACCTACCCTTATCCGGGAAAAATTTCTTTCCTGGACAGAGCCGTCGATCCACAAACCGGAACCTTAAAAATCCGTTTGTCCTTCCCTAATCCGGAACGCGCGCTGAGAGACGGAATGAGCAGTATCATCAAGGTGCAAAACAAACACGCGAATAAAGTGATCGTGATTCCGAACAAAGCAGTCACCGAGCAAATGGGTGAGTTCTTTGTCTACGTGATCGAAAAAGACACCGCACATCAACACAAAGTACAACTGGGACCGGTGATCGGAAAAAACATAGTGGTGTTGGACGGTTTGAAAGAAGGCGAAGTATATGCCTATGACGGTTTACAAAAACTACGTGACAACGTGCCGGTATTGGATGCGTCGAAGACACCGGCGGCGGATGCGGATAAAGATCCTGGGAAGAAATAATGGAGAGATGAGAGATGAGAGATGTGAGATGTGAGATGTGAGATGAGAAAATAGAAAATAGAAAAATAGAAAAATAGATATACATCGATGACGATTTGCGTGAGGGATAGAAGCGGAAAGCCCGGAGCGAGGCTGAGTAGGTGTAATAACCTGAAAGAATTGATCCTCGCGAGGACTTGCAGTGATAGCCCGGCCCGCCTTTTCGGCGGGACACGCCCCACTAACAGAAGACGTAACCTTTGAGCAAGCAAAACTCTTTGACCAACATTATATCACCGAATTTGATATGGGTGTCAGGTCTTTCGACCTGACACGGATGGTATAAAAACCACACTTTACTACTAATGACAAACAGTGTCAGGTCGAAAGACCTGACACCCATAAAAAAGAAAAAATTAAACACATCATTGCAGATGTATTTATAAAAAGACCCGTTACACCGATCGTTGTTTCTGTGGTCATCACACTGGTCGGTATACTGTCTTTGCTGAATTTGCCGATCAGCCAGTATCCTGACATTACTCCTCCCATCGTACAGGTAACGGCCAACTTCGTCGGTGCCGATGCACAAACCGTAGAACGTACCGTAGCCACTCCGATTGAGTCTCAGGTCAACGGTAGTCCGGGCATGTCTTTCCTTCAAACGAATAGTACCAGTGACGGTACCATGACCATGAACGTCACGTTCGGTGTAGGGACCAACATCGACATCGCCACGCTCGATGTACAAAACCGTGTGAGTGTGGCTACACCACAGTTGCCGGACGATGTGAAGAGAACAGGTTTGACGGTAAAAAAACGCAACCCAACTATATTGATGTTGGTGGCAATGTATTCTCCTAAAGGAACACACGACATCAAGTTCATGGACAACTACACCAACGTCTACATCAAAGATGCCTTGCTGCGTGTAAAAGGTGTGGGAGATATTTTCACACGTGCCGATAACTTCAGTATGCGAATCTGGTTGAACCCGGATAAAATGGCGCAGTTAGGCATGACAGCTAACGATGTCGTGACCAAATTACAATCACAAAACGTACAAGTTGCCGCGGGCTCTGTAGGCTCTACTCCGCAAACCGGCGATCAATCCTTTGAATACAGTTTACAGGTCAATGGCCAATTGCAATCTGTAGAAGATTTCAAAAACATTGTGGTGCGTACCAAACCGGATGAACGATCCATCGTGTACCTGAAGGATGTGGCGCGCATTGAATTGGGTAAACTGAATTACGCCAGCAACAACTTCGTGGATGGACAACGGTCTTCTTACTTGTTGGTGTATCAGGCACCGGGCAGCAACGCGATCGAAACAGCGGAAGGCGTATACAAAGCCATGGATGAAATGAAAAAAACATTCCCTGCGGATGTCGATTATAAAGTTCCTTTTGAATCGGTATCGGTGGTCTCTGTTTCCATTCAGGAAGTCGTGAAAACTCTGATCGAAGCGTTGATCCTTGTGGTGATTGTGGTGTTCCTCTTCCTGCAAAGCTGGAGAGCGACCTTGATCCCTATCTTAGCGATTCCTGTGGCCATCATCGGTACGTTCATTTTCTTTATCCCGCTTGGATTTACAGTGAATACCTTGACTTTGTTCGGTTTCGTATTGGCGATCGGTATTGTAGTGGATGATGCGATTGTGGTGGTGGAAGCCACGCAGCATTACATTGACCACGATAAGATGTCCGCTAAAGATGCGACCATCAAAGCGATGAAAGACATCTCCGGTCCTGTGATTGCCATTGCTTTAATTCTAGCCGCTGTATTTGTGCCGGTAAGTTTTGTACCGGGTATCGTGGGACGTTTATACCAACAATTTGCCATTACCATTGCGGTATCTGTATTGATCTCTGCCTTTGTGGCTTTGTCTTTGACTCCCGCTTTGTGCGCGCTATTGCTGAGACCGACACATTTCGATAAAGACTCCAGAGGATTGAATCAATTCTTCTACCGTTTCAATACCTGGTTTGCCCGTGTCACCGCTTCTTATTCTGAGGGTGTAAAATACTGCATCAAGAAAGCCCCTTTAGTAGTGATTGTATTGATCTGTATCTTCGTGGCAACGATCGGCATGTTCAAAGTAAAACCCACCGGTTTCATTCCCACAGAAGATGAAGGCCGTTTGATCATTACCTTTGAATTGCCTGAAGCGGCTTCCACAACACGTACTTTGGCTATCCTGGATCAGATGATGAATGTCGCGAAAGCCAATCCATCGGTCAAGCACTTTGCCGCTTTGGGTGGGTTGAACGCGATTACCTTCGCGTCTAAATCCAACAGCGGTACCATGTTCTGTCAGTTGAAACCCTGGAAAGACCGCAAGAGCAAAGACATGCAATTGGAAGCCATCATCGGACAGTTGCAAACGGAATTCGCTAAAATCAAAGGCGCGAACATCATTGTGATTCCTCCTCCTCCCATTCCGGGAATGGGAAACTCTTCGGGTTTCAGTTTCATGATTCAACAAAAGCAAAGCAACGACGACATCAAAGCCTTTGAAAAAGTGGTGAAGACTTTTGTGATGGAAGCTAACAAACGTCCTGAAATCGGCCGGGCGTTTTCTTTCTTCACCGCCAGTGCTCCAGGTTATAAAATCAATGTAGACCGCGCGAAATGTGAAATGAGCGGTGTCTCTACCGCCGAAGTATTCGGTACGATACAAACTTTCATGGGTAGCCGTTACATCAACGACTTCTCCATCTACGGCCGTAACTTCCGTGTCATGGCGCAGGCGGATACCTTGTACCGCAAAGACATGAGCAGTTTGAACAAATACTTTGTGCGCAATTATGCCGGCCAAATGATTCCGTTGAGCTCTTTGGTTTCTTACCAAGTGATGGAAAGTGCTCCGGTGATTTCTCACTACGACATGTTCCGTTCTGCCGAAATCAACGGCACACCGAAGCCCGGTTACAGCAGCGGTGAAGCGATCCAAGCCTTGAAAGAAGTCGCGGCACAGGTATTACCGGAAGGTTACGGTTATGACTTCTCGAACTTAAGTCGTGAAGAAATCAAATCCGGTAACAGTGCTGCTTATATCTTTGCTTTATCTGTGTTGTTTGTGTTCTTGTTCCTAGCGGCCTTGTATGAGAGTTGGTCGGTACCCTTCTCGGTGATGTTGGCGGTGCCGCTAGGTGCTTTTGGCGCTATTCTTACTTTGATATTCTTACCCAAACTCAGCAATAATGTATACGCTCAAATCGGATTGATCACCTTGATCGGTCTGGCGGCGAAAAACGCGATTCTGATTGTGGAGTTCGCCAAAGAACGGGTGGATCGCGGCATGGAAATCGTTGCGGCCACGATTGAAGCGGTGCAGCTCCGTCTTCGTCCGATCCTCATGACTTCGCTGGCCTTCATCCTTGGAGTAGTGCCTTTGGTACTGGCCTCCGGAGCAGGCGCCATTTCCAGACAAACCATCGGATGGACGGTATTGGGCGGTATGTTGGCTGCAACCGGTTTGGCGGTGTTTATCGTGCCCGTGTTGTTTGTCTTGATTACCAAATTGGCCTACGGCAAAAAACTGGCAAACAATACCAAAACATCGGAAGAGTTGAACAAAGAAATCCACTAAAAATAACTAACTTGGATCAGAGTTGTCTATACGAAAAACACTCTGATCCTTTCTTTTACGTTCTATCCACAGAAAGCAAACACAGCATGTCAGACAAAACCAAACAAGACGAAAGCAAAGTAGACGCCATCATCGGCGCTGCGCAAAAACGTTTTGCTCATTACGGTTTGTCCAAAACAACCATGACCGAAATCGCTACGGACATTGGCATGGGAAAAGCTTCTCTTTATTACTATTTTCCGGATAAAGAAACGCTGTTTGAAGCGGTCATTATCAAAGAACAAAATATTTTCCTGGAGGAAATGCACCAAATGCTAAACTCCGGCATCGAAGCTTCTGCGCAATTGAAAAAATACGTGAAGATGAGAAGCTTATTATTTACCAAATATGCTAACCTTGCCAACCTCCGATCGGATTCCAACGATAACGCCAAACCGATCGCTGTACGATGCCTGGGAGGCTTTCGCGATACAGAAATTGACCTGGTGTCCACCATTCTTCAACATGGTATTACTTCAAAAGAATTCAAACGCATCAACAAGCAAGAATATGCTATCGTATTGGTCAACCTCTTACTCGGCCTGCGTCTGGTAAAAATGAAGTACCAGGAACCGGGTTCTATATTTACCACAGATTGTTAGTTGTTAGTTGTTAGTTGTTAGTTGTTAGTTGTTAGTTGTTAGTTGTTAGTTGTTAGTTGTTAGTTGTTAGTTGTTAGTTGTTAGTTGTTAGTGCTGCGCTTAATGATGACTATAAAATAAAAGCTATCCGATTGACCCCTAAATCCCCTGAAGGGGACTTTCATATCACTGTTTCTCCGCTCTGTTTCTGTTTCTCTTTTTATTCAAACGGTCTCGCCCCTAAATCCCCTGAAGGGGACTTTACTGTCTACTAAATAAGAAGCTCATCGCCTATAGAATGCGATGAGCGTTTTTTTTATAACTCAAACTAAAGTCCCCTTCAGGGGATTTAGGGGCGAGACCGTTCAACGTATGCCGTTATAATTATACTCCTATCCAACTAACAACTAACAACTAACAACTTTTTTCAAACTAATTCTTGCCTATCAACTAGTAGGTAGTTATATTTACTCCGTGACCACCAAAGAAAACCTCATCAAACTGGCAACCGATTTGATCCTGGAGAAGGGATTCAATGCGTTTAGCTTTTATGATTTGGCGAAAACGATGGACATCAAGACGGCTTCGATCCATTATCACTTTCCTACCAAAACGGATTTAGGAATTGCCGTGATTAGGCAACAATCAGAATCTTTTATAGCTTTGCAGGCTGCAAACCAGAAAAAAGATCCCGTCACAAAGCTTGAAGCGTTCTTCAGCATATACAGCCGTCACAAATCGCAAGGTAAGGTGTGCATGGTAGGTTCGCTTTGTACGGACCTGTATTCACTGGATCCGGCCATTGAAAAGGAATTGAAACCGGTGGTAGAGAGCATTCTACAATGGGTAACAGATATCTTAAAAGAAGGAAAAAGAAAAGGGGTATTTCATTTCAGTGCCACGCCCCGCACGAAGGCACTCCTCATCATTACCAATATGCTGGGGATATTACAAGTTTCACGCATCACCGGCAAAACGGATTTTAACGAGGTTCGAACAGCCATTTTAAAAGAACTAAAAACCAAAACAGAATGAAAAGAGTAGTAGTAACAGGCATCGGCGCATTGACTCCTATCGGTAACAACGCGACGGATTTTTGGAACAACCTGATTGCAGGGAAAAGCGGCGCTGCGCCCATCACGAAGTTTGATGCGTCCAAATTCAAAACGCGATTTGCTTGTGAAGTGAAGGGTTTCGATCCTTTGAATTTCATTGAAAAAGCGGAAGCCCGTAAATACGATCCTTACACGCAGTACGCGCTGGTAGCGGTGGAAGAAGCGGTGAAACACGCGAACATCGATTTCGAAAAACTCAACAGAAACCGCATCGGTGTGATCTGGGGAAGCGGTAACGGGGGGATTCAAACTTTCCAGGATCAAGTGATGGAATTCGCCAAAGGCGATGGAACACCTCGCTTCAATCCTTTCTTCATTCCTAAAATGATCGTAGACATTGCTGCCGGTGTGATCTCTATGAAATACGGTTTACGCGGTGTAAACTTCGCGACAGTCTCTGCCTGCGCGACGTCTAACACGGCCATCATCGAAGCCTTCAACCACATCCGTTGGGGCAAAGCGGACATGATCATCACGGGCGGTTCGGAAGCGCCGATCAATGAAACGGCCATCGGCGGTTTCAACGCGGCGCGTGCTTTGTCTACCAATAACGATAACGCAGCTACTGCTTCCCGTCCCTTCGACGTCACACGTGATGGTTTCGTCATGGGTGAAGGTGCAGGTGCCTTAGTATTAGAAAGCTATGAAAGTGCCATCGCCCGTAACGCACCGATCTTATGCGAAATCGCAGGCGGCGGTATGGCGGCGGATGCTTACCATTTAACCAGTACACATCCTGAAGGGGAAGGCGCTTACTTAGGCATGATGGAAGCCTTGAACGAAGGCAACCTGAAACCTTCCGATGTGGATTATATCAATACGCACGCAACGTCTACACCCACAGGTGACAACAGCGAAATGATCGCGGTGGAGCGTGTATTCGGCGCGAATCCCAAAGCGAACATCAGTGCAACAAAATCCATGACAGGTCACTTATTGGGTGCGGCGGGTGTAGTGGAAGCGATCGCTTGCATCAACGCGATCCGTTTCGGTATTATTCCTCCTACCATCAACACCACGGAAGTAGATCCTGCTTTTGCCGGTAAATTTGAATTGACCTTAGGCAAAGCGCAACATAAAACAGTGAACGTAGCGATCAGCAATACCTTTGGTTTTGGCGGACATATTGCGGCGGCGTTGTTTAAAAAGTTTGAGAAGTAGAAAACTGAGAACGGAGAACTGAAAACTGAGGTCAGGTTTATTCGATCTGTCTGGCCCCTAACCCCTAAAGGGGAATTTCTTCATTACTATATAAAGAGGCTCATCGTGTATACATGCGATGAGCTTTTTTTATTGTGAACTAAAGTCGCTTTAGTCAATACAGTCTGGCCCCTAAATCCCCTGAAGGGGACTTTGTTCATTGCTATACGAAGAGGCTCATCGTCTATACTGGCGATGAGTTTTTTTATTGTGAACTAAAGTCGCTTTACTCAATACAGTCTAGCCCCTAAATCCCCTGAAGGGGACTTTTGTTCATTGCTATACGAAGAGGCTCATCGTCTATACTGGCGATGAGTTTTTTTTATTTAGTAGACAGTAAAGTCCCCTTCAGGGGATTTAGGGGCTAGACTGTTTGAAAAGTGAAGATGAAATAATCAAAACATTCATTGGATTAGTACCAATGAATGTTTTCTTTTTTATCGCCAAGCCTTACGAAGCAATGATATTTAAAAGTAAAGGAACTGCCTGAAATTTCGCTTAAGCAACAATTCACCGTTTACTTTAAATACAAGTCAGTATTCGTTTAACCCCTTATTGATTAGGCATCTATTTCTTTGCGGATATAAAGTCCAACACGGAATAGGCACCTGCCTATTGCATCTATTCGCCGACTATTTTTCATAAAAAAAAATGATAGGCGAACGAGTGTTAAAATAATTGTGTTAATTCGAAACCCTAAATTAACATAGAACCGCTAAATGAGTTTTCAAGATCAGATCAACTCTTTGTTTGTAAAAGAGAGTGAAATACCGGCAGAATTCAGAATTGAGCCGCTCCATCAGAAAGAATACCTGAGCAATGGCGAACTAAAGAAATGGACAGGAGAAGTGAGCGAAGTGTTCTCTCCTATTCTTATCTCCACTCCGGAAGGACTAAAACGTAAGCTGATTGGGTCTTACCCAATTGGTACAGATAAAGAAGCCAACGAAGCCTTAGACGCTGCCATTAAGGCCTACGACAACGGTCGTGGCGAATGGCCGACCATGACGGTGGAAAGCCGCATCAAGTGCATGCACAACTTCGTTTTGAAGATGGCTGAGCAACGTGAGGTGGTAATCAAATTGATCATGTGGGAAATCGGTAAGTCTCAGGCAGATGCCGCTAAAGAATTTGACCGTACGGTCGAATACATCAACAATACCATCGATGCGTTGAAAGACATCGACCGTCAATCTTCCCGTTTTGAAATCGCGGAAGGTGTGGTGGCGCAAGTTCGTCGTTCGCCTTTGGGTGTAGTCTTGTGCATGGGTCCTTTCAACTACCCCTTGAACGAAACCTTCACGACGTTGATCCCTGCAATCATCATGGGCAATACTTTATTGTTCAAAGCGCCGAAACACGGTACGCTGGTTCACTATCCTTTGCTGAAGGCTTTCCAGGAATGTTTCCCTAAGGGGGTTGTCAATACGATCTATGGTCGTGGCGCAACGGTAGTTCCGGGTTTGATGCAAAGCGGTAAGATCAATGTCTTGGCTTTCATCGGCAGCAGTAAAGTAGCGAATGACTTAAAGAAAAATCACCCAAAACTGAACCGTTTGCGCGCGGTGTTGAGTTTGGACGCGAAGAACGCGGCCATCGTGACGCAGCACGCGGACATCAAACTGGCAGTGGGTGAAATCATATTGGGTGCACTGTCGTTCAACGGTCAGCGTTGCACGGCGTTGAAGATCATCTTCGTGCACGAAAGCATTGCGAAGGAATTCAATACGCAATTGAGCGATGCCATCGCGAAATTGACTTTGGGTATGCCTTGGACAAAAGGAGTGTCTATTACGCCAGTAGCTGAACCGGGCAAACCGGATTACATCAAAGCTGTATTGGACGATGCGGCGGCACACGGCGCGAAGGTGGTGAATGAAAACGGCGGAACAACCGTTGGTTCGTTTGTCTTCCCTGCGGTGGTCTACCCGGTGAACAGCAAGATGAAACTGTACCGCGAAGAACAATTCGGTCCGGTGATTCCTGTGGTGCCTTTCAAAAACGTAGAAGAAACAATCGACTATTTGATCGAGTCTCCACACGGTCAGCAAGTGAGTATCTTCTCTAACAATGTGACGGAAGTTTCCCGTTTGATTGATCCTTTGGTGAACCTGGTAAGCCGTGTAAATATCAACAGCCAATGCCAACGCGGACCGGATGTATTCCCGTTCACAGGTCGTAAAGACAGCGCGGAAGGTACGTTATCTGTTCACGATGCTTTGCGTTCCTTCTCTATCCGTTCTTTGGTTGCTACCAAAATGAACGACACGAATAAAAAGTTGTTGAATGAAATTGTAAAGGATCACCGCAGCAATTTCCTGACGACGGATTTTATTTTCTAATTGTTTAAAATACGAGATCCATACAAAGGCCCTTTCGGAGACGAGAGGGCTTTTTTTGTTTTTATACTTGGTATTGGGTATTAGAGGGTTGGGGGATTTTTTGTATTATTAGTTACAATTAGAACTTTGAATGAAAAAACTTTTAATAATTGTTGGTGCTGGTGCATCCCTTGATTTTGGTATGCCATCCGTGTCACAAATAGATACATTATTCTCTAAATGGGGCAGTGAATATTTACCATTAGCTAATGCCGAACGAGAAAATATTTACACTTGGGTTAAAGCAAAAGTTACTAACCGACTTAGGGAAAAATCGCGTAACGGTATATATGAAATTCCAAATTTCGAACAAATACTGTTTACTATTCAAAATATTGCTTCTATTTCAGAAGACAACAGTTGGAGTGAGAATCATCCTCTCAATTCTTTTATAGATTTTAAAACATTTCCAGAAGTTATCTCTTATAAGAATAGAAGACTAGCCAACGGGATGGATTTCCAATATTTAACAGGATCCTTAATTGATGATTTACTTAAGCATTTTAGAGATAAATGTTCAAAACTTAACGAAACTAAATCTTACGAGTTAACTAAATTAAAATTCCTATTCGATACATTAAAGGAAGATTACGAATTAGGATTTATTAATCTAAATTATGATAATGTAATTCTATCAACCCTTCCAGATCTATCTACAGGCTTTAGTGAGGAAACTGGAAAATTTGACACATCTAGATTTTACAAAGATCAATGGAATTTTTGTTATCATTTACATGGTTCAGTTCATTTTGATACAAGAGAATTAAGTGGAGTTGATTTCCATCATATTTTTTGGCAAAATGATTTAAATAAAAAGTTTGGTCCAGGAGCAGGCCAGCGTAGAACCAATAACACTAGTAGTGGCATTCTTCATTTAAACTCAAATATTATAACTGGTTTAGATAAGCCAAATCAACTGCTTAAGCTTCCTTTCAGGCAGTATTTTGGCAAACTAGATAAATTAGTTTATGATGCAGATGCATTCTTATTTTTAGGTTATGGATTTGGAGATAAGCATTTAAATAGTATTTTCCCACTTCATCGAAGTGACAATACTAAAATTAGAAAAGCCGTTATAATTGATTATGCAAATGATGACATTGATGGACTATTTTACCGAGGAGATAGTTGGGCTAATGGATTAGCAGGAACTTTAAAATGTAATGCCATTCTAGGTAATGGTATTAAAGGACTTCCTCCAAAAGTAAAGTATTATAAAGACAAAAAAACTTTCGAGTTCTCTCCAAATAAAGAATTACCAATAAGCATCTGGTACAACGGATTAATGGAAGCTTGTGATAATGCGAAATTAATTAAGAACGAATTAGAATAACTGCATGTCAAAAAAATTACGCCAAGAACCAATCTATATTGCACCTGAAATTATTGGATGGTTAGATGAAAATTTTAAGCCAATAGTTTATGATGAGCGAAATAAAAAATCATTAAATCCTACAAATATCCATGACAAAATTACAATTTATGAAAGGCAAGTAAATGATTGGTTTTTACTTCCGGCGAAAAAAATAGTCGATAAAAAAAACCACGGATTTATTGTATTGATGATTTGCATGTCTTATTTAGAAGGCGTTGAGCAATATCACTGCGGGAAAGATAGCAAGAATCAAAGCAGAGCTTTTTTCATATCTAGTCTTAAGAGAATTTACCCTAATAGCTTTAATGATGGTGACTTAAATACTTTATACAAAGAAGCAAGATGCGGGTTGTTTCATAGTGGAATGGTACAGGGAAAAATTGTTATAAACAATACATTTGATGAAAGTATAAGGTTCCAAAGCACACTTGACATTAAAATTAACCCAAAGAAACTTTTATATGATATAGAAAACGACTTTAATATATTTATACAAAAACTTAGAGCTGATCCACAAGCCAGGGAACTATTTGGAGGAATGTATAGCAATATATAATACCCAACTGTCCGAAGTCTTAGCAAAGCGAGACTTGGCACAGCTGAGACCCTCTCACTTGTCGGAAGTCTTAGCGAAGCGAGACTTCCGACTTTTAATTGAAGAAGCAAGTCTTCAGACTTGCGCAGTGCATGAATAACTGAAAGTAGAAGCTTTACGTTAAATGAAGTCACAAGTCAGCCAATTAAGCCGTACAAGACTTTCACAGATATATATATATATGAATACGCACAAAATTTACAATAAATGAGTTAGCTAAAAATGAAAAAATTAGATAGCAAACCAGCAATCACTAATAGAACCATATGGATTGGATCAATAATATTGATTCTAATTATAGGTGTACCACAAGGATTCTTTTTCTACCATCTCGCTCAATATGGTTGGTCTACAGATCCAGAGCAATGGGGGCAATATGCTGACTTTGCTGGTGGAGTAGCTAATCCACTCCTTGCAGTTGTGAACATTGTTATACTTGTTTGGTTGACTAATACAGTACAAAAAATTGAGCATGAAAGAACAGAAAGAATAGCTAAGGAAGATGTAGAAAGAGAAGTTTCTGCAATTGAAAGGGAAAAAGAAAAACAAGCTGAGATTTCGGCATTAGAAGATAAAAGAAATCAATCAATGATTGACACTCAAAAGATGATTACTTTAACTAAAATGCGCGACAGAGCCGTAGATAGGTATAGAAGTCAGATGCCACAGTTTAATGCAGAAGATACGGTGGAAGATCGTATAGCTAAACTAAATGAAATAAGAACTAATGTAGTTTTATTTAAAGAAAACACATCTCATTTGTTTAATGATTTATTTGAACCTGGCAATATTCTCTTAGAAGCTCATAAATTAATATTCTTTAGCGCGGCAAATTTGATAGCTCATTTAAATAAGGCAAAAGAAGCCTCTTCAGAAGAATCATTTCAGTTGTTCCATAAGGTTGCAAGCGCTCAACTAGATTTCATTGCTAAGATGAATAAATTTATCTTAACTGAAATGTCTATCCCCCACCTGTCGTAAGTATTAGCGAAGCGAGACTTGTGACTTCGTAATGAAAGAAGCAAGTATTCAGATTTGCACGGTACTTATCGGTACTACTTATTTTAAAAAATGATTATTCCCTCCTAACGTAAGTCAGCTAGAAGTAGTACCATTTTTAAAGACAATTAACCAATATAATATTATGATATTTTATAAATACAGAACTGATTCAAAAAACACTGAAAATATTTTAACTGCTGGAAAAGTTTATCTTTCAACTGCTAGTGGATTAAATGATCCATTTGAATGTTCATTACAAGAAATCGGGAATGAATGGATTGAAGAAAAAGTCAAAGAGCTAGAACAAGCCGGATTATTAGGGTTTATTATGGCAGCGAAAAAAACTATTGATAATAAAGAAAGTTTTTTCGGATTACCATTCATGGAAACAAAACAAATGTTAACAAAGATTAAAAGTTTTGGAAATACAGACGAGGCTTGTGCATATCGTGAAAAAGTAATGACAAAACTTACAGGACACCCTCCAGCAAATAGTCGAAAAATGTTTTCAGAAATTGATAGTCAATTATTAAGTGTTGGGATTTTCAGTTTATCAACTAATCCAATACACCCTCTAATGTGGGCTCATTATGCTGGTGAACATTCAGGTATTTGTTTAGGATTTAAAAAAACAGAAGACTCTAAGTTTTCTAACTCAGAACACTTTTTGCCAGTTATCTATTCCGATAAGCTTCCTGAAATGAGTGATAATGGATTTAATGTTAGTATGGCTTTTAGCATGGATGAAAAAGGATCATTATATGCTTCAAGCTACAAAATAGCATTTTCAGATAAAACCTTTCAAAAGGCAATTACAACTAAGCATACATGTTGGGTTTATGAGGAAGAATGGCGATATGTAGAACCATATTCAGGATTATTTGATTGGCCAGGACCTATAACAGAAATTATTTTTGGTTTAAAATGCAGTGAGGAAAGACAAAACCACTATATCAAAATTACAGAAGAAAATATTTCATATCCTGTACATTTATATAAAATTCGTAAAAAACGTGGTACTAATGAACTAGAAATTGTTGCTCTTGAAACACCAATTAGCAATCCCAAAATAAGTCCAACCATAATTAAAGAAGTAAATTTTAATACACAAAAACTGACTGAAAAAGAATTTTCTAATAAGATGGAACGGCTTATTAGAGAAGAGAAATATGGCGATGTTTTATATCAAATTGATGAAAACTTAAAAACTAATCCGGACTCAACTTTACTATTAGATCTAAAAGGAACTGCGCATGGATATGCTCAAGAACATAAAAAAGCTTTAGAATGTTTTACAAAATTGACAATAAAATGCCCTGATATAGCAGTTACATGGTATCAAAAAGCATGTGCTCTAACTGCTTTAAAACGTCATAAGGAGGCTGTAATAGCATTAAAGCAAGCTTATAAGCTTGATCCAAACGATCCAAGTACTGCTTTTAATCTTGGGGTAGAACTTATAAATGCGGAAGCTGATATTAAAGAAGCTTTAGATTATTTAGAACGAGCAGACTATCTAGGGCATAGAAGAGCATATAGTATTCTATCCGATATTAAGAAAGAATATAATAATACATAAACCACGTTGCGCGAGCGTCCCGCTTTTGCCCGACATGACATAGAGCGTCCCGTCTTTACTTTTACAGTCTAAATTATACCCTCGCTGGCGCAAGTATTTACTTGTGCCTTAAAACAATATAGAGCTTGCAGCTCGGGGATGTAATAACACAACGGTGTTGTTAACTATGAAGCTCGCGCAAATACGCTAAGACACAATAAGCACAAGCAAATGCGCCAGCTGATTAAAATAAATCCAAACAAGCTAATTTACAAAACATATACTATGGCAGTTTTAATTATTTGTCTTTCTATATTAGGCGCTATAATAATGCTGATAAAAGCCTCTAAAGTATTTACATACTTTTCTATTAAAATAGGAGTTCGTCATAGCATATCATCCATCTATTTCTTACTAATGTGTTGTAGTATTATGATATGGTTGCCGGCTATTTACAATGGTGATAATTATCACCTAAAAAAACTATCAAAAACAATTAACAAATTAACTGCTCTTTTTTACGTAATCGTTATTAGTGTTATTCTCCTCACCCATTTCACATACGATCTTTGAAATCATTTCTCTCACCTGTCGCAAATCTAAGCGAAGCGAGACTTGTGACTTTTAATTGAACATATAAACTGATAATCATGAAAAAATTACCATCTATTATAGCCATCATTGCACTCTTCTTTAATGCTTGTACAAATCAAAATAATGAGTTACAAGTTGGTGGATTATATCTATTAGAAAATGAAGACGGTACTTATATGGTCTCCAAAATTTTAGCACTCGATTATGACGCTGTTCATCTTCGTCCCTACAAAGAAATCTATGCTTCAAAACCTAACGATATCAGTTCTGACACCTTAAACTTTATGATTGGCCACATCCCACTTGACAGACAAGGTTTTCTAGCGGATAAACCGATAATCATAAAAGTAGAAGCGGTAAAAGAATCTGAATTGGAGGGGTACAAAATATACCTGGATGCAATGAATGGCAAATAATACAATATCACATGAGACTTATAGTAACAACAATTTTATCCCTCTTTTTTCTTTCAATGGTTACTTCATGCAATCCCATGGATAAAAAAATATATTGGGATAATGGCAAACTAAAAAAAGAAGGTCAACTCTATTCCGGTAAGGCCACAGGACTGTGGATTTATTATTACGAGACTGGAGAAAAACAAAGTGAAACTTATTTCAAAAATGACATACGACATGGTCACACCATTCATTATTGGCCTAATGGCACAAAAAGAGCAGAAGGCGATTATGTAGAAGGCAAACTGCATGGAAAATGGATAGCTTACCATGAAAATGGACAGAAAGAACGAGAAGGTGAACTGATCAACGGAAACGAAAATGGCACTTGGAAAGCCTGGGATAAAAATGGAAAACTACTAGTAGAAAGTAAATACAAAGACGGCATAGTAATAAGCGAGGAGTATTTTTCTCCTTTCGATAATTAATAGTAGGCTTGCAGCTCGGGGATGTAACAACACAACGGCTGTTGTTAACTATCAAGCCCGCGCAAATGCGCTATGACACAATAGGCACAAGCAAATGCTTGCGCCAGCTCAGTTTCAAACAGTAAGTCCCATAAATAAATAGTAATTATAAATGACCAACAGTACAATTACAAAACGAACATTTATTACGACATTAATTTCTGTCACCTATCTCCTGTTGACTATTTTTTACTATCATATAGATAAGTATCTAACGGGCGCGGTTTTTATAGTACTGACACTTCTTATCCCTGCAACTTTTATTGCCATTGTAGTTTACACTATCATCGGACTCGTTCAAGTTTTTCGTGAGAGGAAAAATTTAACTTTTAAGCAGTGTTTGCCAACAATTATAACCTTCACTACTTTGACTTATACTCTCTTTAGCCCTTACCGACTCGACTCTGAACGATTAGAAAGCAATATAGAAATCAGGGCTTGTTACGAAGGAACACAAAATCAAGCAACCATCAAGTTCAGGCAAGACCAATCATTTGAATTAAATTGGACAGGTGTATTCGGATACGATAAATGGTGGACCGGGCAATGGAGGAAAAAAGGTGACACGTTGTTTTTAAAATATGATGGCAAAAAAGTAGATCAACTTGGTGAGAAGGTTATAATTCGTAATGGGTATTTACATCCCATCGGAAATTCAGCTGATACGATAAAGTTTCGTCCAATGTTTTATCTTGGATATTGCAGAGGTGAAAATTAAAATGGTCTCCCACTGTCAACGATATCCCCTGCTGGCGAAAGCTTTCGCTTGTACCTTAACGCCACATAGAGCTTACAGCTCGGGAATGTAATAACACAACGGCTGTTGTTAACTATGAAGCCCGCGCAAATGCGCTAAGACACAATAGGCACAAGCAAATGCTTGCGCCAATGAGATTAAAAAAAATAAAGCATCAATAAATACTGGCAGGCAGTTTTATTGATGCTTTTACAGTTTAATCGAATGAATATTAACTAGCCGGATGCACGTACTGTGAACCACCCATAGCGTTTAGTTTTTCTTCATTCTCCGCTATGTCTTTTTTAAGTTGATCAATATCCTTATTTAGATCTTCTAATCTACCCTGAGCCTTACGCGCTTTAGAAGAGCTGTTCTCCGCGCTCTGCGCTGACTTTCTAGCTTTATGTGCTTTCTTTTTGTCAAGGTCGTCGTTGTTAAGAATAGTCGCGTTATTTTGATTGACGTCCGCTGCACTTTGTGAAGCTTTGGTTGCTTTATCTACATCCTCTGTTTTTTCTGAAACTTGATTTTGTAATTTAGCCAATTCTAATTTCTGATCATTGATCGCAATGGCTATTCTTAACATTCTTGTATCATTTTTTATAGCATTGATTTGATCAGTACTTACAGTCTGTGCAAATGTAGTACTTGAAATCATGAAAAGGCCTGATAGAAGTGTGATGCATTTTAATTTCATTTTCTTTTGGTTAAACGTTAATGAATGAACCAACTATGTAACGACATAACCATGCCACGAAATAATTTATTATTTCAAACGGAAGAACGCTTTCAAAATCCGAACGCTAACCTCTATTATTTCTTGTAATCATTGATTAAGCAGTTTAAAGCATGCTATAGAAATAACGAGACGATTAGACACCGTTTACAAATCCCATATACTCATCAAGCGTAGAGTAAGATACGTTCTTCAAACAGTACACCTCATCACATGTGGGCAATTCGTTACTCTTTTAGCGTATTGTTTGCTTGTTTCTAATGTATCCCCCGCTGGCACCGATAGATATAGTCGCTAGCATAGGATGCAACCCCACAAGACTTGTGACAGCTGAGGTAATTGACTTGATTGTGCTATAGAATTCCCGAGCGGGACGCTCTATGAACTTTGGACACGAGCAGAAGGCGCTGCGCCAGCAAGGCCATAAACATTTATGGCCTTCTTTATTATGACACCTTGTACTTATGCTTTTTTCGGAGGTAAAGCAAAAGCTACTGCTTCATGCTCAAAATGTCCGCTATGTGAACCGTCGCAGAATGGTTTGTTTTTAGACATGCCACAACGACACAAAGAGATCACTTCTCTTCCAGCCAGATCATAATTATTTCCTGCTTTATCTACGATTTCAAAATCGCCTTCAATACGAACTGAACCGTTATTATTTATTGTGATCTTTGTTTTAGACATAATCTTTGATATTTCCCCTAAAGTAGGCAAATAATCATGTAGAACATTTCTTAATAAGCTCCTCTTGCTCTTATACAAAACATTCCCCACTGGCGCGAGCATCTTGCTCGTGCCCCAAAGTTCATAGAGCGTCCCGCTCGAGCCTAATGAATGCTAAAAAGATATAAGTAAGAACAGAGGAATGGTAGGAAACTATCATTCCTTTTTTTATGGGCAATTCATTGAAAGTTTGCGAGTAATTTATAACTTATATAGGTTATAGCTGGCCCGCACCAGGTGCTATATACTTTGGCACGAGCAAGATGACCGCGCCAGCGAGAGTAATCGCACAGACCCCGAAAAACCTAGTACATGAATAATTTTAACTTTGCTCAATGGACGAATTTACACCCATACTAAAATATGTTTCCCGTTACATCAATTTGACACAAGGGGAAGAAGATTTTTTTACATCGCTCCTGAAAATCAAAAAAGTAAGGAAGAACCAATTTATTGTACAGCCCGACTTTATTTGTGAACATCGGAGTTTTGTTGTGAATGGACTTTTAAGGTCGTATATGGTATCTAATACAGGGAAAGAGCATACTGTTACTTTAGCTGCTGAAAATAATTGGATTTCTGACCTTAGCAGCTATATTTTTCAGGAACCAGCAACTTTATTTGTTGAAGCATTGGAAAATTCTACACTTATTCAATGGAGCTATGCAAACGAACAATTACTTATTAAAACAGTTCCTGCATTTGAGCACTTCTTTCGTGTTACATCACAAAATGCTTCGGCTATGTTTCAAAAAAGAATTCTTCAGGGTTTAAGCATGTCAGCAGAGCAACGCTATAACGAATTTGTAAACAACCAACCTTCTCTTATCCATCGTGTTCCGCAGTATATCCTTGCATCATATTTAGGAATTACTACAGAGTTTTTGAGTAAAATCAGAAACAAAAAAATAAAGAAAAGTTGAACTACTTCAACTTAATTTCCTAATCTACTTCATTTTTTATCGCCATACATAACGGCATTTTTGCATAGTCAATTTTGACATAACAATTCTCAAAATCATGATATGCAAAAATTCAAAAACAAAGTTGTGCTTATTACTGGTGGTAGTAGCGGCATTGGTTTAGCCACCGCCAAAAAATTTGTGGCAGAAGGTGCTTATGTATTTATTACAGGAAGACGCCAAGCTGAATTAGATAAAGCCGTAAAAGAGATAGGCACTAATGTTACAGGCGTTCAAGGCGACATTTCAAATCTTCAAGACCTTGACAAGCTGTATGCAAAAATCAAAGCAGAAAAAGGCTCTATTGACATCGTAGTTCCTTGTGCGGCTTATGTTGAAATTGTTCCTACCATAGGGGTAACATCCGAACACTTTGACAAAACTTTCAGCATCAACGCCAAAGGAACATTTTTCACAGTTCAAAAAGCATTGCCTATGCTAAACGAAGGAGGAGCAATAGTTGTTGTTGCTTCAGGTATACATCAAAAAGGAGTTCCTATTTATCCCACTTATTCGGCAAGCAAGGCAGCGGTTCGTTCTTTTGTAAGAACATGGGCAGCCGATTTAATGAGCAAAAAAATTCGGGTAAATTCTGTAAGCCCTGGTCCCATTGAAACACCATTTATTGATGGACAAACTAAGTCAAAGGAACAGGCAGAAGCAATGAGAGCTAGGTTTATTCAAATTACGCCTATGGCAAGATTAGGTGAGGCCGATGAAGTGGCCAACGCAATTCTATTTTTGGCATCTTCTGATGCCAGTTTCACTACGGGTGCCGATTTCCCAATAGACGGCGGAGCTACTCAATTGTAAAAACAAATAACGATGAGACAATTAAGATTTGCATCTTTTCAAGTAAAAGAGTTAGAAACCTCAAAAGCTTTCTATGTATCAAAACTGGGTTTTGAAATAGAAGATTCAAAAAATCCCGAAGCTTGTTTGTTTAAGAGCAATAAAGGCGAAGCCATGTTTGCTATACGAAAACCTTTAAGCAACCTTGACAATAAAGAACTCGGAATGGGTATTTCACTTTGGTTTGCTACCGATGAAAAAATTGAAAAACTTTACGCCAAACTGGTAGAAAAAGAAGTTGTAGTTTTAGGTGGGATAAACGAAACTCCATTTGGTAAAACTATAATAGTTGAAGACCCTGACGGTTACAAGTTAACTTTCTTAGAAAGTAAGAACTAGGATAAACGAATACCCCATATTATACTTACTGCCGTTACAATTCATTGAAAGTTTGAGCGTAATTTATAACTTATATAGGTTATAGCTGACCCGCACCGGGAGGTGCTATATACGTTAGGCACAAGCAAGATGCTCGCGCCAGAAAAGGTTATAGCATGCGCCGGCTAATTCATTTCTGGGGAATATAAGTCCTCTTATCGGAAGTCTTAGCGCAGCGAGACTAGACTTTTAATTGAGGCAGCATGCTTCAGACTTGCGTGACAGCAACAGGCTGAGTTAATTTGTATCATATCATTGTAGGGTCAAAATATATTTTTATCTTGACAGGAGATTGATCGTCCATGCACGTCTAATCTGCACTTGTATCTATAAGCTCTTTGATGCCCTAATGAATAAAGACATAGAAACTTACAATGAAAAACAATCTGTAGAAGACAGAGAAATATGCCGTGTATTGTCAAAAGAGATTTGTAATACCTTACCTGAAGCTGAAAACAAAATCTGGCATGGCCACCCTGTTTGGTTCCTGGAGGGTAATCCGGTAGTGGGTTACAGCAAACTAAAAAATTCCGTTCGCTTATTATTCTGGAGCGGGCAATCGTTTGAGGAAGAAGGTCTACAAAACGAAGGTTCCTTCAAAGCGGCAGAGGCGCGCTATACTTCAGTGGAAGAAATCAATGCCAAAGACTTGAAGCGCTGGCTGAAAAAAGCCAAAGACATTCAATGGGATTATAAAAATATCGTCAAGCGCAAAGGTCTCCTGGAAAGATTAAAATAGAAAATCAGTGCGTTCGCATCCACTCATGAATAAATCACTTCGGATTATATTGGCCTCATTTCTGGTGCCAATATAATCCAAGTGTAATCCAGATGGCGCAAGCAATCCGATAGCTATCGGATTGCTTGCGATAACAGAAATCATGCCGGCTGCCGTATGAATAAGATTAGCGGAATAAATCCTTATCTTTAGCATCTATTAAAAACTATGGTTCGTATTTTCCGGATTGTCGCGCTTCTATTTATATGTTTTATTCTGCATGAAGCACATGCCCAGAATCAGGAGATTACCCACAAAAAAAAACTATTCGGGTTCAGACGGCTTGACGACACGGTTACCGTAGAAAAACAGGGCTTATTTATTTTGCCTTTGGTGTATTATACACCGGATACCCGATGGGCCTTTGGAGGTGCGGGTGTCTACTATTTTAAAACACCTCCAAAGTTCGATTACGAGAAATTGACACGAGTATCGTACATCCAATTTCTGGCAGACTACACACAAAATAAACAACTCGATGTATGGAGTTTGTGGAATATTTTTACCCGCAACGAAAATTACCTGATCAAAGGTGAACTTCGGTACCGCATATTTCCGGATCGTTTCTATGGCGTTGGCAATGACTCGCCCCCATCCAATGAAGAACGGTATGAATACAGCATGGTGAGTATTAAAAATTTAGTACTTAAAAAAATCAGGCCCTCGCTTTTTATTGGCATTGATTATCACTTTGAATACGAGTATAATTTTAAGTATACCGAAGGCGGTATACTCGAACAAGGTAATATTACAGGATATCAGGGCGGAGTCGGTTCAGCTGTAGGTGCCGTGGGTGTCTATGATAGCCGGGACAATGCCATCAACGCCAGAACGGGAAAACTGATTGAATTGTCTACCTATGTCTATACGCCTGTCCTGGGAAGTACATTTTCTTTTTTTAACATCAACGGATTGTACCAACACTATTGGCCGATTAAGAAGAAACATGCGCTTGCCTTGCAAACCAAATTACGATTGAGTTATGGAGAAGTTCCCTTTCTCGATCTTTCAGTAGCCGGAGGAGATGACATGCTAAGGGGCTATCCGAAGTATCGTTACCGGGATAACCACTTTATAGGCACTCAACTGGAATACCGGTTTCCCTTGTTTTGGAGACTCGGAATGGTAGCCTTTGCGGGAATAGGTGATGTATTTTATCACGTCAGTGATATACAAGGGTCCACACTCAAGTACTCTCTTGGATCAGGGCTTCGACTGGCGGTCAATCCTGCCGAACGATTAAATATTCGTTTCGACTATGCGATTGGTCGGGAAGGTGGCTATTTTTATTTCTCTGTTGCAGAGTCATTTTAAACCCACTGGCGAGATGTTGAATTTCATCATTCGCTTATTCATTATTTGGAATAAAGTTTGTTAGAATGATAACTGAGATACAAACCCAGCTTGTGAAAAACTAGCTTAAAACACCAACCATGAACATCACAGAGGCCATTATTCCCTTAATTTCTCTTATTGTATTGGAGATCATTCTTGGGATCGACAATATCATTTTCATTTCCATTTTAGCAGACAAGCTGCCTGAAAGTCAGCGGAACAAATTAAGGTATTGGGGAATAGGTCTGGCTATGGTCATGAGGCTGATTCTTCTGGCTTTTATTTCCTGGATTTTACACTTAGACAAAACTTTATTCAGTCTTTTCGGAATTGCCTTTTCAGGTAAAGGGTTGATTTTGATTATGGGCGGTCTGTTTCTGATTTATAAAAGCACAAAAGAAATTTACCATAAAACTGAAATCACAACTCCTGATTCGCCAGCTGTGCCTGAAAACAGTAGCTTTAAAAGATTGCTTTCAGAAGTC
>JAQZBV010000151.1 GCA_029237685.1 Cytophagaceae bacterium | reverse complement strand
ACATTTAAAAAATAGTAGAAGGCGGCAACAAAAGATCCTACTTAAAAAATGCGCTCTAAAAAATTAATCTTTATACTTGAAACACATTGAAAGCTGACACCTCTTCAAACATATCCGGGCTAATGACAGCTACTGTATGATCTGTTCCCAAGAGGTGAGTTTGACTTTCGCCTTTCGTTTCAGTTCTTTGGTTTCTTGAACCTTTTTCCTAAACGCCCAAACAGTTGCCGTACGTATATCTACCAGATTGGCTAATTCTTCTACCGTGATTTTATCTGTATCACTGAACGTTCTGTACGTGATATAAAAGGCTTTTTCAATTGGAAACTTCACTCCTTGAAATAAGGTATTTGTAGTCACGGATTCGTTGTACTTACACTTCTTACACTTGCGTGCGAATACCTTATCACCGGCCACGTACGTATCATTGCCACATTTCTTGCACACAAAACCATCCTGCCATTTCAACTCTTCTAAGAAACGATAGCAGGCGGCTTCATCCGGAAATATTTCATTGAACTCCTCCATCGAAACTTCCTGCAATAATATACGGGATTTGGTTTCTTCTACTACTTGTTTTTTCAATTGCCAATTGTCCACATCGAGCTTAATGTTCATTTCATTGAGCTTGTCTGTCATCATTTTCAACTGCTCATTTTGTTGAGCCAACTGTAAAGACTGCTGTTCCAGCTGGAAGGTGCGCTGCTTGACTTTCTTTTCCAATTCCTGATTGATGCTATCCTTCATTTTCTCTTGTTGCTGAAGGGAATCAATGAGTAAGTTTTGAGCTTCTTCCTTTTCTTTTTTAATCAATTTCAGTTTATCAGCCAATGCGTATGAAAACAACATGACTTCTACCACAAAAGCGAAATTGAACGTGTAAAAAGTAAAGATGGTAGAGGGAAGAATATTTAATTTTCTAAGTAAGAATACCATAAGACTTACCTGTATAAAAGAAGAGCCGATGATAAAAAAACGAGTATACAATTTACCCTGACGGTATAGATAAATCGCTATACCATATAGAATAAGGAATGGCATATAAAACAAAAAGGTGCTGATCTGATAAAAGGCAATCTGCCCTACCAGAGAACAGCCAAAGGCTATAGCGGTAGAGGCGAAGCAGGCATAGACGAGTACCTTAAATCTCTTTTTGACTTCGAGAAAGGCTGTTGAATATAGGATATAACTTAAGGCGAGTAAAGGTGGAGACAGCACAAAAAGGTAATGATTGAATGCCGGTAGTTCCGGCCAGAACAGTTGAAACAACACCGTATCCTCTCCTCCTGTGTACAAAGCACAGCACAAGACATACAATACATAATAGACGTAGACCGGTTCTCTGGTAGATAAATAGATGAATAAATTATAGATGGCCATGATCAGCAAAATACCATAGAAGATACCCAGCCAATAATATTCCGGAAGGAAATAAGACAATAAGTAAGTATCTGATACAATCAACACCAGAAAGGATGATTCATACTTGGATTCTAGTCTCGCGTAGAACCACTGTGTTTCACCATAAGGCACGGCCAAATCATACAATACATTTTTATACCAATATTGCCGCTTGGAGATAGGTACATCAAAACCTGCTGCAGGATGAGTGATGATGTTTCCAGAGTTTTGGATGGAGAACAATTGAATAGTGGAATTGTGTGCATCCGGAAATTCTATGAAACGCTTATACGTATCCTTCGCCTGATTACGTACAGGAAAGCGAATCCATAACACTTGATTGGGATGTCTTATAATGAATGGGTTCTCCTTTTCTAAGGCATGCCACCCATCTTTCATCTTGCTTACCTCTTGCAACGAGGCATCTGACGGTGCTCCTTCCAGTTTTTCAAAGCACTTTTCATCAAAAAATAAAACTTCGGAATGTGTCGTTACATCACAAGGAGTTACCTCATTCAAAGCCCATGCTGTAAAGGAATGTAACGTAAATAGAAAAACGAGATAAACACAAAATGCTTTCCTCATGGCAAAAAACTGGGAGTCTTTATAAGTTTGTTGCTTTAATACAAATTACGCTTTAGACCATAAGTATCACATACATCATTTAATCATTCGATTATAAAATGAAAAACGGTATACATGAACCTTTTTTTCTTTAATGCGCAATCTGGGTTTAATCAATTAACCTTTGAATATACCCAAAAAAATAAGACAGCACAAAAAAGAGTCCCGCGGCTACGCCGCGGGACTCTTTTTATACCATTCAACCGTTTCAGACTGCCAACAACTCCAATTCTGCGATCACTACTTCCTCCCACACATCTACTGCCAGCACCTCAAGCCCGATCATACTGTCTTCCCGGTGTAAATGGTATAAATCGGTAAATATTTCAGCCAAATCATCCGTAACGCTAATGATCGTGCGCTCTTCATCAAATTGCTGATGAGAAAACTCTCCGTTTGGAATCAACGTGGTTTTGATCTTGTAGGTAACTTTATAGGTATAGCTCATGACCTTATTCCTTTGGTGCTTCGGTTGATTTATTTTGATCATCTCCCCACCAGCATTGCTGCCACTTGTTCTTCATTTTTTCTTTTTCCTCCGGAGACAAATGAGCCATCTTGGCATTCCATTTTTCTCTCATCCTATGCTTCCAGCTGCCTTGTCCGGTACCGCATTTACTGCAATGGCCTCCTTTTCCCTTTCCAAAGCCAAATAGGATCTTAGCTAGCAGCAGTATGCCGGCCGCTTTCCAGAAGTCGATGTGTGGCCCGTTAAACAGTTCTGGAATAAGCCAGTTCCATAAGGACATTACTACAAAGATCACTGCCGTTACGAATGCAATTCCGCAGATAACCATAAGTATAATTTTTCCTACCTTTTTCATAATTGTATGTGATTAATAATTTAGTTCTTTGTATAAATACTGAAGTCTTTTTCTTAAGTGTAACACCGCATAACGCTTGCGAGAGATGAGGGTATTCACAGCTACACCGGTTTCCTCTGAAATTTCTTTAAATCCTTTCTCTTCAAACTCGTTCCACACAAATACCGCTTTTTGTTCTGCCGGTAATTCATCTAAAGCTTCCATGACGGCGTCCCAAATCACAGATTTTAGCATCGCATCTTCCGGTGTATTCCCTAAGGCTGGAATGATGTTGCCGATCGACAATTGATCATCTTCACCTGATCCGGAGAGTTGTAAACCTCTACTGAAGGGCTCCGGTTTTTTCTTTCGGTACCAGTCGGTAATTTTATTTCGCGCCACAGCATACATCCACGATGTAACTTTGTCAAGCGAACCAATCATGTCGTAACCATTGGCCAGTTGAAAAAAGACATCCTGAAGAATATCTTCCGCATCGTCTTTGTCAGCAACACGCTGTCTGATAAAATTAAGTAGTTTGCCCCGGTCTTTTCGGACAGCTTCCTCAATCCTATCCTTTTTTACTTCGGCCATGGTCAGGTTTATAGCATCCATATCCTATGGACGATTAATGAATCTTTATATTGTACCCCTTTCTTATTTTTATGAAATTAATAAGAGCCGGTGGTAATCATAATGAAAACTACCTCTAAATGAGTAAAAATCGTTTGAATTCTCTAAAAAAGGTTAATAAAAACTATCAATTGATGATTATTTCCTATTTTCGTAATTCAATATTATATAGGGTTCGATCAGCGATCATGAGTTACATTCTTCGAAACCGTCCTATAGTCATTACTATTTTTGGCCTGATACTTCTTACATCAGGTGCTATAGTACTTGCCTATTATTTTAACCCGGAACGTTTAATTAAAGGAAAGTGGATGGAAACCACCTGGTCTTATGAAAATGTAGACAAAACTAGTTTCCTGTACCACGATATACGCATGCAACACAAGCATGAATCCGAAGCCTGGAGATTCATGAATAACAATCAACTTCTTTTTTATAACGGAGACGACGTGGCTGCAAAAGCAACATGGAAGATCAAAGGACGCGGACACATTTTGCAGCTGACATATGAAGATGGAGATATGGAAGTGTCCAATAAATAGCATGTATGATTTCACAATATAGAGAAAACAGAGAATACAAAAATAACCTGCATCTGGCTGCTACCACAGCGGCGGCGGCGGCGATGGTTAATGTAGCGGGAGTCATGGTTTTCTTTGCCTATACCTCAAACATTACTGGCCACGTAGCTACGCTGGCAGAAGAGTTAGTAAAGGGTCACTGGTACCAGGCAGGTGTGGTATTCATTTGGTTGTTTATGTTCTTCGGAGGATCGTTTTTGGCTCAGTTTCTCATCTCATTGTTTGAGAATAAAGGACCTTACATTGCTCATGCGATGCCTATTCTAGTTGAAACACTGGCTTTATTGGGCGTTGGTATTTACGGTCACTTGTTCTACACAGAAAGCTTAAAGGAAACGGAAATACTGATCGCTTCACTCATCTTCTGTATGGGGCTTCAGAACGGCATGGTGGCCACGATTTCAAATAATCAGGTAAAGACCACACACCTTACCGGACTCATTACAGACCTCGGAAGAGAAGTGGCCTGCGTGTTTTTCAAACGTCATCGAAGTCCTGAATTGACCGAAAAAATATGGCTTCACCTGACTATTTTCAGTTGCTCTTTAGGAGGAGGCATTTTAGGCGGTTATTTCTTCTTGTCTTACGATTTCCAGGTCTTTTACATGGTAGTAGCCATATTGGCCTTTGTATTATATTCTGACTTTAACAGCCTTGTAATGGACAAGTCGTATGAGTTGGTCAAACCAATTGTAAGTGTGCTAAAAGAAGATGAAGAGGATAATATTGGTATGTGATCAGTAGTCATCCTTTAAAAAAAATAAGGCTTAGATAAAATCTAAGCCTTATTTTTTGCACATCCTACATCGAGTTATTAATGATCGCTGACACAAAAAACAAAAAGCTGCCCTTTTGAGGCAGCCCTTGTTAAACCAACAACTATGAAAAAGATTAACCCAAATAAGGCTTAAGCGCCTTGCTACGGGAAGTATGTCTAAGCCTTCTGATGGCTTTTTCTTTAATTTGACGAACACGCTCACGCGTCAGGTTGAATTTCTCTCCGATCTCTTCCAATGTCATAGAATGCTCTCCATTTAAACCGAAGTAAAGAGAGATCACATCCGCCTCACGTTGAGTCAGTGTAGACAAGGCTCTTTGTACCTCACGGCGCAAAGAGTCATTCATCAAGCCCGTATCGGGAGAGCCTTCGTTTTGATTTTCCAAAACGTCCAGCAAACTGTTTTCTTCACCTTGTACAAACGGAGCATCCATTGATACGTGACGGCCTGAAATCTTAAGTGTATCAACTACTTCAGCAGTAGTCACTTCAAGTACTTCAGCCAATTCATCCGGTGAAGGCTCACGCTCAAATTTTTGTTCTAGTTCTGAGAATGTTTTTGAAATCTTATTGAGTGAACCTACTCTGTTCAATGGCAAACGAACAATACGAGACTGCTCAGCCAAAGCCTGCAAAATAGATTGACGAATCCACCATACGGCGTAAGAGATGAATTTAAATCCTCTTGTTTCATCAAAACGCTGAGCGGCTTTGATCAAACCTAAATTTCCTTCATTGATCAAATCTCCCAATGAAAGACCTTGATTTTGATATTGTTTAGCTACGGAAACGACGAATCTTAGGTTTGCTTTGGTTAGTTTTTCCAATGCCAATTGGTCCCCTTCTCTAATCCTTTTGGCTAAATCTACCTCCTCGTCCGGAGTTAACAGATCTACTTTACCGATTTCCTGCAAGTACTTGTCTAGCGACTGGCTCTCGCGGTTGGTGATCTGTTTACTGATTTTTAGTTGTCTCATTGAATGACGTAAGCCTTAATTTATTTCTTTTAAACTCAATCTAATAACGCAATCCGAATCAAAAAAGTTGCCTACTGTCCGGCTACTTCATTTTTCTCCGGCTTAGGTATAAGCACTTTTCTGGAAAGCTTGTATTTGCCTGTTTTCTTGTCGATGTCTATCAATTTTACTTTGATGTCTTCGCCCACTTCTAACACACCGTCCATGCTGTCTAGTCTTTCATGCTTAATTTCAGAAATATGCAACAAACCGTCTTTTCCTGGCAAGAATTCAACAAAAGCGCCATAAGCAGCTACTGCTTTTACTTTACCTTCGTATACATCGCCGATCTCTGGAAGCGTAACAATAGCTGATACTTGTCTCTTCGCATTAGCCAGGCTATCGCCGTCTCTTGCAAAGATACTTACTACTCCCATTTCATCTTTCTCTTCGATAACGACAGTAGCACCTGACGTTTTCTGAATTTCCTGTATAATTTTACCGCCTGGGCCGATTACTGCGCCAATCAATTCTTTCGGTATACGGATCACTTCGACACGAGGAGCATGTGGTTTCAACTCTGTGCGAGGTTTATCTAATGTTTTCTTTAGTTCATTCAGGATGTGAGCACGTCCCGCATTCGCTTGCTGAAGGGCCTGAGACAAAATATCGTAAGATAAACCGTCTACCTTTATGTCCATTTGACAAGCAGTGATACCTTTATCAGTACCAGTTACTTTAAAGTCCATGTCTCCCAAATGATCTTCATCACCCAAGATATCAGACAATACTGCAAACTTACCTTTATCTGTGATCAAGCCCATAGCGATACCAGAAACAGGACCTGTAATAGGTACCCCTGCATCCATCAAAGCCAATGTACCGGCACAAACAGTAGCCATAGAAGATGAACCGTTAGATTCCAAGATGTCTGAAACCACACGAACCGTGTAAGGGTTTTCAGAATCTTTAGGCATCACTTTCTTCAACGCTCTAAGAGCCAGGTTACCATGTCCTACTTCTCTTCTTCCCGGACCACGGTTTGGTTTTACTTCACCGGTAGAGAAACCTGGGAAGTTATAGTGCAACATGAAACGGTTGGTACCGCTGAACATGGCACTGTCAATTAATTGTTCGTCTAGTTTTGTACCTAACGTACAAGTAGTCAATGACTGAGTTTCTCCACGAGTAAAGATCGCCGAACCATGAGCAGAAGGCAAATAATTGACTTCGGACCAGATCGGTCTGATTTCATCCAATGCTCTACCGTCCAAACGCTTGCGAGTATCCAATACCATGTTACGCACCGCTTCTTTCTCGATGTCGTGGTAGTATTTCTTAATCAACGCAATGTTTTCTGTATGATCAACAGGCAAAGCCGCGATGTAGTCAGCTATTACTTGTTGGAAATCTACTTTACGTTGGTTTTTGTTTGGATTGCCTTTGGTAGCAACCGCGTAAACTTTGTCGTACAACAAGTCATGAAGTTTTTTCTTCAGGTCCCAGTCGTTTGTCTCATGAGAGTATGCTCTTTTCTCCGTTTTGCCAGCCGCTGCTTCCAGCTCTTTCAAAACAACACATTGTTTTTTGATCGCTTCGTGAGCCAATTTAATCGCTTCCAACATCAGGTCTTCGCTTACTTCGTTGGCTTCACCTTCTACCATCACGACGTTGTCGTAACTGGCAGCAACCATCAAATCCAATTCCGCTACTGCGATTTGTGCAGGCGTAGGGTTGATGATGAATTTACCTTCACTTCTTACGATACGAACCTCTGAGAACGGACCATTGAATGGAATATCAGAAACCGCGATCGCTGCTGCTGCTGCAAGAGCGGCAAGAGCATCCGGTAACACTTCTTTATCGGCGGAAATTAAGGTAATGCTTACTTGAGTATCCGCATGGAAATCTTCGTTGAACAATGGTCTCATTGCTCGATCTACCAAACGGGAAATTAAAATTTCGTAATCAGAAAGTCTGGCTTCTCTTTTCAAGAAACCTCCTGGAACTTTACCATTCGAAGCAAATTTTTCTTGGTAATCAACAGAGAGAGGTAAAAAATCAACGCCTTCTTTAGCGACAGGATTTGAAACAATCGTTGCCAATAACATGGCATTTCCCAACTTCACGACAGCAGATCCGTCTGCTTGCTTTGCTAACTTACCCGTTTCAATAGTGATCTCGCGACCATCGTCCAACAGGATTTTTTTTGTAATTACATTAAGTGACATATCTTATCTTGTTTGTAGCGTATGTGTGTATCGTATCTTATTATAGCAAAAATCCCCTCGTTTAGCCAGGGGAAGAAAATCAAAAAGGGAATCCTGTTTTTGAATCCCCTTTCTGAAATGAGTGTGAGTGAATTACCTTCTCAGGTTCAACTCAGCTACTATAGCTCTATATCTTGCGATGTCTGTTTTCTCTAAATAGTTAAGCAATCTCCTGCGCTTTCCTACCAATTTCATCAAACCTAATTGCGTAGAAAAATCTTTGCGATTAAGTTTCAAATGCTCTGTCAAATGCGAGATTCTGTGAGAGAATAAAGCAATTTGAGATTCAGAAGAACCTGTATCTGTATCGCTTTTCTTGATACCACTTTTTTTGAAAATGTCCTTTTTGATTTCTGATGTTAAATACATATTAACCAGCTATTTTTATATCTTTTAAGAATGCAAATATACTATTATTATTTATTTCTCAAAAATATTCTTTTAACTATATTTCTTATTTTGTCATAGAATATGAAATAAAAGTCCGATTCAAAGATCCTGGAGTCGTTTTTGGCCTGGCGGAGGAAAAACAGCCCTACGGGCAGCATAGTCACATTTCCGATCCACATGCCGATATAACCTTCCACGATCCCCTCTCTTGTCCACTTTTGCCCGATCATGGAAAAGACATAATAAAGGATAAAAAAGCAGATACTGACAAGAACAGGCACGCCTAACCCTCCTTTTTTAATAATAGCCCCCAAAGGCGCTCCGATTAAAAATAAGACCAAGCAGGCCCATGCCTGGGTATATTTCTCGTATTTGGTGACTTTATACAGGTTTTTCTCCTTTTCAATTTGAGCCAATCGCTCCGCTTGTCCTTCTGCATAAGCTTTTACAGAACGAGCCCCCTGAATGGCTTTGGATAAAGCGATTTCCTTTTTATCCTTATCGATTAGAGCTCCCAAACGGACTTGCCCTTTGGTATAAGGAGAGTTTAGGGTATCGTTTTGAAATAAATAATAGTAATACGCTTTTGATCCCAATTCTACCTGCTTCTTGATCATTCCGGCATCTCTGGTTAAAGAGTCTATTCCGTCAGCCAATTCCGATCCGTTTTTCATGAGCCGGTTTCCTGAGAACAGTTCTTCTTTGGTTTTATTCAAATCAAAAGAGGCCAAACTGAAAACCAACTTATTCTTTTTGAATGTATTCCTGATAAACTGCTGTGGATTAATTGGATTGCTGGTCTCTGATTGTTGTTCATTGTAACTCGCCCCATCAAACAATTCCATCACCAGGTAGCGATTGTCCATAGCCATATACATCATCGCAGAGTCGGCTAAGATGACATCTGTATTTCCTCTGCCTTGCGAGTGATCGTAAATCATGATGTTTTTCAACATGGTACCATCCGGTGATTTGCCGGAAATACGGATGCTATAACCCGGTATACCCTGATAAAAGACGCCGTCTTTGAGATTGAGGGACAGTTTCTTTTGACGCAGGTCATACAGTAAACTATAGGCTTTTAGGTTGGCAAACGGAATCACCCGGTCATTGAACCAAAGCATGAAAACACTGAGTGAAGCCGCAAAGATAAAAAGAGGCATAATGATGCGGATCAATGAAATACCGGAACTCTTGATTACGGTCAATTCGTTAAACTCTCCCAGCCCACCGTAAGTGATCAAACTGGCCAGCAAAATACCTAATGGAAAAGTAACAGGTAAAAGGAACAAACAGAAGTACGAAACTAACTCTGCCCAGTTGAATACGGTAAGTCCCTTGCCCAGCAATTCGGGCAGGTAACTTAATATCGTTTGCGTCAGAAATATAAAGGTAATGACAGACACCGTCATGAGGAAATTGACGATGAATGTTTTAAAGATAAAAAGATCAAGTTTTTTGATCATTTCTGCCGGAAGTTTAAGAAGCTGCTAAACTAACAATTTAAATTAAATTAGTTGTTAGTTGTTAGTTGTTAGTTCGGTGTTGTCCCTCACTCCAACTACTGATCAATCCAAAATAACGATTGACAGCCGATGCACAACTTGTGCCACTTCTATCTCAAGGATATAAAAACCTGGACTTAAACCTTGAACTTCAAATTCATTTCTTTGGTCTCCCTTCCAAATACCATGACCGTCAGCAGTGTATAATGTGGTAGAAATAACAGTTTCATGAAGCCGCACCTTTAAACTCCCTGCTTCCGATTGATACCAGACGATACCCTTTTCTCTTCTCCAGTCAATTCTTTTATAAGGACCACAACCTCGTAAGCGGCAAGGTTTGATCAACAGATTGGCATCCACTGCATCGGGAAGATCACAGGCATATACACCGGAACTCCGTTGTTCACATCTCAAAGGCTGCGAATCAGTTGGCCCGTAATACCACCAGGATATTTCCTGATCAGAGGCAAAGGACGAAACAAACAATAAAAGCTTCTGATCACTTTCAAGACGATAGCTCCACTCAAGTCTATAGTCAGACAATACATCAAACCCGCATCCCAGGATGGGAAGCAGCACACGATCGGTTGCCCGGATCCATTGGCTGGCATCCGTTAACCGGGCAAGAAACTCCTGCCGATTGGAAAAAGGAAAGGTACACTCAAACTGCGCGGCTACAAACAGATCCAATTCCAATGCGGTCTGCCCTGCCTCCAATCCTGAAGGAAGATGAGAACTTTGATTGGTAGGTGTAAACGAGGAACTCAGCCAGCCGCCGTTGTAATCCGTCAATCCAAATAGAAATTGTGGTGCCTGAAAGCTTCCCTGGAAGAGGAGCAATTGATCACCGGCGACAGACAAGCCGAAAAAGCCGCTGATCCCCTGCGTCACAAAACCCGGATCATTGGGATAATGAATTTGCTGACCGGCTGCTATGCCTATAGATGGGACGGTATATGTGATCAATCCCTCTCCCGGTCGAAACGCAGCGGTGTTGGCATTCCAGCCGCAGTCCGTAATGAAAAATTGAGTTCCCGGCGACAGATCAACCAAACTCAACATAGAAAACTCATCCGGATCTGTGAAGTTGTATCCCACGATGACAAGATCACCGGGAATTAACGACTGGGCATGCAGTGTACAAATAGATAAATAACATCCGAAGACGATGGCGCAAGGCCTTGCAAAAAATGAGAACATATACCTAAAAATTAGCCTGTTATTAAAAAAATAGACGATTCAATGATACGAAAAATCTGTTATAAAAAACAATCCTTTTCTATTCAAGCTGCTCTTTGCGTATAATTATTAACCAAATCTGTTTTATTTTTATAAAATAGGTCGTAGTTTCGCACTCCCAATCCCGATAGCTATCGGGAAATTTGGCGAGGTAGCTCAGTTGGTTAGAGCGCAGGATTCATAACCCTGAGGTCACGGGTTCAACTCCCGTCTTCGCTACA
>JAQZBV010000150.1 GCA_029237685.1 Cytophagaceae bacterium | reverse complement strand
GTAGACAGAGCTCATAAATACGGGTTGGGGGTCATCATTGACATTGTGCATTCACATGCGGTAAAAAATATCACAGAAGGCTTAAATGAATTTGATGGAAGTGATCATCAATATTTTCATGGAGGAAGTCGAGGCAATCATGATCACTGGGATTCCAAAATATTCGATTATGGCAAGATGGAAGTGAAACGTTTCCTACTTTCTAACATTCGTTATTGGCTGGAAGAATTTCACTTTGACGGATTTCGCTTTGATGGAGTTACGTCCATGCTATACTTAAACCATGGCATGTATGAAACGTTTGATCATTACGATAAATATTACTATGGCTTGGATTCAGATGCAGTTACCTATTTGCAATTGGCAAATGAACTGACGCATGACATGAATAAACGCAACATCAGTATTGCAGAAGATGTCAGTGGAATGCCGGGCTTAACACGTAAACCATCGGAAGGTGGACTAGGGTTTGACTTCCGCTTGGGCATGGGTATTCCTGATTATTGGATTAAAATCATAAAGGAAAAACGTGACGAAGATTGGGACATATGGGAAATGTGGAACATGCTCGTCAATCGACGTTACAAAGAAAAAACGATCGCCTATACCGAATCTCATGATCAGGCGCTAGTGGGAGATAAAACACTCGCCTTCCGTTTGATGGATAAGGAAATGTATGACCACATGATGGTCGGAGAAGAAAGTGCGATCATAGACAGAGGAATGTCTTTGCATAAAATGTTGCGCATTTTAACATTGTCTATAGGTGGAGAAGGTTATCTCAATTTCATGGGAAATGAATTCGGGCATCCCGAATGGATTGATTTCCCTAGAGAAGGCAACAATTGGAGTTACAAACATGCGCGTAGACAATGGTCTTTGGTAGACAATACTAGATTGAAGTATCAATACCTGGCACGTTTCGATGAATCCATGTTAAAGATTGTTCGTAAAAACCATTTGCTTTCTGCAGAAGGAGTACAACAACTAAACATGGATACGACAAACAAAGTAATTATCTATGAAAGAGCAAATTTGATTTTTGTATTCAATTTTAGCGTACAAAATTCTATTGTAGATTATCGTTTCTTTGTTCCAGAAGCTGGATCTTACCAGATCATCCTGAATAGTGACAGTCCTGAATATGGTGGCTTTAATAGAATTGATGATGGCTTACACTACCCTACCAATGAAAGAAATGAATTGAGTCTTTATTTAACGAATAGAACAGCACTAGTTCTGCAAAAAATAGCAGATAGTTAAACTATACGATCACGAGTTAACGATATAAACTAAAATAATCGAAGTAGAGTTTTACAATGATGGCTAACTCCTTTTTTTGCATTTAATTTTTATTTGCTGGCACAATAATTACGCTATATAAACAAGCAGTCATTACTTAACTGCTCTCTATAGATGAAAATATTATTTGTAATAAATCCCATATCAGGAGCAACAAGTAATGACGAAGCTATCCTTATTATTCATAAGGCTGCTGCTGAGAAAGGATTTGATTTTAAGTTCCTTTATACAACAGGCGAAAAGGACGACGAGGCATTGGTTGCCCAAATAAAGGAATATCAACCCGATCGGGTAATTGCCGGTGGGGGTGATGGAACCATACAATTAGTAGTGAGAAACTTATTAAATACAGATATTCCGCTAGGAATACTCCCGTTAGGATCAGCAAATGGTCTTGCTACCGCTTTAAATGTATCACAAAATACGATGGAGATCGTTAAGCACCTCACAACAAATTACAAGACTATTCCTTTGGATTTGCTTAAAGTCAACGATAAATACATCTGTGCTCATTTGGGTGACCTTGGAATCAATGCACTTATTGTAAAGAAATTTGCCGAACAAAAACAAAGAGGCATGTTCGGCTATTTAAAACATTTAATGAGGTCCATTAAAGAAAGTCCAATACTTCGATACACCATAAAAACACCTGAAGGTATATACCATAAGAAAGGCTATATGCTTTCATTTGCCAACGGGAATAAGTACGGTACTGGCATCCATATTTCAGCAGGCTCTGTTTCCGACGGTAAATTTGAGATATGCAATGTGCCTCGTGTCACTGTAAAAGATTTTCTCAAAGCTTTTCTCACTCGATTTAATTTCTTCACTAATAAAGAAATGTTCTCAGATGTGATCAGTACGAGTAAAGCTGAAATACGTATTAATAAAAAAATTCATTACCAGATTGACGGAGAGTACATGGGACAGACTAATCATCTGAAAATTGAAATCATGCAATCCGCTATAAAGCTTTTAGTTGATTAATGACAAAAAAAAAGAACCCTATACTACTTAGCTTCTGCGCCGTGTCTAATGGACATACAACGCTGGTGTATGGTCAGATATCCTATTTTTCTAATAAGGACATTAGCTTTAAAGATTATAGCTGGCACGAAACGTTCCGTAACTTATTACGCATGTACCGTGCAAAGGCGTTGGATCATGAAGAAATCGAATTGGAATTTAATCAAGGTTGTGTAAAAACCATTACCGATGGAACTGGAGGTTTTTTTACCAAAGTAACCTTTGATTCCAACTGGGACGAAAGTCAGATGTATTTGAAAGAAATTAAATTGCTTTCAGGAGAAAAAGTAAAGTTAATTGAAAGCCAATATTCCTTGGCGATTAATCAGGTAGAAAAAAAATTTATTATCATTTCAGATATTGACGACACCTTAATTCATTCCTACATACACAATACTTTTCTAAAATTCAGAACATTAAGTTTTACTAGAGTAGAAAAAAGAAAAGCGGTCATCACCATGATGAACCTGATCAAAAGTTTTGCGCTTTCAGGCGCTGCTCCTTTTTATCTTTCAAACAGCGAGCGTAATCTTTATCCTCTCATCTATCGCTTCTTAATGTTTCATCAATTTCCTAAAGGTCCGATTTTCTTAAAGCCCATGCGAAAAATTCGCCATGTGTTAGCCAATAAAAAATTAGGTGAAAAAGATCAGCATAAACTCACCAACCTAAAATTGATTTTAACTTTGTTTCCTGACAAGAAATTTATTTTCATGGGAGACAATACCCAACACGATTTAAAAATCTATTTAAGCATAGCGAAAGAATTTCCAAAAAACATCCGTTATATCATCATTCGTCAAGTTTTTGACAAACCCGAAGACGAAGAAATCATACACAATGCAGAGTCACTCCTTCGCTCCAACAACATTGATTTATTCTACGCCAATCATTTTCCTAAGCCCTTCGAATTGTAAAAAAAGTACAATATTGAACCTTAACAATTGTTAGCAAATCACGTGAGTTTAACAGAATTATTTCAACAATTAGTATAAATAAAAAAAGAGATCTTATGATCTCTTTCTACTAATTTTCGGTGGAAGAAACTTCTTAGTAGTTCAAGAAATTTGCGCAGTCCGCCTTAATGTCTTTTCTGGAAACTTTGTCTTTCATTCCAGCAACAATCTTTTTAACTAAAACACCAGCAACGGCCATTCTTACGCCCAATTTAATAGCTAGTTCTATACAAAAATCAATTTTTTCTTCTTCATGTTCTGAATCTGTCAGCAACATTTCAATAGCTTCGTACAACCTGTCGAAACGAAGTGCATCGTTTTCAGGCATTTTGAATTTAATAGGATCTTCAGTTTTGATAATTTCTTTTACTCGTTCTTTAGAAATACCATTACGTTCTCCTATTTCAAAAATTAGTTTCTTTTCAGCATGAGAAAAATCACCGTCTAATTGTGCAATGGCAACAAGGTTTGCTATTTGACTTTTTATTCCCTTTGTTTTTTTGCTTTCAAATAATTCCATACTTTTTTTTATTTTGTTTAAGACAAATTTAAATGATATTTTTCCAACAATCTAAATATTTTACAAGAAAAATATACGTTTATGCATAAATTTATAAATATAATCCAATTCAGCAAATAGATATAGCATTAAAATAACAACAAAATGAACAAAAATAAAGGGGCTTTTTCGGAGCTCATCTATAATGGCTTTAATCCAAAGGGGGCATTTATCACATTGGGAGCCCCTCTTTTTGAAAATGAGGTGCTTTCCGAAGTTCCTATTAAACTCGCTTTAAAGACTTTTAACAGACATGGTCTCATAGCCGGAGCTACCGGTACAGGGAAGACAAAAACCCTTCAGGTGCTCGCAGAATCGCTTTCTGAGCAAGGTATTCCTGCCTTATTGATGGACATCAAAGGAGATCTGAGCGGTTTGGGTGCTCCGGGGCAATCGTCTCCTGCTTTGGAAGAACGTGCTCAAAAAATAGGCATTCCTTATAAAACCAGTGCTTTTCCTGTAGAACTACTCAGTTTATCCCATGAAAAAGGAGCTAAACTGAGAGCCACAGTTTCAGAATTTGGACCTGTACTATTTTCTAAAATACTGGGAATCAACGATACTCAAAGCAGTATCGTTTCTATCCTGTTTAAGTATTGTGATGACAATACGTTGCCTTTACTTGATCTCAAAGACTTCAAAAAAGTCTTACAATTTATATCAGAGGAAGGTCGCTCATCGATTGAAAAAGAATACGGCAAAATATCAACGGCTTCGACAGGTACGATCCTTAGAAAAGTGATAGAACTGGAACAACAAGGCGGTGAAACATTTTTTGGCGAGTACTCTTTTGAAACAGAAGATTTGATTCGAAAAGACGCCGATGGGAAAGGTATACTTTCTATAATACGCTTGACCGACATTCAGGATAAACCCATGTTGTTTTCTACTTTCATGCTTTGTCTATTAGCAGAAATTTATAACACCTTTCCTGAACAAGGTGATCAGGATAAACCCAAACTAATTATTTTCATTGATGAAGCACATTTACTTTTTGAGGAAGCCAGCAAAGCCTTGTTGGATCAATTAGAAAGCATCATCAAACTCATCCGTTCAAAAGGTGTTGGTGTGTTTTTCTGTACGCAAACACCTACTGATATACCAGCTGATATATTGGGGCAACTCGGATTAAAAATACAACATGCGTTACGGGCGTTTACTGCGAAAGATCGAAAAAGTATAAAACTTACAGCAGAGAATTATCCTTTGTCAGATTTCTATGCCACAGAAGAGCTCATTACAGCACTCGGCATAGGAGAAGCATTGGTCACAGCCTTGGATGAAAAGGGCGCTCCTACACCTTTGGCGGCTGTGCGAATGAAAGCCCCTGCCTCCAGAATGAATATACTTAGTGCTCCGGAGATTGATCAAATTGTCGCGCAATCAAAATTAATTCCTAAATACAATCAAGTCATCGATCGCGAAAGTGCTTACGAAATACTTTGTGACCGACTAGAAAACAAAGTTTCTTCAAAAGATGTCGACATTGAAAATGAAGAAGAAAAACCCACACGCAAAACGTCTACTTCCAAACCTGAAAAATCCACCTTGGAAAAAGCAATGGACAGCCCTATTGCCAAACAGGTTGGTCGCACAGTAGCTCGTGAGTTGACAAGAGGTTTGCTGGGAGTACTGGGTATCTCCACCAGCAAGAAAAGAAGTAAAAGTTGGTTTTAATGACACAACAACACAATCATATTTACGATGCTGTTGTTATTGGAGGAGGAGCGGCTGGGTTCTTTGGTGCGATCAATATAGTAGAAAGACATCGTTCAGCTTCTGTTTTGATAGTGGAGAAAACCAGCCAGGTGCTTTCTAAAGTAAAAGTTTCTGGCGGAGGAAGATGCAATGTCACACATCAGCAACTGCCATTGAAAACATTTGCCAAGCACTACCCAAGAGGAGAAAGAGAGCTTCGATCTTTATTACAAGAGTTTTCATCCACTGATATTCAAAAATGGTTGGAAGAAAAAGGAGTGCTACTAAAAACTGAAGCAGATGGCAGAATGTTTCCGGAGTCTAATACCTCGCAAACCATTATTGACTGTTTCACTAAAGAGATTCAGAAAAAAAACATCACAGTAAAAACATCTTGTGCTGTAATTAATGTATGCAAAAAAGATAACCTTTTTCACCTGACTACTTCAGAAGGAGAACTTCGCACAAAATATGTACTGGCTTGCACCGGTGGAAGTCCAAACAGCAATCACTACAATTGGTTGAAAGAACTATCTCAATCGATCACTCCTTTGTACCCTTCCCTATTTACATTCAATGCCGCCGATCATCTACTTAAAAACCTGGCAGGAGTAGCCCTTCCACATTGCAGAATACGCATTCGAAACTCCAAACTAGAGGAAGAAGGACCGCTACTTATCACCCATTGGGGATTAAGCGGCCCGGCTGTACTCAAACTATCTGCTTGGGGAGCGGTAGAACTGGCAGAACGACAATATAGTTTTGACGCATTGATTGCCTGGGATCATAGTTTTACAGAAGCTTCATTAAAAGAAAAAATCAATGCATTGATCAAAGAACAAGGCAAAAAGAAAATTCACAATACATCTATTGATCCTGTACCCAAAAGACTATGGGAGTTACTCCTTCTTCAATCTGATATCGATGAAGAACAAACCTGGAATAATGTAAGTCAAAAGAAAATGAATAAGCTCATCGAACACCTTATGAGTTATCCGCTAACTGTCAAAGGTAAAACAACCTTTAAGGAAGAGTTTGTAACAGCTGGAGGTGTCTCCCTAAAAGATGTTCATTTGCATTCCATGGAATCTATTACCATACCAGGATTACACTTTGCAGGAGAACTTCTCAATATTGATGGTATAACAGGAGGATTTAATTTTCAAGCGGCCTGGTCAACCGCTTTCATCGCAGCAAAAAACATTGTAACTTCTCTCAACAAAAAGTAACAATCCTTTAAATTTCGCATGAGTAAACTATCAACCATCTCCACAAGAGCTCCTCAAAAGCTTTCTAAGGATATTGTAAAAAAAGACACGATTAAATTACTGGAAGAAATATATGCGCTTCAGAAAATTTTATTCGCTCAAAAAAAATACAGTTTACTGATTATACTTCAAGGCTTAGATGCTTCTGGAAAAGATGGTTTGATATCCAAAGTCTTCAGCGGATTAAATCCATTAGGAATTGACATCCGGGCATTCAAAGCTCCTTCTGAAGAAGAACGTGCGCATGATTTTCTTTGGAGAATCCATCAGCATGTACCGGCAAAAGGCAATATCATGATCTTTAACCGCTCGCATTATGAAGACGTGCTAGTGCCAAGGGTAGAAAAATGGATCAATCAGGCTCAGGTTAAAAACAGGTACGACTACATCAACCTCTTTGAACAACTATTATTGGAAGAGAACAACACGATCGTACTAAAATTTTACCTTCATATTTCTAAAGAAGAGCAATTAGAACGATTGACTGAACGTGAAACCAATCCTGAAAAATACTGGAAGCACAGCGATGGTGATGCGGAAACAAGAAAAAAATGGGACGACTACATGAAAGCTTACGAAGGGATATTTACCCATTGCAATATCATTCCAT
>JAQZBV010000029.1:6368-36364 GCA_029237685.1 Cytophagaceae bacterium | reverse complement strand
TCCTTTCAATAATGCACCTAATCCCTTGTATGATATCAAAACGAGACACAAAAACATGATGGATCAGGTAGCGCCTAAACCGGCCTGGTTGATCATACAGACCGGCAGCCAATTTGGTGTGCCTACCAATGCGCAGATTAGAGCGGAAACGTATTTGTCCATTGCGTTGGGCTCCACGGGAATTATTTTCTATTCCTACGACGTAGCTGATGCCAATGGCGTGCACAACATAAAGAAAGACGGTGATCCGGCATTCATGAAAAACCTGATCACGGAATTGAAAAGTTTTTCTCCTTATTTCCTGGCACCGACCAGCAGCAAACTTTCTTATACCTCCAACGATATAGATGCCATCTTGAAAGAGCAAGACGGAAAATTATACCTGATCGCTGTCAATAAGAATGCATCGGCCAAAAGCATCAGCTTCACCATCGCCGGAAGCAGCAATGTAACCGCGCGCATTATAGGCACGGCGTCAGCAGGAAGTACGCGTACAGGTCAAAGCATCAATATCTCCTCTACGGGTGTGTTGGCTGATGCTTTACAGGGATTGGAAGCTGTAGTGTATGAAATAGGTACCACTACCACTACGAATGGCGACGGATTAACAGCCAATTATTTCAACGGTATAAATTTCGAAACACCTGTGTATAGCCGGATAGATCCCAGCATCAACTTCAACTGGGGAAACGGTAGTCCGAATGCAGTGGTTAATGCGGACCGCTTCTCCGTCAGATGGTCGGGCCAGATTCAGCCACAGTATTCTGAAACCTATACTTTCCACCTCAATAGCGACAACGGCAGAAGATTATGGATCAACGGTCAGCTGATCGTAGACAAATGGATCGACGATTGGCAAACGGAATACACAGGTAACATAACCTTGATTGCAGGACAGAAGTATGACATCAAGCTGGAGCATTTTGAAAACAATGGAGGCGCAGCATGCAAGATGGAATGGTCCAGTCCTAGTCAACCGAAACAAGTAGTACCTCAAATCCGCTTGTCCAGCAATCCATTGCCGAGCGTCAGCATTTCTTCTCCTTCCAACAATACCACTGTAAATGCCGGCAACCTCACGATCGCTGCAACGGCCACTGACAACGGCAGCATCGCAAAGGTAGAGTTTTACAACGGCAATACTTTATTGGGAACAGACACCACAAGTCCATACAGTTATCTTTGGAACAATGTACCAGCTGGCACCTACAACCTGACCGCACGCGCCACGGATAATCAGGGCGGTATCAAGACATCTTCTGTTGTCACTCTTGTTGTGAAATCGGTAACTGTAAATCAGTCGCCGAATGTAAGCCTGACTTCACCTGCTACTGGAGCAACATATAATGCGCCTGCGAACATCACGATTTCAGCGAGCGCATCGGATGCGGATGGCAGTGTGGCGAAAGTAGAATTTTATAACGGTACGGCTTTATTGGGTACAATGACAACCGGTCCTTACAGTTATACCTGGACAAATGCAGCAGCCGGTACCTACAGCCTCACGGCAAAGGCCTACGACAACAGCGGTGCTTCAACTGTGTCAGCAACGCGGACCGTGACTGTAGAGGCGATCGTCATAAATGCTTGTTCTGGTATCGGGTCGTACACAGAGAACAACGGCTATGTGACAGGCAGTGTAGTGAAGCATGGAGGGAAAAGATACGAATGCAAAGAATGGCCCTACTCCGGATGGTGCAACGGCGCTGCTTGGGCTTATGCACCTGGTAGTGGCGCCTATTGGTCAGATGCCTGGTACGATAGAGGATCTTGTTCCGCAAGAAAAAACGCAGAAGTAAGCGCAGCAGTAAATATAGAGGAAGTAGACCTATTGCCTGTGCCGAATCCTGTGGTCAATCAGTTGACCTTGCTATCCAGTCAGGATTTGACAGGTGGCCGTGTTCAACTTTTAAATGCATGGGGTGCAGAAGTATTGACAGTAGATTCTTATGCTGCTTCTGTCGATGTTTCGGCTTTGCCATCCGGCGCGTATCTGGTGGTATGGTCTAAAGGGGACAAGCGCGTCATCAAACATTTCGTCAAATAGTTTTCAATCAGAAAGACCATAAAAAAAGCAAGACCGAAATCGGTCTTGCTTTTTTATTTAGCATGCGTATGATTATTATTCAATCACCAATTTGGTAGTTTGATTTTTGTGTTTCACTAAGTAGATGCCGGCTGGTAAAACAAGATGTATTTCATTTTTACCGCTGGTCAATAGTAAGTCTGCTACTTGCAGTCCTTGTGAATTGAAGACCTGAGCGTTTGCCTCACTTTCGGCTTGAATGGTGAAGCTGCCGTTAGTAGGGTTAGGATACACCAGCAAACTTGCTGCAGTAGTGGCTGCGCTCGTTTGTGTGTCGCTTTCTCCTGTTCTGGAGTTGCAGGTACCCAGGCTTGTCCAGGGCTGTCCGCTTCCGGAAGGCCCGTTGTTCAAACTAGGTGACTGGTTATAGTTCCACCAGTTGGCCAGGTATTTGATGCCACCTTGTTCTACTGTATTACCGCCTACATAGGCCGTGTTGCTTAACCAAGCCGGCGTGGTACAAACAGATCCTGTTTTTGTAACGGTCACAGGGTTTGAAATGGTAAATCCATTGTCGTTGTCAAAGGCTTTCGCTGTCAGCGTATGCGTGCCCACAGGTATAGTCCAGAAGGCGTAATAGCCAGGATAGTATCCTGTGGCGATCAATGTGCTGCCGTTATAAAATTCCACATGACTGACGTAGCCGTCTTCATCGTGTGTATAAGCATAAAGCGCCATACCCGCTACACCCGTAAGGTCCATTCCATCGCGTGGGCTGGTCAGGGTTACATCCGGAAGTTTATTGGCTGAAACGGCTTTTACAACTAATGAAGATACCGTGTTTTCAAAACCGCTGGATGCCAAACAAGTGGTGTTCGCGGTAATTCTTTTCGCTTCTTCATTCGCGAAATCTCCTTTGTAAAGAATCACCTCATAGCCGCTGTTGACTTGCAAAGATGCGATGTCATTGTCGGTAATTCCTTTTTGGTTTAATGCAGTACGTGTATAGTAGCCCGGTGCCAGGCCTACTGCTGTACCGCCATAATTACAATCCGGATATACCGTAGCTTGTGCGGTATAAGTCGTTACGGTAACAGTAGCGGCAGTAGAAGTACTGGTGCCGCCGGCATTGTCTGTGACTACAGCGGTCAAGGTATAAGTTCCTGCAGGTACAATGGCCCAGTCAAATTGATACGGCGCTGATGTAGACTCACCGACTTTTGTGACACCGTTGTAAAACTCCACTTTACTGATCGTACCGTCTTCATCGGATGGATTCGCTTTGAACGTAATCGCAGTGGGTGCGTATAGAATCGCATGGTTCGCAGGCGAAGCAAGAGTGACCTGAGGCAATCTGTTGCCTGCAGGAAATACACGGAAAGAACTGGTCTTGTTGTCAAAATTATTATCGATCAAACAATTGTCGTCGGCTGTAAAGGAAATGGAAGTTCCGTTATAGTTATCGTATTCATACAATTCAACCTTATAACCTGGTTTTACTTTCAAAGAAGAAACAGCGTCGTCAGCCATGATGAATTCTTGCATGCCGTAGGTGGTAAAACTTCCTTCAAAAACAGGAACAGAAGTTGGCGTACCGGTATAATTACACTCTCTGTAAAGATTGGCGGCAAAAATATCGCTGGCCGCACCGGATACATTTCCATAAATGCTGTAAGCGCCCAAAGAAGCGTAGTCTGAATACCCATCTACCTGCGCACTTCCTTCACCTACTGCTTCTACCATGACATAATAGGTACCGGCAGGTCCACCGCTGTTGATGAAAGAGGTGAGTCCTGTATTGTTGGAGTTTGACATGGGCATGCCGGATGCGTTGTAAAGCTCAGCGCGGATGTTAAGGTTCGCATGTCTTGCCGCGGGTTGAATGTAAAGCATAATATTGCCACCCACAGAAGTCGTGAAAGAGAAGTAATCCCGGTCGCCTCTTTTACCGATGATGCCGTGGTTGTTTTCAGGTCTTACATTTCCTGAAGCGTCTTTGCGCAAAGCAGTAGCGTTAGCGATGTTATCCCCATGATCGTCGTTGCGGTAACCAAAGGCATTCGTATAACCGGCAATGATCGCCAGGTCATCTTCCTGCAGGTTGGCGAAGGGGTATTCGCCTTTGCTCCATTGCGTCACTACAGGAGAAAAGCTCGCACCCATGATCGGTGCCCAACTGCCCTGTCCGCTAAAGTATTCTTCATGTGCAGCTCCAGCGTGTCCGTTTCTTCCATCGTGCAATAAGCCAAGGGTATGACCGATTTCGTGTGAAACCGTTTCGCCCGCATTTTTTGCACCCAGGTTAAAAATCCAGCAAGGTGTATCGTCGTCCCATTTAAAGGAACCGATATACGCTACACCGCCCCATCCTGGTGCTGCATCGCTGGTAGGTGTGATGATGGCACGCATTCTCGATGCTTGAGGGTAAGTAAAGAAAACGTTAGAGTCTGTGGTGATGTTGATGTTGAAAGGAAGGAAGTCTTCTTTCACCAGGTCAAACGTTTCGCGGATCTCCGCCTCTGTAAAACCTGAAGGAAGTGCGTTGATCGGCTGACCATTGTTCCAGGGTGTACCGGCAACATACTGCCCGTCAAAATCCAATAGCACACAAGCAGCAGCACCGGGTAAACTTTGAAGCTTTAAGGAAGTAGGTGTTGATCCTATCAGGCTCGGTGCAACGCTGGATTTAACGGTTGCTGCTTGGTATTCCACACACAATACCGATTCTATGTTTACTTCTTTCACATAAGTACCGGCCGTATTGCTGAAATAGCTGTAGGCTTTTTTACTTTCTTTCAGGATAATGTTTCCTTCGAGTGCAGTGCCGTTTGCTCTCAGGTAAAAGCTGGATCCTGAAATTCCTTCGATGCTACCGACCACGTTTTGCTTTCCGCTTTCCGGTGATTGGTTGTAATTGATTTCCCCCTTCAGTTGTTTTGCTCCGGGCAGCGGAAGATCAATGGTTTGACTTTGTCTGAGCGTTTTTCCGGACACAGCCGGCAAGGTCAGAGAAACTTTTGTTGGGACGTTTTGTGCCATGGCATAATAGAGGCTTCCCAAAGAAAGCAGCCATACCAGGGTGAGTCGTTTCATTTTTTTCATAGTGATATAGATTGGTTAAACATGTTACAAGCCTTCATGCGGATCGTTGTGAAAGCCAATCTTTTTTTGACATAGCCTTCCCTTGCGAATCATGATGCATGAATCCAAAGGTTGGGTTTTAAGGCTGAGGGGACTTTACATTATTGGAAAAAAATAGGATAAACGGCGCTTATCACTAATTAGCGTGGGTTTTGTGCTGCCTGTATTCCTGAGGGGAACAGGCTTCTTCACTCTTAAATACACGGTTGAAATGCGACACATTATTATATCCGCATTCGTAAGCAATATCGGACACAGATAAAGTTGTTTCAACAAGTAGTTTTTTAGCGTGTTCAATGCGCAGTTGATTGACGTATTGTTTGAAGGTGAGCTGAGTGTGTTTTTTTAGAATCACCGAAATTTTCCGTTCGTGAATTCCGGTTTCTTTTTGAATGTCTGATACTGTCAGTTCGGGATTTTTAAAATTTTGCTGAATTCCTGCGAGTACCGTTTGCTTGTCTGACTCTTCATAATTGACCGTGTCAATTTTTTTGTACAAGAGGTAGATGGTTTCCGCTCCTATGTTTTTGGGAAAATAGAATACCATAACATAAGCCAGATAATACACCAACGACAATAACCCACACCAAATGAAAAAACCGCTGAAATCATAGACCAGTCGTAAATCAGAAACGGTTACTGTATCCTCATTTTTATTGCCTGTGAATGTACTGTTGCTGAGTACGAGGTATTGGGCCTTCACTATATGTTGTTTCTGATTTTGGTGGTCCTGGTTAGAGGCGAAAGCGTACCACCAATCCGGCGTAGCAAAATCATGAAAGTGTAACGCGTATTTTTTCAGGCTGCTGTCCGCATCGGCATAGTTCACCAGCAAATGGTATGTTCTGAGTTCCTGAGGGGTAGAGTGTATATGAATGGGATTGCAAAGAAGAAAAGGAATGCGTTTGCCTTTTTCAGATCGGAGCGTTATGCTCAATGTATTATAAGGAGAGAGATCAATCGATTTCTCTTGCGAAGATTGAATCAAAACTCTTGCAATGGGTTCGCCCAATGTATTGTCTAACACATAACGGTACGACAGCGTGTTGGCGGGTTCGTTAAGCAGTACGATGGAAGAATGCCCGCCACTGTGTTCATCTGTAATCACTTGCACACGAAAGCGAGTGCTGTCAAATCCGGTTTCCGGACTCACGATTACAAGTGGTGCAGAGTTAAGAAAAAAATAGGCCAATAAAATTCCAATAGGCGGCAGGGAAAGCAGGATTTTCTTAATGTTATTTCTGTTCATCCTGTTTGGTAGAAAGGTCATGTTGTTTTTTCCTTATTTCTAAAGGATTAAATCCTGTTTGGGATTTAAATAACCTATTGAAATGTTCTCTGGTTTTGAATCCCACCTTTTCGGCCAACTCGTATACGGGCAAATCGGTTTCGGAGAGTAAACGTTCGGCCTCCTTGATTCTTATATAATTAATGAAGGGTTTAAAACGTAGGCCTGTTTTGTGTTGAATGATGTCATGCACTTTTGTTTCCGGCATATCGACTTGACGGCTTAACTTTTCAATGCTGTAGTTCGGCTCAAAATAATGCGCGCCGATCCTTTCAAAAACCCTTTGCTCATCGCTCTGTTGTTCGCTGTCTGGCAAGACAGGTCTTTCGAGTAACACCAGTTTCTTGCGGCGTTTTTTGCTGATCACATGATAAAGGAAAATTAAAAAATAGTAGCCAACAACATAAGGCAGCGTTTGTATGAAATAGGGCCATAGGTTCACAGAAAATCTGAGGTTTCTGATTGTCACAACATCCGGTGTTTCAACTTTCATGTGTACGCAATTTCCAAAACTGATGCCCAGTGTTTTTTCATAGAGCGGTTCACCTAAACCGGCTCTGGTTTCATTCACCTCGATGTACCACCAGTCTGGCGTATACAATTCCTGCATAGGCAATATAAGTTGGGTAAAAGACGTGTCTGCATGGAGAATATATTGATGAGGTCTGGACGGATGGTTGAGTTTTTTCTCTTTTGGAAAAGCCGTGTACAGATAAAACAAAACGCCTTTACCTTGCTGAGCCTTTAAGCAGATGTCGATTTCATTGTAGGCCGATAAGTCAAACACTTTGGAATGACGGCCTTCTATGCCGATCAGTGCAAACTTAAAACGATAACCTTCTTTTAAGCGGTATTGGTATTCAAAGGCATCATTGCCTGTTTTATGTATTTCACTTTTCCCTTGATGCAGTTGGTCTGTGTAAGTATTCCACACAAAATCCGTTTGCAATCCTTTTTCCTCTGAAATCACTTCAAATGGTTTCTCGTAACGCACAACAAGGTAAGCCGCCACGCAGAGCAAAGGCGTCACGGCCAAAAAAAACCAAAGCATGTTGAGTTTACGCCTCATCAATTAAAAATTTTAGAATAAATTCCGACCAGCTGGGTTCAAAAAGTTCATTCAAAGATATTACATTTATAAAGAAAACAGAATAATAATGCGATAGCTTTCTGCTCATCGTATAATGTAAAGAGCGCAACAAAAAATAATCACCAAATTGTAAGCAATATGGCAACACCATTTAAACCGGAAGGATACAATTCCGTCTCTCCTTATTTTATTGTAGAAGGCGCACAGAAATTGATAGATCTATTAAAACAAGTTTTTAATGCCACAGAATTGAGACGTTATGACACACCGGATGGTAAAGTCATGCATGCGGAGATGAAAGTGTATGATTCAGTCATTATGTTAGGCAGTGCCTCAGAACAGTATCCGGCTCTTTCCCTCGTCGTGCATGTGTATGTGCCCAATGTAGATGAAGTATTTGAAAAAGCGATCAAGGCCGGTTGTGTGTCTATAGAAGAACCAAAACAAAAGGGAGATCCGGATAAGCGTGGTACCTTCAAAGACTTTGCGGGAAACATGTGGTCGGTGGCTACACAACAAGGTGAATAGACAAAAGATTAAATTCAATCGATCATGAAAAAATTCATTATACTTCTTGCCAATAGTCAGCGTTATTTTATTCATGCGCTGCGCATCGTTATTTTTACTGTGTTTATACTATTTGCAGTTGTGGAAATAGTGTCCAATCAAGGGGACTATCCTTCCTATGCAGGTGCCGGTGTGGTCGTCATCATCGGAACAATGGTACTCTTAGGTATTTGGTTTTATAAGATCGGTTTGGTCGGCGGTTTATTAATCGCTGTTGCCTCATTAGCAGCTCTTATCTTTTTACTCGTCGCTATAGCCAATAAGCTTCATGAACCTCATCAATTCTTCCAATTCTTTTCCGGACTAGGACCATTGTTTATCCTGATGGCAGGCGGCTTGATTTGTGCCTCGGATTGCGCGAAACAAATTTTTAGAGAATATGTACTTCGTATGGGGAAAGGTTAGCAATTATTACATTTCTCATCTCCCAATTAGCCTACATAAATCCTCAATTAGGCTACACGTCTGAAATCCGCAGTCCCTTCCTTTGTGGTATCACATTTAAACGATACCATCATGGCACAAGAGAACAATAAAGTATGGTTCATCACCGGCGCATCGCGCGGGTTTGGACGCGTGTGGACAGAAGCCGCTTTGAAGCGCGGAGACAAGGTAGTGGCTACGGCACGTAAACTGACGAGCATTGCCGATTTTAAAGAAAGATATGGAGACCAGGTGCTCACCCTCGAATTGGATGTGACCAAACCCGATCTGGTGAAGAGCAGCGTGCAACAAGCACACACGCATTTCGGCAGATTGGATATTGTATTGAATAACGCAGGTTATTCTCTAGTCGGCACCATTGAAGAAGCCAGTGCAGACGAAATAAGGGCCATGTACGAGACGAACGTTTTAGGTCCGGTCGCTGTTATCCAGGCAGCCTTGCCTTTATTGCGCCAACAAGGGTATGGCCATATCATTGGAACATCCAGTAATTTAGGCCATGTAGTCTTACCGGTAATTGGTTATTACTGTTCTTCCAAATGGGCCTTCGAGGCGATCCATGAAAGTTTGGCCGCAGAGGTAAAAGCATTTGGCATCAAAGTGACCATCATCGAACCCGGCGCTTATGCAACAGAGTTTGGAAGTCCGGAGTCTTTGAAGTTTGCCGCAGGTCTTGATCTCTATACAGATTTTAAGAATCATTTCTTCGATGAATTAAAAAATCTAGAACGAGGCGATCCAAATGCTACACCGGAAGCGCTTTTCAAATTGGTGGATTCCGAAAACCCGCCTTTGCGTTTCTTCCTGGGAAGTCACAATTTGCCCTGGGTGCGGAAAGCTTACGCAGAGCGCATGGCAGAGTGGGAGGCTTGGCAGGAAGTTTCTGAAGCAGCACAAGGATAAAGTACAGAAACAGAGACAGAAAGAGGGACACTCTTTCTGTCTCTGTTTCTCAAAATTATATCTAAAGACCATTGAATTAAATGTTCTCATTATGAAAAAAGAAGAACAGCCAATCCTGAACATGGAATCGCTATCCGATGTACACCGAGCGTTTGGTTTGCCTGCGCCTGCGCATCCTTTGATCAGTTTGATTGACGGAGCAACGAACCAGGTCATTGCAAGTAGGATGCCTCAACCGCATGTGTTGCACTATTATAAAATATCCTACAAACCCCGGCTCAGTGGCAGGATGAGATACGGACAAGGTCATTATGATTTTGACGAAGGCGGTCTTCTGTTTGCCTCGCCGCATCAGATCATTGGCGGTGCGGAAGAATTGGCGGAAGGCGCTTGTTCGCAAGAAACTTTGCTTATTCATCCGGATTTTTTGTTGGGTTATCCTTTAGCTAAAAAGATTAAACAGTACGGATTCTTTTCTTACTCCGCCAATGAAGCTTTGCATTTGTCAGAGAAAGAGAAGGAGACCATGATGAGTATTTTTAGAATCATCGGCGAAGAGTTGCAAAGCAGGATTGATGATTTTAGTCAGGACGTCATCATTTCTCAAATCGAATTGTTATTGAATTATGCAAATCGCTTTTATAAGCGACAATTTATTACACGCAAAGCCGTAAGCAATGATTTGTTGCAAAAGATGGAAGACGTTTTAGAGGAATACTTTGACAGTGAGAAATCCTTGAGCAAAGGAATCCCGACCGTGCAATACCTGGCAGAAAGTCTTTACCTCACGCCGACTTATTTAAGTGATATGCTTCGTTCCCTCACCGGACAAAATGCCCAACAGCACATACACCACAAACTGATTGAAAAAGCGAAAGAAAAATTATCTACGACGAGTTTGTCTGTAAGTCAGGTGGCCTATGAATTGGGCTTTGAGCATCCGCAATCCTTTAGCAAATTATTCAGGACCAAAACCAAGCTTTCGCCCTTGGAGTTTAGAAGGTCATTTAATTAAATCCTGAATCCTTTAAAAATCATAATTCGTCGTCCAAAACCGATACGGCAACTTCGCATCTTCCCCCGCATAATCCACGCCTATGCGCGGACCGACATGAATATCGTTTGGATTTATTTTGATGCCGTCGTCCTGCAACCAGATTTCTTTTCCTGTTAAGGATAGATTATTATGCAGCAGGTTTATTCCCAAAGCCTGTGATACTTTGCCAGGTCCTACGCAGAAATTTTTAGAAAGCTTTACACCGCGTCGTTGCACGATTTCTTCGATGCCAACCGTAGGATAAATCGCTCGAATCAGGATGGCATGAGGAATGTCTTTTGCATGGGTAACGATATTAAAAAGGTGGTGAATGCCATAGCACAAGTACACATAGCTTACACCGCCTTTGCTGTACATGGTTTCTGTTCTATTGGTTCTTCTACCGTTGTAGGCATGCGAAGCTTTATCGTTCACACCGGCATAAGCTTCCGTTTCCGTGATGATGCCGCCAGTGAGTGTGTTGTTGATGCGCGTGCAAAGCGTTTTGCCAAGGAGATCCTTGGCAAGAAAAACAACGTCCGTGTTTAAGTAATAGGAGGCTTTGAGTCTTTGCATGAGCTCAAATTACAACAATAATTTTATTTCATTCGCCTGCTGAGAGTCGCTGTTTCAGCGGGTATGTAATGGGCAGCGAAAAAGACTAACGACCAGAAGGGTTTGTTGAACACAAAAGGGGTTCTCTGGCAATTTAGGCGATCGTTTAAGAGAGCAAAAGGATTGAATAACAGCAGATCATAAATTTTTCAGATTGGAGGGCAGGTTATGAAAAATAGAGTAATAAATGGCTAAATTGTGAGCACGATTGGAAGGTCATTTGCCACACATTATTTCTGGCCGGTCTATTTCAAGTATTCTATAAGTACTCAGTCAATTTATACGATGGAAGCTTATTTTTTAAACATGATTCAGAATTTGCGTCAGCAAGAGGAAATTATGCTTTATGTCAATTTATTGAATACTTTTCCCGAAGAAGAGCAAGAAGTTATTCGTTTTCTTGAAACAGAATATCAAAATGAAACGTTAAGTTATCCTTACCAGGCTCCGGAGTTTGATGCAGAAGCTGCCTTGTGGGCTGCCACTACCATTTACCGTGCGGCGCAATTGATCTTGTACAGAGAAAATAAAGAAACGGAGCTTAACCTTTTGTTTCCTGATTTTTCAAAGGACATCACTCCTGCTGCAGTGTTGTCGGCAGATCTTACCTTGCGTTTTATTGCTGACTTATTGGTTCAACTGACAGCTATAGACAGCGAAGATCCACTCATTGAGTTGCTAGAGCGCTTGCTGAATACCTGGCATTATTCCGCGCTTTATCATACAGTAGATCCGGAAGTTTTGAATTTCAAAGGCATTCAGGAAAGCCCCTGTGTGCTTCAATTGTACAGCGATAGAATTATACGCTTTAAGAAAATAGCATTGGCTCAACACCCTGCTTGCAAAGATACCGTGCGGGCTAGTTTAGGGATTTTTGCTGAAGACTTTTGGAAAAATTATAAAATAGAAACAACATAAGATGGAAAGTATTGATAAACTCAACAAGGTTCTTCTTTTCGTAAAAGAATCATTTGTTGGAAAAGATGAAATCATAGATTTATTAGGCATCAGTTTGATCGCTAATGAAAACGCCTTCTTGCTGGGACCTCCAGGTACAGCCAAGAGTGCGATCATTCGATTGCTTTCTGCTTGCCTTGAAAATGGAAATAATTTCGAATACCTGTTGACACGCTTTACCGAACCCAATGAAATATTCGGACCATTCGATATCCGAAAACTAAAAGAGGGGGAATTGGTAACCAATACAGAAGGTATGATGCCGGAAGCTTCCATGGTTTTCTTAGATGAAATTTTCAATGCCAACAGTGCGATTCTAAACAGTTTGCTGATGGCGCTGAATGAAAAAATATTCAGAAGAGGAAAAGAAACGAAGAAACTTCCGGCCTTGATGTTTGTCGGCGCAAGCAACATGCTTCCGGAAGACGAAGCCTTGGGCGCCTTGCTGGATCGCTTCCTGATTCGTTTGCGTTGTGATTACGTGGATACAGATCGTCTGGAAGAAGTATTATTAGCAGGCTGGAATCTTGCCAATCGTGACGCGAAAGAGAAGCCGTCCATTACACCGCAAGAAATTATAGCGCTTCAGGAAAGACGCAAACAGGTGGATTTATCTCCGATTAGAAAACAATACGTGGACCTGATCCGAAACCTCAGAAATACAGGCATTAAAATTTCTGACAGGAGAGCAGTGAAAATTCAAAACATCATTGCGGCAAGTGCTTTGATCAGTAACAGAACAGAAGCCATACTTTCTGACTTATGGGTATTGAAATACATCTGGGATACGGAAGAGCAAATTGAAATATTGGCGGGTGTCATTGATACCATCATTGAAAAGGACACGGCTTTAAATCCTCATCCACAGGCTTTTTTCAATAAGATGCCGAATGCAGAAGAATTGATGAAAGAGGTGGAGCTGCTGGCTAAAAAATGGAACAGCGGAGACTTATCCTTTGAAGATCAGAACGTGGTCAAGGACAAACTCCGTTACATCCAAAACCGCTGCAACTGGATCAAGAACAATGAACACAAGCAGCATATTCAAACAGAGATCGAATCCTTATGGCAGAAAATGCTTCAAACGATATAGTCTACTATGTGTTGATCTCTGCTTCGCAAAAAAACGAACTGGCAAGCATTCGCCATTGGAACAATGTGAAGATGGGCACGGAAGGGAATCAGATTTGGCTGAAGGATCTGAACTATGTTCAGATTCATTCCCTGGAAATTAAGAGTTTGTCACAAAAATCTTTTTTCTATGCCAAAGGCGCAAAATTGTTTTTGTTGAACAGTCTTTTACCTGACCGTAACATCCCGTCTTTGTTGTGGACGTCTATTGATCGCGCATTGCCGGTGAGGCTTCCGTTATTGAATCATAACTATTTCGGTATTTCTGAAAGCGTAGAACTAAGGCTGGTTGCCGATGATCAGGAGCGCCAAACGGTGGCGATGATCACCGATCTGAATGTCTTGAACAGATACATCACCGGAGCACCGTCTGTGAGATTGGAGAAACTATCCTGGACAATTTTGGATCAACAAAAAGTGCTGTTGTTTGGTACCCCTCAGCTTCCGATTCAAGGAGAAGTCTTCTGGCAGAAGAAAGAATTTCTGCTGCCGGCAGGTTATGACTTTGATTTGTTTTCCCTGACGGATGAATTGAACCATGCCATCAATTCACAACACGATGCCTGGATCATCTGGTCAGCGGACAATTCCTGCTTTCTGGTTCCTAAAAATGATGTGCAAATTTTATCGCTCAGTTCTTTTCGATTGAGTGTAGCTTCTTTATAAAGATTGGCGGCATGAATGCGTATGAATATTTTCAGTCTTATCAGAATTATTTCTGGCAATGGGAAGACCAGGCAGAAGTAATCAGCATACCCGGTTCGCATACCATTGCGTACCGCGCCTTTCTAAGTGAAGTCGTACAAAAACTATCGCATCAGGGTTTGCCTCCCTTTGGTTCTTTAGTATTGGCCATGATAGCCACCAATCCCGGTGGCTTGGAAAGTATAAAAAACATAAGAAAGCTTATCGATGAAGAGAAAGATCTGCATCCAAGCATAGTGGCTGAAACAAACAATGCGGAAGTTTTTTTAAAGGTGCTGTCTGAAATTCCGGAGGAATACAAAACCGGCCAAAAAAGAGCGCTAGTGTTTCAAGCCATTTTCGAGAATTGCCATTCCATCTGTGGAATGAAAGATTCAAAAAGCATAAGTGAAAGTTTGTCATCCGGAACAGCATTCGGTACTTTTCTCACGAATGGGGATCAACAGACAATCAATCGCGTAACGGTTAAAAAGAATTTTTCACGTCTTGTTTTTAGTAAAGACTTCCGTACCATCAGCTTGTTGGCTGCTAAGTTTATCAGCGTAGAGGATATTTTAAACAAAGTCGCCGGACTCAAAGACATAGAGCCTGAATCCTTACAGATCGAAGAATCATTAGTCGATCAAGAGGAGAAAGATTTTATTGAACAATTGATTGACAACAACAAAACATTTCATGCCGCAGCTTTGGTAAAAAGAATATGGAGCGGCTTGCACGTTCCCGCGCACAGCTTCATGCCCAGCATGCAATCCATTGGAGGCGTTTCGGATTTGACCAACAAAGGTACTTTCGATAAATTATTGATTTCAGAATTTGCTAACGATGACCTGGTGTTTTTGTCGCGCGTCGCCAATAATGAATCTCTATACATCCGTCGTGAAACACCACCTGAGAGTAATACTATGGAGCGGGTCATCTTACTGGATGTGTCACTGAAAAATTGGGGCACGCCGAAGATACTGTCGTTTTCATTATCTCTTGCGATCGCGCATCATCCGAAAGCAAAAATGAATTGCCGTGTCTATGTGATCGGTGATACTTATCATGCGGTGTCAATAGATACGGTGCATGCTGTGATCGAAGGCATGCAGTTTGTGGATGCCGGTTTGCATGCTGCCCATGGGCTGTCGGCTTTCTTCAAGGATTTTCCTTCCACAAAAGGAAGAGAAGTCTTTTTAGTTACGGCGGCATCCTCCTTGAAACAACCGGCCATGCTGAAAGCCATGAATGAATACCAGGATAAAATTCACTACTGGTTATACACGGATGCTTCGGGTACCATTGATTTTTACAAGAAGCAACAAAACAGCAAGAAACATCTTCAGCGCTTGCAGTTGCCACTGCAAGAAATATGGGAGGCAAGTAAAAAGAAAAATAGGAAAGTTGTTCCAAGAGAATCAATAAATGAAAACTGTCCTATACTGATAAGAAGCTCCGGTTCTGGTTTAAAAACAGTCGGTTCCTCAGACGGCGAGTTTTTCCAGGTGACAAAAGATAAAACATTGTTGCGTTACTACGATAAAAATAGTCAGAACAACAGCAAAGGATGGGAGGTTATATACAAACAATTGCCCTTTGCCACGGAACATGTGGAAGTAGGTTATTTGTCGAATGGAGAATACGTGTTGCTGATGTACAGCGGCTATGAAAAAAAATTGATCCTCTTGAATCTTCAGACGAAGAAATCGGTTAGCATTGATCATGTTGTTGCAGACAGAAAACCGGTCTTTTCTTTTGAGCAAGACAATTTCTATCAATTCAGCAGTTCTGTCGTTTATAGAATTGATCTTGAAGGAGCAGTCACAAAAATGGAAGAAGGGTTTTCTCCTCCTGACCGCAGCGAAGAGACTTACAGAGCCAATAATATCTCCAGGCTTATGCCGGGCATTCTTAAAAATGTGCATTCGGTTTTCATTGATGATGCGGGCAATCTGGGGTTTAACAAGCATACCTTCCATATCAATAAAGGAAGACACATAAAGCTTGATACAGCTAGGTCTACCAGGGCAATTGTGATTGCCACAAAGAACTCTAACAACGAGTTTGTATTTCCAGACGGCAGTGTTGTGGAAGTGGACCGAAAGGGATTGTTTATTTTAAAAAGCAGCGACGTGAATATTCCGGCTATCTATATTCCGGGGTTTTTAGATGGCGCTCTCGGAGTAGGGACAGCGCAAGCCTTTTCAGGCAATGAGTATTATCATAAATCAAAGTTGTATACCATCACCTTACAAGCAAGCGGTGCCGGCAGGCTTGATTTGGTGAAAGCCATCAAGAGCCATACGAATTATGGATTAGCGAAGGCGAAAGAACTGTCGGAGCAGTTGCCTAGTGTATTGGCGACGGCTGTTTCATTACAAAAGGCCATTGAAATGAAAACAGCACTGGAAGCAGCAGGCGCGGGAGTAACCTTATCAACGGTGGCGGCATGGGGACATCCTGATAACGAAATTCCAAAAATAGAACCGGAGCTTTTCTTCGAAAGGTATATTACACCATTTATAAAATCAATTCAGGGCAATGGAACTGCACATTAAACCATCTCCTAAAAATGAATTCCCCTTGCGTGCTTTCCTGATCAGGAATTCATCGGTGAAACAATGGGTACTGGAAATTCAGCGACTTCAGTTGCGTTGGGAAGACCTGGAAGTATATCCCATTCCAGGTAATACAGCGAATAGCATTTGGGGATGCTTTGTGATTTTCCCAATCCGTATCAAATTGGAAGCTATTGATCAACATGAATGGTGTCAGCAGGTTTCGGATACCTTGTATATACCAGAACGAACGACTGTGCTTCCTTCGATGACAGATCAGGAGATCGATTCTTTGCTCTCGTTTTCTAAACATGTGTACCATCCAGATTTTGGTTTAGTGGAACTCAAACAAACTGTATCTCTGAAAGCCCATCTCCAATTACCGGCAATGAAAGATTGCGAGACAACAAAACCGAAGGAAGCTTTTTTCATTCCGGAGCAGGTGAAAAATTTTCAGATCAAAGCGGTTTCTCCGGAAGAAGTCATGAAGCAGATGGAAGAAAGTGTTTTCCCTAAAAAGGAAAAGATGAAAACAGATCCGTTAAATGCCACAGAAAAGGCTAAGCTGGAGTTTTACAGACTATTGTTTGACAAGAAAAAAAAGAAATCGGATTCCAATAACAGCTCCTCTGTCAAGACAGGCTTGATGTCCAAAGCGGAGTCTTTTTTTACAGCATTGTTTGGAAAATCAGGAACCAAAAATTTGACCAATCGTTTACAGGAAGATTTTGAGGAATTGGAAAAAAGGAATCAAAGCAATGTTGAGAAACTGCTGGACATGCTGAAAAATAACCCTGGCGAAGCCTTGAAGTATGCCATACCGCTGGATGATAATGGCAGTACACGCGGAGGGATGTCTGGCAAATTCGACTTATCGAAACGATGGTTTGACTTTTCTTTGTTCGGCAGCATAAGCAGTAGCAATTCTTCGAAGACATCAGGAGCGATAGACTTAAGCAGTCATTACCATACCTTGCAAAGCCAATATACAGCAACCGCTGAGGAACTGATTAAAAAGGAAGAATACCAGAAGGCCGCTTTTGTTTACATGAAATTGTTAAAGAATTATCATAAAGCGGCAGAGACGCTCGAAGCAGGGAAGCATTACCAGGAAGCCGCTACGATTTATCTGAAGCATGTAAAAGACAAGAAGAAGGCGGCTATCGCATATGAGAAAGGAAAGATGACAGATCAGGCCATCGATCTTTACAAAGAGCTAGGCGATCATGAAAAGGTTGGTGATCTGTACGTGAGTATTTTTAAAAAGAAAGAATCCCTCGTTCACTATGGCAAGCGCGTAGAAGAGTATAAGAGTAAAGATCAATACATCAAAGCTGCATTGCTTTGTAAAGAGAAGATGGACGACCCTTTCACAGCGCAAGAATACTTGTTGCAGGGATGGAGAACGGATAAAGATGCTTTCAATTGTTTGAATAATTATCTGAGCAACATCGAAGAACCGGAAGCTTTGAAACATGCGATAGCTGCTGTGCAAGCAAACGATGTAAACGGAGCGAACAGAGAAGTCTTTGTGAAAATCCTGCAATACGAATACGCAAAGAAGAATGAAATTCAGGAATGGGTAAAAGATCAGGCCTATGAAATGGTAGCGGAAGAGGCCAGGGTCAATCCATCTATTGTCACAGAGCTCAAAGCGTTTAATAAAAGAGACCAGGAACTTGGGAAAGACACCTTGAAGTTCATCATGAATAGTAAAAAACGTTCATGATTGCTGAATCGGTGATCTGGTCTATTATAAAACAGTATGATTCATGTCCTACAAAAGACTTACTCCTCTATTTCCCATGCTTAAGAATTCGCTTGTTCTTTTTTTTATATGCTTTTGCAGCGTGGCTTATGGTCAGACCTCAACCTTCGCTCATCTCAAAGCCTGCAAAGACATCTTCCAACCCGATTACATTCAGTTGCGTGATCAGGAAATCGTATATCCGGTTACCGGATTGACGGAGATACACATGGAAATTATTACTGCGGGAGGTGGCGCTGGAGGAGCAGGTGGCGGCGGACTCTTTGCCGTGATCGAACTATGGGTCATCGATGCCAAAGGAAAAATTGTTTACAACAACATCTACACGGTCAACCCTCGCATGCTGTCCGAAGGTCAAATGGTGATGGATGAAGATTATAAGAAGTACATGAAGCGGAATGAGAAGGAACTAAGGAAAGATAGACACGTTATCGAATAAAGTTTCACTCGTTAGTCTTCTGGTTGTAGTAAGCAAACAATCCAAAAACAGCAATCCCGGTGGCAATTATTGTTCCCACCAAAGATCCTCCAACTAAGTAGGCTAAGATCCAATTGTTGCATTGCATCTCTTCTCCCTTTACACCATAGTTTTCACCGAGGTCAGACAATTTTATGGCCATGGCCACTGCGAATAGCAGGAGACCTATCGTCAAGACATACGTAATTCCGATAGGAAGCTCTGATCTTCGCTTTACCCTAGAAATCGTCCAGGTGATTTGGAAGAGAGAAGGCAGCAAAAGAATAAGTATGGGAAGGAATGTGGTGAGAATAAACTTCATCTTACTAAAACTAACAAAAAAATGTGACGAAGAAAGCATTATGTTCCCTAATTTAGTTGTTACCTTTTACTTTTCAAGATAAGGTTGAGTGAGGATCCCACTGCCAGCCGGACACGACCCGCAGGGGCGCCTTAATCATTTCTCATTATTTAAACCTGTACCTAAATTAAATCTATACTTCTAAAAAGCTCAATTTTAAAGATTAATACACAACCAGAAAAGGGAATAGAGTTATACTAATTTATCTGCCTATCTTGTAGCCTTACTATGCATGCTGTGACAGCTTCTTTCGACAATAGTTTATTTCATTCTTTTCAATCCGAAATCAGTCTTTCATTACCTGATCGGTTTTCGATGTTGGAGGACAATACTCCTCATGCGCTGTGCCTATTGGCTGCAGAAGAGTTGCAGGCTTATATACAAAAACAAAAAAGTTGGTCTCATAACTTTGGCTTAGTACAGAATTGCGAAAATGAAGGAACGATCATTGGTAAAATGTTCGGCGTACTCTTGGTCAAGAATCAGAAGGGTGAGGTTGGTTACCTGGCTGCTTTCTCCGGTAAGTTGGCAGGTGGAAACCATCACCCAAAATTTGTCCCGCCCGTGTTTGATAGTTTAACAGAAAATAGTTTTCTCAATGAAGGGATGGCTGAACTCGCGTTGATCAATCAACAGCTTGAACAATTGGAAATCCAAAAGCCTGAAGCTTATGAAGAAGAAATCAATCGTCTGAAAAATTTACGCAAAAGTAATTCGATCGCACTTCAGCAAAAATTGTTTGATAGTTATTTTTTTCTCAACCAGGCAGGAGAAGAAAAAAGTCTGAACGCTATTTTTAATCAGGCATCTTACAAAAATCCTCCGAGTGGTGCCGGTGAATGTGCCGGACCTAAGTTGTTGCAGTATGCTTTTCAACATCAATTTCAACCCTTGGCGCTGGCGGAATTTTGGTGGGGACAATCCCCAAAATCCGATCATTGGAAACACGGTCATTTTTATCCTTGCTGCCGTGAGAAGTGTGAACCCATCCTGGGGCATATGCTGAAAGGATTGATATAAGTTTGATACTTTGTTGCTGCATTTATTAGGCCCAAAACCTTGCCTTTAGCGGGTTAGGTATTGTTTTTAACCGGTGCTTCAAGTGAAATTTACACGATAGCCTCCCAAATCAGACTTTTTTATGAAAAGCTGTTCCTTATTATGTAAGAATTCAAGGTTTTTCTTGTAGATAACCAGTGCCGCTCCGTACCTATTTGATAAAAATCGACGCCGATTCTAAAGTGATCATACAAAAAATGGATTAAAAAATATACCCTGATAAATATTTACAAAACTGAAAAATTCATTTCATCCGCCCCTAAATCCCCTGAAGGGGACTTTAGTTTGATACTTAATAAATGTCCTTATGGACAATTAGAATAAGAAAAAGGGAGTGAAGCGAATGTTATTACTGGAAAGTCCCCTTTAGGGGATTTAGGGGCAAGACAGAACATAAGAAAATCATAGTATTTGTCAGGGTACTTATAAAAATTAATTCTACAATTCCGGATCGTACGATCCGGAGTTTTTTACCCCAATAATAAAGGCTATGGAAATGAAAAGTACAAATCGATTATTGAATGTAATGTTCGCGGCTGCTTTATGGCTGTTAGCAAGTCCTGCTTTCGCCCAGTCTGTTGATCAACGCGCGGAAAATCTGCAAAATGGTACGCAGAATATTTTCATGTCGGCTGATGGAAGTTATTACAAGTGGAACAGTGCTTCGGATAACAACCCATATGGTTACGGCTATTGGATAACTGCACACACACTCGAAACTTTAGCAGATGCTTTCCAAAGAACGCGTAATCCTGTATACAAAACGCGGATGAAAAACATCCTTGCCGGTATACGAAAATATAACCTGTACGCTGCAGGAACTTATCGCAACGATTATTACGATGATTTGGAGTGGTTATGCCTGGCTAATTTTAATTGTTATTATGCGACCAGAGATCCGGAATTTCTGAACGCGGTGCATGACATTTGGGCGGAAATTAAAACTGGTTATACCAATGGTGCCATGTCCTGGAAAAAAGGATGTACAACGCCTTGTAAAAATTCTATCGCTAACAGTCCGGCAATTATCATCGCCGTAAAATTATACAAACTGGAAGGGGATCCGGCGAATCTGCAAATGGCGAAAGATCTGCACGCCTGGATGAAAGCCAACGTACTCAACGAACAAGGAGGTATTTGGGATGCTCCGGGAAACTTCGATCAAGGCTGGCAATTCTCTTACAACTCCGGTATGTTCATCGGTGCTTGTTTGGAACTGGCGGTGGTTACGGGTTCTCAGACTTATATAGAAGACGGAATCAAGGCTTCAGAGTTTATGATGAACTATAGACTCTATAATGGCGGTGTGTTTTTCTTAAATGAAAAAGGACAAGGCGATGGTGGTTTGTTTAAAGGAATATTCGCTAAATGGTTTATAGAGTTTGTGCGTATAGGGAATTTAACACAAGCACAAAAAGAGCGTTATTTGAGAGTGATCAACTATACCGGTGATTATGCCTGGGCCAATTCGGTGAATAAATCAAACTACCTGATCAGTTACGATTGGGGAGCCTTGCCAAACGGCACCATTGATCTGTCCACGCAAAGCAGTGGGTTGCATTTGTTTGAATCTGTTGCGAGCTTAAACAAAGTGCACGTTTACCAGGACATTAATTACTCGGGTTTCTATTCTCAGCTTCCTTTAGGAAATTATACGTTAGCGCAGTTACAGGCAAGAGGTGTAGTAGATAATGACATCACGTCTTTCACTGTTCCTACAGGTTATTCGGTCACAGTGTTTGAGAACGATAATTTCACCGGAGCCTCAAAAACATTTACAGCAAACACCGCTTGGGCGGCTGACTGGAACGATAGAGTATCTTCTCTAAGAATTACAGACAATAGAACATTTATTGTCAATGCTTATCAGGACATCAACTATGGTGGTTATACGGGAGGACTCGATTTAGGAAATTATACCTTGGCGCAATTGCAGGCAAGAGGCATACAAGACAATGACATTACTTCTTTTAAAATCACACCGGGATTTAAAGTGACGGTATACGATGGTGATAATTTTACCGGAACATCCAAAGAGTATACTGCAGACATCAATTGGCTGGCAGATTGGAACGATAAAATTTCTTCTGTTAAGATCACTGATATCAGACCTTATGTGGTGACTGCCTTTCAGGATGTCAATTTTGGCGGTTATGCTGTGGGATTAGATGCAGGAGATTATACTTTGGCACAATTACAAGCGAAGGGTATATCCAACAATGATATCACTTCTATAAAAGTCGCGCAAGGATTTAAAGTAACAGGATACGACGGCGATAATTTCACTGGTGCTTCGGTAGATTATACGGCAGACAACGGTTGGCTTGCGGAGTGGAACGATAGAATAACTTCCTTGAAAATCCGTGCAAATGACAATAATGGGACAGGAGACGGGCTAACAGGAAATTATTTCAACGGAATGAATTTTGAAACATCGGTCTTCAGCAGAAAAGACGCGACACTCAACATGAGTTGGGGTGATGGCTCTCCGAATGCAGCAGTAAACACGGATCGTTTCTCTGCCAGATGGACGGGTCAAATTCAACCGAAATATTCCGGTGAATATACGTTCTATATCAACTCCGATAATGGAAGAAGAGTTTGGGTCAATAATGTGTTGATCATTGACCAATGGGCAGATAACTGGGGAACAGATTATACCGGAAAGATTACACTGACCGCAGGATTAAAGTACGACATCAAAGTGGAATACTTTGAAAATGTTGGGGGTGCTAATATTAAATTTGAATGGTCAAGTGCACAACAAACAAGAGAAGTGGTGCCGGTCTCGCAATTATATTCCAATCCGCTTCCAACGGTATCTGTAAGTTCCAGTACTACCAATGTAAACGGACCTGCCAACATCACATTGAGTGCCACCGCAGCAGATGCAAATGGAATCAGTAAAGTAGACTTCTACAATGGAACAACATGGTTAGGCGCTGACAATACTTCTCCTTATAGTTATGCCTGGAACAATGTAGGGGTAGGTACATACGCAGTTAAAGCCTTAGCCACCGATACAAAAGGAGGTGTGACCTTATCGACTGAAGTAACGATCAAAGTAAACGCAGTCGTTACCAATCCGAATGTTGCACCGATTGTAAGTCTTACCTCACCGGCAAACAATGCAAGCTTCAATGCTCCTGCTTCCCTTTCCATTGCAGCGAATGCATCGGATTCAGATGGAAGTATTTCGAAAGTGGAGTTTTACAACGGTTCACAGAAACTGGGTGAAGATGCATCGTTTCCATACGCTTATACCTGGACAAATGTAGCAGCCGGAAATTATACCTTGACGGCAAAAGCTTACGACAATTCAGGTACGGCAACAACATCAGCAAGTGTAGCGGTTAGAGTAGTGACTGTGGCTACCGATCAATGCGCGAGTATGGCTTCCTATGTCGAAAACGCGGGATATGTAGCAGGCAGCAAAGTGAAAAATGCAGGCAAGCGTTACGAATGCAAAGAATTTCCTTATTCAGGCTGGTGTAACGGCGCGGCATGGGCATACGGACCCGGAACAGGTGCTTACTGGACAGATGCCTGGTACGACAGAGGAAGCTGTACGGCGCGCGAAGCAGAAGAGTTCAATAACAGGGGAGATGTTTTACTCATTGCTCCGAACCCGACATCAGATCTGATTACTATCGGTTTAAATGAATCTTCAACAGTAAGTATTTATAACAGCCAGGGAGTGGAAATCATGAGCAGCACAAAAGTGGAGGCGCATGGTCAAGTATCGCTGGCTCAACTATCAGCCGGTATTTATTTGATCAAGGTTGATACCGGTTCTGGAATAATTACTCAAACGTTAGTTAAAGACTAAACAGCTTTAAAAACAAATAAAAAAAACTCCGGACGATGATTACGTCCGGAGTTTTTTTTATTTACAAATGTTTCAGGATAACGACTAGCTGATTACAAACAGGGCAAATACTCTATTTACTCCTAAAAAAAACAGGAGTACGACACGTCATATCGTACTCCTGAAGGTTATGAATAAGTAGTTGCTTTGTTAAGAGTAGATAACTCTTGAAATAAAAAGGTAACCAATAAGTGAATAAAAAAGCGAAATTTTTTAATTCACCAATTCTGACATCAGCTGGAAGGTGGAAGAAGCCGGAGAATCCTTTGATTTTTCGAAATCAAGCGGTTTTAATATGTATCCAGTAATCCCTAAATTTTCGGCTGCAGCACGGTCGTATTCTTCAGAAGAGGTAGTCATGACGAAAACTTTGATGCTTTTAAGGCTATAATAGTTCTTGATGATCCCCAGGAACTCGATACCGTTCATTTTTGGCATGTTTAGGTCCAAAATGATGATATCCGGCTTTATTTTGGTGCCGTCAGGAGAATTTCCGTTGAGTAAAGCCAATGCATCCACCCCATTATGTGCCACGTGCAAATCATGGGGGATATTAAGTTTCCCTAAAGCGCGCTTTACACTAGTTACATCGACATAATCATCTTCTACCAGTAAAATAGTTTTTTGATTCATAGCTGTAATTTATCTATTCATTGACGAGATATTTGGGCCAGGTAAAGGTGAAAACGGTCCCTTTACCCGAGATGGACTCCACTGTAATGGTTGATTTATGATCTTCCAGTATTTTTTTTACAATGGCAAGACCGACTCCCGTACTTTCAAAAGCGTCGCGTTCTTGTAATGTTTGAAAGATGGTAAATATTTTTTCATAGTATGCGGATTGTATACCGATGCCATTGTCTTGTACCGTAAATTCATAATAGTCGCCCCAGTCGAAAGCACCGATGTCAATTCTGCCCACCGGCTTGTCGTTATATTTTACAGCATTACTGATCAGGTTGGAAAACACTTGTTCGATGTGCAGTTTGTCAGTCATCAGTACAGGCATTTTATTTTTGATGTTGACTACAAAGTTTGGAGGTACCAATAATTCAACAAGCTCGTTAAGCATTTTTTCCACCGCCACTTTTTGAAATCCTCGCTTTACTTTGCCGATGCGCGCGTAGTCAAGCAAGCCATTGATCATGTTTTCCAATCTTTTCGTACGACCTTTGATGAGGTCAAGGTTTCTTTTTACATCCGGTGTCAGTTCTTGTTCATGGTCTTCTTCTAACCACTTTGTGATATTGTCTATTCCACGCAGCGGTGCTTTTAAGTCGTGAGACACGACATACGCAAATTCATCCAGCTCTTTGTTTTTCTTGGTTAACTCTTTGAAGTTTTTATCCAAAATAGTCGACATGGTATTTAAAGATTCAGAAAGTTTTCGCAATTCATCGTGTTGATTGTCCTTCATCGTTTTGAAATTCCCTTTTGAAATTTCTTCTGCCAGATCAACCATTTTTGAAATCCGGGTGGTGATCAAACGTATAATGTACAAGCCGGATACTAAAGCGACCGTGATGGAACAAATAGCAAGTATAAAGGTGATGAAGCGAGTATCCTCTATCGATTTTTCTAATGTACGCCTACGGTCTTGTCTTCTCCTGTATTCATAACTGTCGAAATCTTGAAAGATATCACGAATGGAATCGTTGAGCCGTTTCCCATAACGCGCTTTTACTCTTCGTTCAAATAATTCTATGTAACGAGCATTGGCTTCTGGCAACGTGTCTTTTTTCGTTGTGATCAGTGCATTGGAATAATCGATCCATTTCAAATGTAAAGTGTGGATCGAATCTAACCGTTCTTTTTGATTGGAAGAATTGACCAGTTTTTTTTGTTCTTTGAGTAGGGAAGGGACGCTTTTTAATCCTTCGTAATAAGGGACAAGGAAATCTTCCTGATCAGTTAATAAATAGCCACGCAAACCACTTTGCATATCAATCATAAGCTTATTCAGTATGTTTGAATTTCGAATGATCGCTTCAGAGTTATTCAGGTAAGCAGTATTTTTAATCACGTCTTTAGATAACCGTTGATTGACAAAGAAATCAACAGCAAAAATGCTGATCAGAATAAGGATACCTGTAAATAGCTTGAATTTTATCGTCATGCTTTATCTGGTTGATGAACGAAGGGTTTTCTGTCTGTCATCGCTACATAGTAAAGACAAATCTGTAGATGAATACACCTAAGTTGTGACTGATTTTTAAATCAACTGTGTGATTTAATTTGGAATATGAATTGTTCTTTGGTTGGATTTGAAAAATTTTTCTTCAAATCAAGGGTTAAGACATGTGATAGTATTTTCTTGAGTTCAGTAAAGGAGTTGGGTTTTTTAATGAACAAATTGGCCTGTTGCTGAAATACATCTTCAATTTCCTTTTCGCTTTCGGTAGTGGAATAAATGATGATGAAAATTTCCTTTAAGGTAGGATGGCTCTTGATTTCTTCAAGGCATTCGAATCCATTCTTCCGGGGCATGTTCAAATCCAGAAAAAGTATTTCAGGCATAATCACTGCTGAAGTCAGCAAATAATCCATCAGCTCGGCTCCGTCTTTGACCAATTGTAAGTCAATGGGTAGTTTCAAATCGGAAATGGCGTCAGAAAAAAGCATTCGGTCGTCTAGGTCATCGTCTGCGAGCAGCACTGGTAAGAATTGAGGGGAAGTAGTTTTCATTCAGGCTTTAAGCTCCTCGTATAGGTTAGTTGAATTGATTAAGAAATGATTTTAGCAGCGGATTTTTCCGGTTCTGTTACGGGCAAAGAAATGACAAAGGTAGATCCTTCCCCCACCGCGCTTTTAGCGGAAATAAATCCATTATGCTCTTCTACAATTTTTTTACAAAGAGCCAGTCCAATACCTGTTCCTTCGTATTCGTTTTGATTGTGCAGTCGCTTAAACATATCGAAAATTTGTTCTGAGAAGACTTGCTCAAAACCGATTCCGTTATCACTGATAAAGATTCTGCAATACTTATTGCTCTCGCCTTTGTTTTTTTTGCCTTCTCCGGATTCTGATTCTGTGAACACACGAATGACAGGGGGAATGTCTTTTTTACTATATTTTAAACTATTGTGAATTAAATTATAAAAGAGAGGGCGCATCAGATTGGGGTTAATCAAGGCGCAGGGCAACAGGTCAACAGTGATGGTAGCTTTCTTTTCTTCGATTATGTTCTCCAGTTCATGGAGCACATCGTTGACAAGCGGTGTCAAATCGGTGGTTACAAAAACTGTTTTGTCAATGGATATTTTTGAAAACGTAAGAATGTCTTTAATCAGGGCCTGAAGTCTGGATGTGGCACTTTGAATGCGGTTGATGTATTTTCTTCCGTCTTCATTCAGATGCTTTCCATATTCAGAATCCAAACGTTCGCTGAATACATTGATTTTTCTTAAGGGTTCCTGCAAATCATGCGATGCCATGAAGGCGAAGCGATCCAGGTCTTTATTAGCCGCTTCGAGTTTATCAATGTTTTGCAGCAATTGAAGGTTAAGCAATTTTATTTTTTCTTCGGAGTTTTTTCGCTCGTTGATTTCTATCTCCAGGTTTTTATTGATGGCAATGAGTTTTTGTTCCTGTGCGATCAATTGGTGATTTTTGCGATACAGTTCTACAAACACCGATACTTTTGCTCTCAGCAAATCCGGATTGATGGGTTTGTAAATGTAATCGACCGCACCTGTTTTATATCCCTTGAATATATTCTCTTCATCGTGGCTGTGAGCCGTGATGAAAATAATTGGGATATGCCGCAACTTCTCCCTCTCATAAATGAGCGATGCCGTTTCAAAACCACTGAGGTTAGGCATTTGCACATCCATTAGGATGAGTGCAAAATCATATTCCGCCAATAGTATTTTCAATGCTTCTCTTCCAGAATTAGCTTTGACCAATTGATAACCTGAAGGCTCCAGCAAAGAGGAGATAGACATCAGGTTGTCTTCTCGGTCATCTACTATTAATATCTTCGCCATACTTCTTATTTATAAAACCACATTCTCATCAAAGAAAGCAATTGGTCAATTTTTAGTGGTTTTGTAATGTAATCAGATGCTCCCGCTTCAATACATTTTTGTCTGTCACCTTTCATCGCTTTTGCTGTTACGGCAATGATCGGAAGTAAACTGTTCTTATGTTCGCGTCTGATTTTTTGTGTGGTCTCGTATCCATCCATCTCCGGCATCATGATGTCCATGAGTACCATTTCTATTTTCGGATTTTCGTTTAGGATCTGAATGGCTTCCTTACCGCTTTCTGCTGTGATGATGTTGATGTTATAGCGTTCAAATACGGTGGTTAAGGCAAACAAGTTACGGACGTCGTCATCGACAACCAGAATGTTTTTTCCCGTCAGGATGTCCTCTGTTCGGCGAATGTTTTCAATGATCTTAATTTTCTCCGGAGCCAGGTCTTTATGGTTGACATGCAACTGCAAGACGGTTTCTTCCATGAGTCTTTCCAATGAATTCACGCCTTTTAGAAGGACGGTACTCGATACTCGGTTGACATGACTCAATTCGGTTTTGTTAAAATCTTTTGCTGAGTACACTATCACAGGCGTCAGTGTCTTTTTGATTTTCTCTACCTCATTGATCAGGTCTTTGCCAGAAATATCAGGCAAGGTATAATCCAGGATAATGCAATCGTATTCTTTTTCCTGGATGTTCTTCAATGCTTTTTTGCCTGTATCTGCAATGGTGATCTTGATGTGATCATCTTGCAATATTTTTGCGATCTGTGAAGATTCTAATTCATTGTCTTCTACAATCAATAAGCTTTTCACTTTTTTGTTATTGAATTTTACGATATCCGTAAACAATTCATTCAGGGTTTCATTTTCCAGTGGTTTTAACAAGAAGTTTCTGGCTCCGCGCTTCAGGGCAAGTGCTCTGTTCTCTTCGCCCGACACCAGATAGATCGGAATATGGCGGTAGTTTAAATCGTTTCTTAAAAGGTCAAGGACTTTCCAACCGCTGGTATCAGGCAGCTTCACATCCAAAGTGATGGCAATAGGTGAGAAGCGGTTAATGAAATCAAATACTTCCAGGTAGCTAATGGCTACTACTGCTTTCAATCCGTTCTCGTGTGCCTTCTCGATTAAGATTTTACCGAAACGTAAGTCATCTTCTACAATCAGCAATACTTTATCATTGGATTGAATCACACTCCTGTCGTCTCCGCTGTCGTTAATCATTTCATTGACCATGCTCATGTTTGATTCTATTCCATCGTTTGTGATGCGAATAGAATTTAAAAGTGTGTCAATGTCTTCGCTTCCTGTTTTGTGAGGATCGTATCCTGTGATGCTCAATGTTGGTGTGTTGATGGCTGAGATATTATCCATCGGGATGAACAGTGTAAAGGTACTACCATGTCCAGGTTGACTTTCCAATTCAATGGTTCCGCCTAAGAGTTCGGCCAAACCGCGGCTGATGGATAGTCCAAGCCCTGTACCACCGTATTTGCGGGAAGTAGATCCTTCTGCTTGCTGGAAGGCTTCGAAGATAATGTTCTGTTTATCTTGCGGAATACCAATACCGGTATCGGTGATGGCAAAGGCAACTACTTTCGTAGCTGAATCCAGATTCGGGTTATTGCCTTGTTTCCAGTTTCTATTGGCTTCATAAATCTTCAGGCGAACACTTCCTTTTTCTGTAAACTTAAAGGAGTTGGACAACAGGTTTTTCAAAATTTGATTTAAGCGCTGAATATCGGTTTCTATAACATTTGGCAATTTAGTGTCCGTTTCAATCATGAATTGCAAATGACGCGCTTCTGAAATCGGTTTAAAGGTCGTTTCTACAAAGGCTGCAATTTCTGAGAATCGTACAGAAGAAATGTTGGCGGTAATGAAACCGGATTCAATTTTAGAAAGATCAAGGATGTCATTGATCAATTGCACCAAGTCATCTCCGCAGGAGTGAATGGTTCTTGCGTAACGAATTTGTTTGTCGTTCAGGTTACCTTCTGCGTTTTCATACAGCTGTTGAGCAAGAATCAGCAAACTGTTCAGCGGCGTCCGCAGCTCGTG
>JAQZBV010000029.1:0-6351 GCA_029237685.1 Cytophagaceae bacterium | reverse complement strand
TGGCAAGGAATTCTGATTTGTATTTGGAAGTCAGCGTCAATTGCTCTGCTTTTTCTTCCAGTGACTTACGGGCTTCTTCTACTTCTTTGTTTTTAACCTCAACCTCGTTTTTCTGTTTTACCAACAATAACGCTTTGTCTTGCAATTCGTCATTGGTACGGCGGAGTTCTTCTTGTTGTATTTTCAATTCACCGGCCAGTGATTGAGATTGAGTTAAGAGTTCTTCCGTACGAGAGTTGGTTTCGATCGTGTTCAATACGATACCGATACTTTCCGTCAATTGACTCAATAATTCTAAATGTGTTTCTGAGAAAGCATCGAGGGAAGCCAATTCAATGACCGCTTTTACATCGTTTTCAAAAAGTACAGGAAGAATAATCAGGTTGGCAGGTTTTGCTTTGCCCAAGCCGGAGTTGATCTTGATATAGCCTTGCGGTACGTTAGAAATCAAGATGCGCTCTTTTTCCATGGCGCATTGCCCAACTAGTCCTTCACCAATGGCAAATTCTTTCAATAAATTCTTTTCTTCTTTATAAGCGTATGCGGCAAATAATTTAAGCTTTACATCTGACGTATCTTCATCCTGTTGTAGGATGTAGAATGCTCCGTAGTGAGCGGTTACTACTTGAGCCAATTCAGATAAAATACGCTGCGTTACAGTTTTTAGATCTTTTTGACCTTGCAACATTTGCGTAAACTTCGCCAGGTTGGATTTCAGCCAATCTTGCTCTTGGTTGCGTAATGTTGTTTCTTTTAAGTTCGCGATCATTTGGTTGATCGTATCTTTCAATTCTTCCACTTCACCTTTCGCTTCCACACGAATGGTTCGGGTCAAGTCACCTTTGGTTACCGCGGAGGCCACTTCAGAAATGGAACGCACTTGCGTCGTTAAGTTTTGTGCTAATTGGTTTACGTTCTCTGTTAAGTTTTTCCAGATACCCGATGCACCCGGTACAGAAGCTTGTCCGCCGAGTTTACCATCCACACCTACTTCACGTGCCACGGAGCTTACCTGATCGGCAAATACCGCCAGTGTATCAATCATTTCATTGATGGTTTCCGTCAACTGCGCCACTTCACCTTTCGCGTCAATGGATAATTTTTGTCTTAAGTTACCGGTTGCTACGGAGGTTACTACTTTCGCAATACCACGCACCTGAGAAGTTAAGTTCGACGCCATACTGTTTACAGAATCCGTCAAATCTTTCCAGGTACCGGCTACTCCTTTTACTTCTGCTTGTCCGCCGAGTTTACCTTCTGTACCTACTTCACGTGCCACACGGGTTACTTCGAAGGCAAAGGAGTTCAACTGATCCACCATGGTGTTGATGGTATTTTTTAATTCCAGGATTTCACCTTTTACGTCAATGGCTACTGTTTTGGATAAGTCACCGGATGCTACGGCTTTTGTTACCTCGGCAATGTTACGTACTTGCGCCGTCAGGTTAGACGTCATTTGGTTTACGGAGTCCGTCAAATCTTTCCATGTACCGGCAACGCCCGGTACGAAAGCTTGTCCACCGAGTTTACCGTCTGTACCTACTTCACGTGCCACACGGGTTACTTCGGAAGCGAAGGCACGCAATTGATCCACCATGGTATTGAGTGTTTCTTTCAATTGCAAAATTTCTCCGCGTACGTCCACCGTAATTTTCTTCGACATGTCACCGTTTGCCACAGCAATCGCCACTTCCGCAATGTTACGTACTTGTGAGGTCAGGTTACCGGCCATCTGGTTTACAGAGTCGGTCAAATCTTTCCATGTTCCAGCTACACCCGGTACGTTGGCTTGTCCACCCAATTTACCTTCTGTACCTACTTCTCTCGCCACACGGGTTACTTCTGAAGCGAAACCTCTCAATTGATCCACCATGGTGTTGATGGTGTTCTTCAATTCCAGGATTTCACCTTTTACGTCCACCCCAATTTTTCTTGACAAGTCGCCGTTTGCCACCGCGGTTGTTACCTCGGCGATGTTACGTACCTGCGACGTCAAGTTCGACGCCATTTTATTTACTGAATCTGTTAAGTCTTTCCATGTACCCCCTACACCCGGCACGTCTGCTTGTCCGCCGAGTTTACCTTCAGAACCTACTTCACGCGCCACACGGGTTACTTCTGATCCGAAGGAGTTCAATTGATCCACCATGGTGTTGATGGTGTTCTTCAATTCCAGGATTTCACCTTTTACGTCCACGGTAATTTTACGGGACAAGTCACCTTTCGCTACTGCTGTGGTTACTTCCGCGATGTTACGTACTTGTGCCGTTAAGTTAGATCCCATTTGGTTTACGGAATCCGTCAAGTCTTTCCATACCCCACCTACACCTTCTACTGTTGCTTGTCCGCCGAGTTTACCTTCAGAACCTACTTCACGTGCCACACGGGTTACTTCAGAAGCAAAACCCCTCAATTGATCCACCATGGTGTTGATGGTATTTTTCAATTCGAGGATTTCACCTTTTACGTCTACACCGATTTTTCTGGATAAGTCACCGTTTGCTACGGCTGTGGTTACTTCCGCGATGTTACGTACTTGCGCGGTCAGGTTTGATCCCATCTGATTTACAGAGTCTGTCAAATCTTTCCAGGTACCACCCACACCGGTTACTTCCGCTTGTCCGCCGAGCTTGCCTTCTGTACCTACTTCCAGCGCCACACGGGTTACTTCAGAGGCGAAGGAGTTCAGCTGATCCACCATGGTGTTGATGGTATTTTTCAATTCCAGGATTTCACCTTTTACGTCCACGGTAATTTTACGGGACAAATCGCCTTTCGCTACCGCTGTTGTTACTTCTGCGATGTTACGCACCTGGCCTGTTAAGTTAGACGCCATCTGGTTTACAGAGTCGGTCAAATCTTTCCATACCCCACCGACACCGACCACTGTCGCTTGTCCGCCGAGCTTGCCTTCAGAACCTACTTCACGCGCCACACGGGTCACTTCTGATCCGAAGGAGTTCAGTTGATCCACCATGGTGTTGATGGTATTTTTCAATTCGAGGATTTCACCCTTTACATCCACGGTGATTTTACGGGACAAGTCACCTTTCGCTACGGCTGTGGTTACTTCCGCGATGTTACGTACTTGCGCGGTCAGGTTAGATCCCATCTGGTTTACAGAGTCGGTCAAATCTTTCCATACCCCACCCACATCTTTTACTGTGGCTTGTCCGCCAAGCTTTCCTTCAGAACCTACTTCTCTTGCTACACGGGTTACTTCTGATCCGAAGGAGTTCAATTGATCCACCATGGTATTGATGGTATTTTTCAATTCGAGGATTTCACCTTTTACGTCTACGGTGATTTTTTTCGATAAGTCACCTTTCGCTACAGCTGTGGTTACTTCCGCGATATTACGTACTTGCGCGGTCAGGTTAGATCCCATCTGGTTTACAGAGTCGGTCAAATCTTTCCATACCCCACCGACACCTTTTACTTTCGCTTGTCCTCCGAGCTTCCCTTCAGAGCCTACTTCACGCGCCACACGGGTTACTTCCGCGGAGAAGGAGTTCAATTGATCCACCATGGTATTGATGGTATTTTTCAATTCGAGGATTTCACCTTTTACGTCCACGGTAATTTGTCTGGACAAATCCCCTTTCGCTACCGCTGTTGTTACTTCCGCGATGTTACGCACCTGGCCTGTTAAGTTAGACGCCATCTGGTTTACAGAATCCGTCAAATCTTTCCATGTACCCGCTACTCCTTTTACCTGTGCTTGTCCGCCGAGCTTGCCTTCCGTTCCTACTTCCAGCGCCACACGCGTTACTTCAGAGGAGAAGGAGTTCAGCTGATCCACCATGGTATTGATGGTATTTTTCAATTCAAGGATTTCACCTTTTACGTCCACGGTAATTTTACGGGACAAGTCACCTTTTGCCACCGCGGTGGTTACTTCGGCAATGTTACGCACTTGCGCGGTCAAGTTTGATCCCATCTGGTTTACAGAATCGGTCAAGTCTTTCCATACACCTGCAACGCCTTTTACTTTTGCTTGTCCTCCGAGTTTCCCTTCCGAACCTACTTCCCTTGCCACACGGGTCACCTCCATGGAGAAGAGGTTCAACTGCTTCACCATGTCGTTTACTTCTTTCGCAATACGGGCAAATTCTCCTTGCAATTGATGGCCTCTGATTTCCAAAGACATTTGTTGCGATAGGTTTCCTTTCGCCACCGAACTGATTACGTGGGCGATCTCAATGGTAGGGTGCACCAAATCGGAGATGAGTGAGTTGAGCGAATCTACACCGGTATTCCAGGCTCCCTTAGCTTGGGGAACTTCGATGCGTTGTGTCAATTTCCCTTGTTTACCGATGGTATTACCTGCCTTGGTAAATTCCTCGATCATTTTTTCATTCAGGGAAACAATATCGTTGAGTGTATCACAAATTTTTCCATTGATACCCACTTGATCGATGGGCATCCGCACATTGAAATTTCCATTTCGGACTTCCATGAGTACACGCAGTAAGTCTTTCGGATTTAATCCGTCTGACCATTCTTCTTTGCCATTTTCAGTAGGCTTCACTGCAACAGTTTTCACTTTGCTTTTAGCCGTTGTCTTAGGCTTGGACAATTCTGCAGTCTCAACAGAACCGTTACCATTTTTGCTTTTCGTACTCATGCATCAGGGTTATGTGCGGCATTAAAAATCAGGTAATTGTCGATTGGATAAAAATTACCTATGATGCTGGAACAAATATCATACAGATCAAGGCGTTGTAAGTCAACTTGTGTCCTATTCTTCAGACAGTTGAGCTATCTCCTTGGCTTTTAATATCATCAGTGAATGGAAGAATCAAAAATCAGGTATGACCTTATGCACAATGGGGCATAGTTTGTCCTTTAAAATGGCCAATAAGGGAATTTAATTCCCCACAATGTTGCCTTTTTTCTCCTAAAAAGTGGGTGTTAAATACTCACTTTATCTCCTTTTTTGCAAAGCAGAAAGCAAGTTTTAAAGGAAAAAGAAGGCATGGATATTTTGCGTGATGATTACGCAACTCCTTTAGTAACGCGCTCTTGCAATGTAATTCGAGAAGGATTAATAGTCATGCTGTTTTGATTCATTGCGTGGCACTTGGTTTGTCAATTTCTAATTCTTAACCTTTAGAAATCCCATGCATTACCCATCTGCTACGTACCGTGTTCAACTGAACAGTGAATTTACTTTCAAACATTTAGCGGAGATCATTGATTATTTGCACGAGTTGGGGATATCAACCATTTATGCGGCGCCCATTACTACTTCAAGGAAAAACAGTGCACACGGTTACGATGTCGTTGACCCTTCTGTAATCAATCCCCAGATCGGAACGCTAGAAGAGTTGCGCGAATTGGCTGCTAAACTGAAAGGCTACAACATGAATTGGCTGCAGGACATTGTGCCTAATCACATGTCCTTTTCAGAAGAGAATTCACGCTTGATGGATGTGCTGGAGCGCGGTATGGATTCACCTTACTCTACTTATTTCGATATCGATTGGCAGCACAAAGACGCCAATGGAAAACTTTGGGTTCCTGTGTTGGGCAAGGAGTGGAATGCTTGTTTAACGGCAGGAGAGTTTAGAATAGATTTTTCCGTGGAAAAAGGATTTGAGTTTCATTATCACGATCGCGCCTATCCCTTGGGAATAGAAGCGGTGAGAGAGATGCTGCTTTGCATGAGAGAAACAAATATCAACCAGGGTTTAGCTTTTGTCATCGAAGATTTAATAAAAGGGGTACAGCGAAAGGAATTGGCGAGTTGGCAGAAGCACAAACAAAAATATATAAAGGAAATAGGTGCACAGTTTATTCATGATGTACAACAGGCGTTATTGATCATTAATAAAGACACGAATAAATTAGGGAGAATTCTGCAAAAGCAATCGTATGTGTTGACGCATTGGCAAACGTCGGAGAAGCAAATGAATTACAGAAGATTTTTTGCGGTCAATGATTTGATTTGTCTTCGCATGGAAGATAAAAAGGTATTTGACGACTACCATACGTTTTTTCATTTTCTGTACAGCGAGCAGCTTATTCAAGGTGTACGACTCGATCATATCGATGGCTTGTATCATCCGCTGGAGTATGCCAAAAGGCTTAGAAAAAAACTAGGCGATGAGTGTTACATCATCGTTGAAAAAATCCTGGAATACAATGAGGATCTAACTTCGGACTGGAACATCCAGGGGACAAGTGGTTACGAGTTTCTTTCTTTTTCCAATCGGGTACTCACTGATCAGGAAGGTGTTGAAAAATTAAAACATTTTTACCACGCCTTCTTAAAAACCAATGCTTCATATGAAGAATTGGTTTTTAAGAATAAGCATAGCTTCCTTTACAGTCAGTTGTCAGGTGAGC
>JAQZBV010000028.1 GCA_029237685.1 Cytophagaceae bacterium | reverse complement strand
AGTTGTGTTTTTAATAGTGGTCTTTAATCTTAGTGATTTTCAAAGAAGATACCCTGTCATTCCATCCCTCCTCAACAAGACAAGGTATATCCCTCAGTTCAACGATCGAAGCTCCACCGAAATTAACCTGATCAAAAAACATGACCTGATAACCATCTGCTATTTTCATGGAAGAAAGATCATTGTTCTTAATTCCATAAGCTATAAGATCACTGAGGTTATACTCTCCTTCACTCAATGCCAAAGAATAACCGGTGTAGTTGCAATGCTGAAAAGCGACAAAGGCAATATTGGACACAATCGGAATTTTATCCGGAACCTCCGTATGTAACTCTTCGAAATGATGCTTCTTAACGCAACCGCAGAGTGCAGTCAGCATGCAGCATACTAATACATAAAGTGGTAGGCTATAGTTGAGTTTTCTCTTATTCATAACCGAGTCGTTCAAGAGATTATACTATGGCTAGTTTAAAAAGTTCAAGATATTACAGCGAATTCGGACAATAATTTTCCACGCCGTACTCATTAACAGAAACAAAACAATGTTTAAACACGGTATGTATTTACCACACTCCGAGCAGCTAAAAATTAAAAGAGCCGCTCTTAGGAGCAGCTCTTTTAGGATTAACTATTGTTTAGCTTTTGGCCGTGTTACTTTCACCATTTTCACCGCCATCATTTTTTCACTGCTTTGTATCTTACACAAATAAGTACCGTCTGTCAGCGATGTATTAGAATATTCTATGTTGTGTTGTCCCGCTTTCAAGTAACCCGTGTATACCTCTTCTATGTATACCCCTTGCGAGTTAAATAAAGAGATGGTTACGTTATCGTCAGATTTTAAGTTAAACTGAATGATTGTTTTATTTTCAAACGGATTCGGATAAACACTTGCCGGAATACTGGCCTCTGACAATTCTCCTTCACCAGTAACAATTGGTGCTGAAGGTGTGCAAGAACCATTAAGCTCCCACGCATCCGTCCAATAAGCTCCGGTTCCGGGAGCGTATGCCCAAGCCGCACCGTTACACCATCCGGAGTATGGCCAAACTTTGCAGGTATATTGATTTCCAACATTCTTCACTTTACTACCTGCAATATAGCCTGCGTTTTCAGCGTAAGTAGCTAGTGAACCACAAATACTGACCGAATGGACGTTGATACTTACAGATGCACTGGTTGTAGCACCTAGATTATCAAATGCCTTCACAACAATCGTATAAGGTGCCGCCCCAACATTGTTCCAAACAAAATTATAAGGACTCGAGGTCACCGTACCTAATAAAGATGTTCCGTTGTAAAACTCTACTTTAGAAATGCTGCCGTCCTGATCAGCTGCGGATGCAGAAATTGTAATGGCTGCAGGAGCATTGAAAGAAGCGTTATTGGCAGGTGATGTGATCGTCACGGTAGGATTTTTATTCGGATTCACCACATTCACTGTCACTGAAGCTGTAGCAGTAGTATTCACATTGTCGTAAGCTTTCACTGAAACAGCATAAGTACCTGCCGAAACATTTGTCCAGTTGTATGAGAAAGGACTTGTAGTGCTTGTACCTAAAAGTAATGTACCATTGTAAAACTCCACTTTAGATACACTACCGTCTGCATCAGAGGCCGCAGCTGCAATAGTGATGGAGGCAGGAGCCGTGAAGGAGGCATTATTAGCAGGTGACGTAATCGACACCACAGGAGTCTGATTAGGTGCTTTTACCGAAATGCTCAGAGATGTGGTAGTACTTGCATTTAGGTTATCATAAGCTTTCGCTATTACCGTATAATTACCGACAGCAACATTGCTCCAATTATAAGAATAAGGAGCAGCGGCGGATGTACTGAGCAAAGTGGCACCGTTATAAAACTCTACTTTTGAAATGCTACCGTCTGAATCAGATGCTGTGGCCGTGATGGCGATCGCTGCAGGAGCAGTAAACACTGCATTATTAGCGGGTGCGGTAATGCTAATCACTGGATTGGTATTGCTCGGTAAAGAAACATTGATGTTTACAGAGGCATTCGTAGTAGCATTTACATTATCGTATGCTCTTGCAGTAATGGTATAGGCGCCCGCTGCAAGGTTTGTCCATGAGAAATTATAAGGAGCTGTTGATACGGTTCCCAAAAGAACCGTTCCATTATAAAACTCCACTTTACTGATGCTTCCGTCTGTATCAGCAGCCGACGTTGTGATGGTCACATTAGCCGGTGCCGCGAAGGTCGCATTATTGACAGGCGTATGAATAACAATGGTCGGACTCACATTTGAAGCAGGATTAACAGTAACGTTAATCGCAGCGCTTGTAGCTGTCATGCCCAGGTTATCGTAAGCTTTTGCTGTTAGAGAATAATTACCGGTAGCGACATTCGTCCAGCTGTAGGTGTAAGGGCTCGCAGTAGAAGTTCCGATCAACACCGTACCGTTATAAAACTCTACTTTGCTCATACTTCCGTTGGAAGCAGAAGCCGCAGCAGTGATGTTAATCGATGCCGGCGCAGTATATACCGCATTATTAGAAGGAGCTACTACATTGACGATCGGACCAACATTGCTATTAGATAAAGCAGCAGGAGGAATCGTCTGTTGCGTAATGCCTGGACCCGCGTAAGCTGCGGTTAGAGAATAACCTCCTATTCCCTGGTAATAATTCACCGTGATGGCATGCTTACCCGCCTTTAATCCTATTGTACCAGAGCGCTGCTGATCGCCATGACTTCCATCATTGTCTACTACTTGCGTAGTTCCTATAAACAATTTGCTTCCATCGTCTGAATTGGTGTAGAAGGTATAAATACCATCTGTTGGCACGCTTATAAAACCTGTATAGCTGACACCATAATTATCGTTTCTGTTTCTAACAGAAATGTCGAAAGTGGAGACTGTACCAGATTTTACAGGAGTCAAAGCAGTAAAGTCAGGCAAGACGCTCCATGTGCCTCCTTCATAATACTTATAAACAATACCCTCAGAGGTGACCGCAGGATTCTCCGGTGTGCGCAAAGGAGAGACGAGCACATTGACAACGGCTGATGTAGTGACTACGCCATAATTATCTGTAGCCCTTGCCGTAATTGCATACGATCCGGCAGCTACATTGTTCCAGGTAAAGCTATAGGGGCTAACAGTAGCTGCTCCCAATAGATTGGTTCCATTGTAAAATTCCACTTTTGAAATGCTGCCATCGGCATCTGTTGCTGTGGCGGTGAACGTAACATTGCTCGTTGCCACAAAGGTGGCATTGTTTGCAGGTGCTGTGACCACAACAACAGGACTCGCATTGTTATTGAATAAAACAGATGCAGGAATGATCTGCTGCGCAATACCAGGTCCGCTATACGATGCACTAAAAGAGAACGGGCCACCGCCCTGGAAATAATTGACGGTGATAGCATGTCTACCCGCTTTTAAGCCGATGGTACCGGAGCGCTGCTGATCGCCGTGCCCTCCGTCATTGTCCACTACCTGCGTAGTGCCGATAAACAATTTACTTCCGTCATCTGAATTGGTGTAGAACGTATAAATCCCATCGGTAGGAACGCTGATAAAACCAGTGAAACTAACACCGAAATTTTCATTTCTATTTCTAACGGAAATATCAAAGGCAGAAACAATACCTGATTTGACAGGAGTCAGTGTATTGAAATCCGGCAGCAAGCTCCAGGTACCTCCCTCATAATATTTATAGAGTACACCGGTTGTAGTGCTTACCGGATTTTCAGGAATGCGTAAAGGAGAAACTACAACAGTAACAGCACTGGATGTTCCCACTGCATTCTGATTGTCTGTCGCTCTGGCCGTGATGCTGTATGTTCCGGCAGACACGTTATTCCAAGTGATGGTATAGGGACTTGCTGTGGCTGTACCGATCAATGTACTACCATTATAAAACTCTACTTTTGAAATACTCCCGTCACTATCTGTAGCCGAAGCGGTGAAGGTTATATTACTTGTGGCTGTAAAGGTTGAGTTCGTTGCAGGCGCTGTAATGTTTACGATCGGATTTGCATTTACAGGAGCATAGGGCAACAAACGTACGCCAGGAATTGGTCTTTCCAAACCACCTGTAGGAAGCTGCCATCCTACGGCCAGGTAATCATCTCCTCCTCCTTCTTTGTGCAAGACTTCGATGTAATACTGTTGACCCGCAGTTAAATTGATCGACCCTGATTTTTGGGAAGCATTGGCATCCCAGTTTCTGGAACCTACAGCACCATTCAAATAAGCAATACGTGTTTTGTTTGTAGGACTCGTCGTGCTGCTTAACCAAAGCTCACTGTCGTCATCACTTGCAATCCAAAACGTATAGGCGCCGGTGTAAGGAGCACAGATGTAGCCACGAATACGTTCACCGTAATTATCCGCGGCATTCGAAGGTGATTCAAAGATAGGCAAGGTGGTTGTGCTGGCAGGTGCTGTAGCAACAGGAATGTTGGATACGGCATTTCCACCTATACCAGACCAGAACTCTCTGGTGATGCTACCTGTGTTGCTGCATAGGGTTGGCGGAGGAATTCTAAAGACTACATTATTGGCTATAATTGTTTTAGCGATAGCCGGTCCTGAATAACTCACATCCATACCAAATCCTCCTATGCCTTGAAAATAATCTACGGTGATGGCATGTTTACCTGCCTTCAATCCGATCACACCCGATTGCTCTACCTGTCCGTGTACGCCGTCATTGCTTACCACCAGGGTACTTCCAACGTATAATTTTGAACCATCGTCTGTAGAAGAATAAAAGGTATAATTTCCATCTGAAGGAACCGTAATAAATCCACTGATCCTTAACCCGTAATTATTATCACGGCTTCTTGGACTGATAGAAAAATTATCGACTGTACCTGTTTTCACCGGAATGAGTGTATTGAAATCAGGTAATGCCGTCCAGGTGCCTTCGTAATACTTGTAATCCAATCCGTTCGTTGTAATCGGAGGATTTTCCGGTGTTCTGAGTGCTTCTTTTTTATACAAACTAGAGCCCCAAACGCCTCTTCCATAATATGCCACTCGAATCTCGCTGTTTGTTGTTCCATCATTAAAGATCATCAACTCATTGATGCCGGCTACCGTAGGAAGACCTTGAGAATATTTGATCCAGCTGGTCATCGAAGTATTGCGGTAATACACGCCATTCACCATGCCTACATACACAGACTCGTCGCTGGTATAGGTATCGTGTATAATTTTAGAAACATTCACGTTACCGGGAAGACCCGAAGTAATATCTGTCCAGGTTGCGCCTTTGTCTTGCGACCTGTAGGCTCTAGGGCCACAGGTGATATAAACAACAGAGCTGTTGTTCTTAATACCGGCAATGCTGGCTGATACATTTGTATTAGCTGGTGTCGCCAAATTGACAAATGTAGGAGAGGCAGATAAGGCATTATCACTTCTATACAATCGATTGTTATTCGTCACGACATAAAGTAAGTTGGCATCTGCCGGAGAAGAGGCTATCGCTTTGATGGGTGTGTTGATGTTTGTAATCTGCGTCCATGTCGGAGGATTCGAAGCAATATTGGTAGTACGGTATACTTCGGATTTGCTGACAAATGCAATGTTGTTTTGCAAAGGAGAAAATTCAATTCTCACATCGTTACCATTGCCATCACCGGCAGTGAAAGGGAAATTTAATCCGGGAGCTCCGCCACCGCCTGACAATCGTTTTCTTGTTCTGTCGTTTCCTAAATGATAAACATCGGTATTGCTTTGGTAATCGAAAGCCATGTTACCGGCAAAGTCACCGCCACCATTGGTATACCATCCATTGTTGATAAAATGTAACTCACCATTATCTTGTGTACCAATGTTGATCATGTCTTTACGAATAGGACTCTGTGCGGCATGGTAACATTCTGTACAAGCAAGTCCATCGCTTTTAACCGTCCAATTGTTCCCTCCATCTGTGCTGACCCATATCCCACCGTCATTAACATTGTATATTTTATTGTTGTCGTAAGGAGAAATTGAAATCTGATGCATATCCGTATGCACTTTCGCGTACCAGTTTGTCAATTGCGACCAGTTCACACCACCATTCGTAGATTTCCATACTACATGGCCCACAATGTAGACGGTATTGGCATTGTTGGGATCTGCTGTGATGTCATAGTTGTAATTGCCCTGGCCGTCTGAACCCGCATCGTAACCATTCAGGTTAGAACCACCGGCTGCTTTTACGATAGAAAAAGACTGCCCGCTATTGGTTGATTTCAATACAGGTGTAGTTGTACCCCCGCCATAATTACCTACAAATGTCAGGTATACTATATTCGGATCTGCTTTCGATACCGCCATCCGGCCTCCGTTTTGAAAACCGGTTCCCGGCAAAGAAATCAAGGACCAGGACTCACCTTGGTTCGTAGAAACAAAAAACTGACTTCTGGTTACCGCATAGATCGTATTCGGATCATTGGGTTTGAAAAGCATTTTGGTGAAATCTCCGCCACTTTTTTTCAATGTCCAATTGGCACCGCCGTCTGTTGTTTTAAAAATACCATCTGTCGTAGCTGCAATTAATACGTTGTTATTAGAAGGAGACATCAACAGCTCTACAGCCATTCGATTACCGATGCCATTGGTTGCCCCGAACCAGTTTAGACCGCCGTCTGTACTTTTCAGTACGCCGTAATTATTGGAATAATAATTGGGATCACCTGTTGCCAGGTAAAGTACCTGATCATTGGTATGATCGATGCAGACAGCAGCGCTGCCTGTTCTGTCCAATTTATCCGTACCCGCTGTTACGTTCCAATTGTTACCGCCATCGATAGAAATATATAAACCACCTGTTGCGGAGGTGGCATACATCTTCAAGGCATTAGATGGATGAAATTTAAGTTGTGTGATACGGCCAATGCCATTGATCTGACCGGATGAGTTGACAGGAAATAAAGTAGGACCTACAATTTTCCAGGTTCCTGCATTTTGCCCAAAGACGACTTGAGTAATCGTCAATAACAAAAGTATGAGCGCAATAAGATATTTTTTCATGAAGGTAGCTGATTGAATAAAATTGAATGAATAGATTTGAATGGGGACTGACGATTACCTCGATTTTTCCCAAACCTCATGTTGTTCTTCGGCGGAAAGAATTCTTCCATCCGGCTGAACAAAAGGCTCCACTTCAATTCTCCATTTGATGTATTGCTTATAAGCAAAAGCATATTCATTCCGCTCTGCTTCTTCCTTCTTATCCGATTTGATCAATCTGGAAAAAAGGGAGCGCTCCTTTTCTTCCTCTTTCTCCTCACCACCCTCTCTTTCTAATTCTGGTTTTTCTCTGTCTTCCCAATAAATCTCGAAGGCTTTATTGACTTCAAAAAAATTAACATTCGGATCTTTCATCATCTGAGTCCAGACCGGATTGTTGGTGTAATACTTCTTTGTTTTGTCGTCGGAACTTTGATCTTGAGCTCGCGCGGTTAAACAGGCAAACAGTAAAAGCCCTAAAAAGAGTGTTTTTTTCATGACAGGATAATTATAGCTGATTACAAGAGCTACAACATCAACCATTTAATCTTACAGAAATCCTCGAAATTAAAAAGAGAGGTAAGAGCTCTCCGCCCTTCACCTCTCTTTTATGAACTGACTCAAAATTGTATGATCTATTTTGTACTTTCCGCGTGCTTCTTATAATTGTCAAGAATAGCCTGCCACCCGCCTCTTTGCATTTCAATCGGATTTTCTGTTTCAGGATCAAAAGTTTCAACGACCTTGGTTTGGTTTCCCTGTGCCGCAAACGTGATTTTCACTTGTCTGCCGTCTGCTAAACCGTATTCAATCAATTCCTCCTGCTTCACTGTAGAGTAAACGCCCTCGAAATCAAAACTCATGCTGCCATCTTTTGCAGCCATTGTCGTTTTAAATGTTCCTCCGGTTCTTATGTCATTATCAGCATATGGGGCATGCCATTCAGGGGATGCAAAAGCCCATTGCTTGATGTGCTCCGGTTCGTTCCATATGGCCCAAGCCTTCTCCAATGGTACATTCACGATCGTTTCTATTGTAATTGCTGTGCTGTTCGTTGTTGCCATATTTCAGTTGTTTGTGTACTTGATGATACAAATATAGAAGGCTTATTCCAAACACAAGGTGGGGAAAATTGACATTACGAAGGGGTAATTACGACAAGCTTTCTTTTCTCCTTTCGAAAAGAATATCAAAAGGTTATCGGATACACAGTCAAAATAGCTAACTTGAAAGATACAGCATTCACGGCTGTTTATGATTACTCATCCTATGTCTACCCTTCCTAAAGCAACGATACTAGAGAGCGACGATACGTTCAGAAAATACAGAAGTCTACCTCAGGAACAATTTAAAAGCTACATCGAAGAGTTAAAAGATCGCCTTACAAAGGGGGAAACTTTTAAAACCTTTCATTTCATGGAAGGTAATCTGGACTTAGCCAAAGACAAAGACGGATTTTATAAAATAGAGTCTGTAGAACATCTGGTCGCCTACTTGAATCATTTTTTTCCGAAGAAGAGGAATTAGTTGTTAGTTGTTAGTTGTTAGTTGTTAGTTGTTAGTTGTTAGTTAAGCAATATATTTCTACACGCTTATTTTATAATACTAAATTCCACCCGTCTATTTTTCGCTCGTCCCAATGGGCTTCTGTTGTCGGCAATGGGTTTGGTAACGCCATAGCCTTTGGCAGATAAGCGTGCGGCCCGTATGCCTTTCTCGATCAGGTATTGTTTTACATTTTGAGCACGCTCTTCCGATAAAATCAAATCTTTTTCCGGATCGCCTAAGTTATCGGTATGACCGCTGATTAAAATTTCCATCTCAGGATTGGCTTGCAGTAATTCGATCAAGCGATCCAACTCGGCAAAAGAGGAAGGTAATAACACGGGAGAACCGGTATTGAAATAAATATGATTCAATACGATGGTTGAGCCTTTTCTGGCTGGAGACAAATAAAAAGTATGCGTTTTGGTTTCCGAAAGAGCGACACTGTCCCGGTTGATGATTTCACTTAATGGGAAATAACCTTCTGCGCGTGCTGCTACTCTTATGTTCTCTGCTTGACCGGCAGTCACGATCACTTCCGCATCCATAAATTCAGTAGGGTATACTGAGGTATGATTAAAAATCTGGCCCGTTACTTTTATTTTTTCTTTCGTGTCCTCAGTTTTAAATACGAATCGAATGGCCCTTAAGTCTACCTTTTCTTTCACGGGAACATTTACTTCCGCTACCGCAACAGAATCTGCCTCTGTGCGGACTGAAACACCATCAATAAAATAATAAGCCCAGTCACCAAAAGAGCCTTTATCTGAAGCCGGTCCATATAAGTTTCGATCATAAGGTTCATCAAAACAACCGATCGTCATGAACGAATAATCTTCTTCGGCAATGAAATCTACTTCATACAATTTCCATTCGTTGGAGAATAAGGGTTTGCTCATTTGCGACTGAGGTTTAACTTGGAGCAATTGTGTAGAGGATACAGGAAAAGCAGTAGAAAAATAAACGCCTAATCTCGCTTTATTCTTACCAATGGGCGCATCTGCGCCGTTGGTATAATAGAAGGAACATTGCACACGCTCTCCTTTTAGAATTTTACGCGTGAGTGTGTTGGTAATGTATTCGTGAAGACCATTATTAGAAAGCGCGATCAAACCGGCTACCGCATTTCCTTCTTTGGGATACAGCGTCATCTCCTTTGCCCAGCTGACATGAGGCAAACGGACATCCGCACCGCCCGCTTTTAAAGAATACCAATCGGGTGAATTGGGAGATACCGTACCGACATCAATGGCTCCCCATCCTTTTATCAAATGCCACTGACTTGTTTTACCAGGTCGCTTCGTGTACTCTTCAAAGCCCGGATTGCTGATGATGTTCTGCGCGCTGGCAGATACAACTATTAAAGTGTGAAATAAAAAAAACAGTTGTGATTTTCTCATGTGTCTCTTAATATCAATAAATGATAATATGGAGTTTTAGTTTTGCGTTAGGGATTGAGCCATTGTCTGAGCTCTTCCCGCTTTTTCAGCGGGAAAGCGAGTGGCGAAAGCCCGGCCCGAAGGGAAACGCCCATACTCTACTTCTACTCATCCCTTAGAAATACCCATTATAATTAATATCAAAATTACTTTCCTGAAAAACCCAAAACTCTACTTGCACAAAATATTATTGGCAATGTCATGACTTAAATAAAAGCCCTTCTTCCCATTGACGGAAACCAATACTGATTTGTCGAAGTCCACAATTTCTTTCAGCGTCACCTGTACACCAAGTTTCAATCCCAGTTTATCTAAGTGTTGCAAAAAAGAAGGCGTATGATTTTCTATCCCTGTCATCACTACGGTGGTGTTGAGGGCAAGACTCGTTAGCTTCACCGATTTGTTATTAGAAAACACACCGTCTTTATCCGGTATAGGATCTCCGTGCGGATCAAATTCCGGATTGCCTAAAAAATTGGCCAGTCTTTCTGTGAGCTCTTCAAAATTAATATGCTCCAGTTCTTCCGCCATCGGGTGAATCTCATCCCATTTGAAGCCCAGTTTTTCTACCAGAAAAACTTCCCACAAGCGATGCTTGCGAATGGTTTTAATGGCGATCAGTTTGCCCGCTTCCGTTAAAGTGACGGCTTTGTACTTTTCGTAATGAATCACCCCTTTCTCGCCTAATTTCTTGATGGATTCAGTCACCGTGGCCGGTTTTACATTCAACTCATAGGCGATATCGTTGGTATATGCACCGTCTTTATTGCGCTCTGTGAGTTTATAGATCGCTTTTAAGTAATTTTCTTCTACGTAGGAGCTCATAATCGCCTAAATACATTTAGGCAAACCTAAATATTATATTTGTAGTACCAAAAAAAATCACACTATATTCGCCAATATAAAAACAATAATTTAAGGATGACCGAAAAAAATCCAGTCTTATTAACGGTTCTATCTGCCTTCCTTTTACTGTGGTCTGTTAGTTTGGCCCCGGCACAATCCGCATTGAAGGGATACATTTCATCCAATAACCAGCCGATCATACAGGCTACGATTGTTTTGGAAGGAACCTCATTCGGCACAGCAACGGATGAAGAAGGGAGATATTCCTTGAGCAACATCCAGGAAGGAAAGTATAAATTGACGATTGCGTCTATCGGTTATGTAACCCTACATAAAACTGTTGTATTAGAACCAAACACCGTGCATACGTTTGATTTTGTGCTGGCGGAAGAATCATTTCACAACGAAGTGGTCGTGACAGGCTCGCTGGAAGAAGTCAGCCGCTTGAAAAGCCCTGTACCGGTAGAAATTTATACACCTGCATATTTCAAGAAAAACCCGACCCCTTCTGTGTTCGAATCGTTGCAGCTTGTTAATGGAGTGAGGCCTCAATCGAATTGCAACATTTGTAATACGGGAGACATCCACATCAACGGGCTTGAAGGGCCTTATACGATGATCACCATAGATGGAATGCCTATTGTGAGCGGCTTATCTACGGTGTATGGACTTAATGGCATCCCCAACAGTTTGATCGAACGCATGGAAGTAGTAAAAGGCCCTGCCTCTACTTTGTATGGATCAGAAGCGGTAGGCGGACTCATCAATGTGATTACAAAGAATGCCGACAATGCGCCAAAGCTGAGTCTTGATTTATTTTCCACCAGTTGGGGCGAAGTAAACAGCGATGTGGGAGCAACCTGGAAAGGAAAAAAAACAGCTGCTCTTATCGGGATCAATCATTTCAATTATTCTTTTCCGATGGATAAAAACGGTGACGGCTTTACCGATCTCACGTTATCGAAACGCACCTCCGTTTTCAACAAATGGCAACTCAAACGTCCATACAATCGAAGCGCTTCCATAGCGGCGCGTTATGTATACGAAGACCGATGGGGAGGACAAACCAATTGGGATAAGCAGTTCCGGGGCACTGACAGTGTTTATGGGGAGAGTATTTATACCAACCGCATAGAACTCATGGGAAACTACCAGCTTCCTGTATCAGAAAAAATAATCTTTAGTTTTTCCGGAAGCATACACGATCAGGATTCCTATTATGGTACCACGCCTTACCTTGCCAATCAAAAAATAGGATTCGGTCAACTCGTTTGGTACAAAGATCTGGGTTTGCGTCATAAACTATTGACAGGCGCCGCACTGCGCTACACCTGGTACGATGACAATACACCTGCTACACAATCTGCAAACAGTCTTTTACCAGAAAACAAACCTTCTAAAATAGTATTGCCGGGATTCTTTATTCAGGATGAATTTCGATGGAATGAAAAGAGCACACTCTTAGGCGGTTTACGCTACGACTATAATTCCATTCATGGGAGTATTCTCACGCCTAGACTCAATTACATGTATAAACCCAACGCCACAAATACATTCAGACTGAGCATGGGCACAGGCTATCGTGTGGCGAATGTTTTTACAGAAGATCATGCCGCATTAACAGGCGCACGTGATGTGGTTTTCACGGAAGAATTAAAACCGGAAAAAAGCGTGAATGCCAACCTGAATTATCAAACCTTTATTCCCATAAAATCTACTTTGATCGGAATCGATGCTTCTTTGTTCTATACTCATTTTTCCAATAAAATCATTCCGGATTATTCAGATCCTAATAAGATCATTTATCAAAACCTGAAAGGATATTCCGTTTCACGTGGCTTTACCTTTAACCTGGACATCATGCCGGCCAGCCGTTTTAAGCTCAGAGCCGGGGCTACCATCATGGATGTATACCGGATGGAAGAAGATGCAGAAGGCGCTCTTACACGCAAGGAGCAATTGCTGACAGAAAAGTATACAGGCACCTGGGTAGTTAGTTACGCGGTAATCAAAGACAAATTGACACTGGACTACACCGGCAATTTGTACGGGCCCATGAAACTACCCTTGCTGAGTGCTTCCGATCCCAGAGCAGAATATTCACCCTGGTTCAGTATTCAAAACATCCAAGTTACCTATAAAATAAAAAAACAATTCGAAGTGTATGGTGGAGTTAAAAACCTATTGAATTATACGCCGCCTAAAAATAGCATCGCCAGAGCTCACGATCCATTCGATAAAAAAGTAATCTTCGACAGCAACGGCAATGCAACCGCTACACCAGAAAACCCCTATGCCTTAACCTTCGATCCGACTTATGTATACACTTCCAATCAAGGTATCCGCCTATTCCTGGGGCTAAGGTATACTTTACCATAAACAATAGAATTTAATCCATTCAAAAAATGGCACATCAATCCTACTTAAAGAAGTTTGGCTTGCCTAGTTATTCTAATTTAAAAGAGATGTAGATTTTCTGTATTATGTTTTCTGTATTATGTTTTCCGTTTTCCGTTCTCAGTTCTCAGTTCTCAGTTTTCAGTTCTCAGTTCTCAGTTTTCAGTTCTCTCCTACCTCGTCACCTGAACCCAGCCGCGGTACTCCCGATCTTTTTTCTTTAACAAATAAAAATATACTCCATCAGAAGCATTCTCCGCATTCCAACTGTTTGAGTAATTATCGTTGTGATACACCACACTCCCCCAACGGTTATAAATCTCCAACAACCAGCCTTGATTGGCAATACAGGATACTTCAAACGATTCGTTCTTCCCATCTTTATTCGGTGTAATCAAAGAAGGGATGTTGATATCGATGCAACAATCGTTTCCGGTATATACCTTCACCGTATCGTAACCGTAACAACCGGATCCGTCTGATACCACCACCCAATAAGTACCTTGTTGAGTTACCGTATGCGTAGCCGAAGAAGAATGATCCTGCCAGTGGTAATACGTATAATTGTTTCCGGCATTCAATACCAATGTTTCACCGGGACATAAAGTGCCATTCGCACCCAAACTAAAATCCACATCCGCAGCAATGATCATTGTGTCTGAAGCCTTACTGCCACACACATCTGTTACGGTCACCCAATACTTACCGGGAAGATAAGCAGAATACGTTTGTTCGATCGAATGATCCTGCCATTCGTAACTGCCGTAACCACTTCCGGCATCCAACAGCGTAATGGCTCCTGGACATTTTTCAATATCCGGACCGATAGAAACGACAGGCGCTACCGGGCTTTTAACACGAACGGTATCGGTAATGGAATAGCCGTCTTCAGTTGTCGCGGTGACCCAATATTTTCCAATGCCAGGAGCTAAGAAGGTTTGCAGAGTGGAATTGTCCTGCCAAAGGTAAGAAACATAGCCGGAACCGGCATCCAGCAATACCGGCGTAGCGGTGCATTGAATCGTATCGTGTATATCGAGTACAAATTTCTTGACCTGAATAAAGAAGGTATCAATGGTAATTCCACAAATCGAATTTCTCTGTGCAATCAATGTATCGATTCCTTCTTCTTCTGAAAAGTTAACAAGAGCCAAGGTATCGTTGGATGAAATAATAGTCCCTCTTCCTATAAATGTCCAACTGCTGCTCATCGTAGAACAAGAAGAACGAGATATAGTATACGGTATAGCAGTGCTATTCACACTGACCGTATCAAAACCGGTAATCACCGGTGTGGGATCGTAAAAATACTGTTGTGAAAAACAAGGTAAGCCATTCCTACTCATATTTGTCAGGTTGCGATAAGGATCACTCTCATTATAACCTAAATACACCCCATTGATCTTCAATTCACACATAAGTCCCGGAGCATTGGGATTACCAATTACTCCTAACCAGCGCTGGCCTGTTCTGGCAATATAAATTTTCCCATAAGGCCCCAATTGAAACGCGCCTATCCCCGCTGTTCCTGGAATATTACCGACATATACTCTGGAAGCTGCGATCGAAGCAGCTGTTGTTTGAGTCATATCAAACTGGTAAATTATTTTTACATTTTCAATGCCAAGGTAAAGTTTTGAACCGTCTGGAGAAAACTCTAGTCCGTAAGCATAATGATAGTCGTCGCTTACAAAATTAAGGGGAGCAGACAAGATTCCTGACTGGTTATCGAAGTTACAGATCTCAAAAGATTTCTCATCGTATTTGGCCAACGCGACTTTACAACCATCCGGAGAAAACTTCATTTGTCCTACTCCCTGCCCTACGTGTACGATACCTGTATGCGAAACGACAGGCGCGTTGATGCCAGTTGCCGTCAGCAGGTAGGATAAAAATGCGTCGGTATCGCGTTCATGTACCACTATCCAGGTGTCTATTCCATTCGCATGCTTAACCGTTGTAATTTTTTCAGTGACCTCTGCCAATAGTAAGGTGTTCTTCGAAGACGCCACCACATCTCCTAGCCCATTTTCCAACGTCATGTCAACGATAGAATAATTCAATCCATCTGTATCGCCATTAACATCTAAAGCACCCACTGTAAAGAGGTAATGAAGATTGGGATTGGAAGGATGATTCACGGAAGCCATCTGCGTAGCATTGGTGCTCCCTTTCAATCCTGAACCATTGGGCATCTTGACATAATTCTTATTGAACACCACCTGAGGATTGGCATAGAATAAAAAATTACCATTGGCGTCGTTCACGCTCACACAAGCTTCATCCGCGAAGTATTCAATCAACGGAATGGAGAAAGGTTGCAAAATGTATACCGCAGTATCTCCGGAAAAATCGAGGCCCGCTAAATTTCCAAAGCGCCAGATTTTACTTTCATTGCTCAAATTACAATTGGCGGATTCAACTAACAGTGTGCTGGAAGTATCGTAACATTGTCCGTTATAGGTTACTAATTGTACGGAAGAGGCTCCTAGACCAAAAGTATGCGTCAGGTCTTCAGTCGTTGCTACAGAAGTTCCATTGACAAACCATTCGTACGAATTTGTTTCTGCAGTAGTATTCGTAAATGTAAAAGCTTCTCCCGGTCTTACCGATCGAGGTCCTGTGAAGCTGGCTAAAGTATTGCATAACACCTGAACCTTAATGGATAAATCCTTACGACAAGAAGCTATACCATTTGAAGCGGATAAGGTAATCGTATAAATGCCTTGCTGTGGAAATGTATACGTAGGAGTTGGAGCGGTAGAAAAAACAGTGCCGTTGATGCGCCATTCATAAGCCGATGCACCAGTGCTTTGATTGTCAAACTGGACTACAGCGCCAATAGCTACGCTGGTATCAGCAGGAGTAAAAGCAATCTGTATAGGACTAGGACAAGGATCGGTGCAACCGTGTGATTCTAAAAGACTAGCCCGTAATCCAGTCAATGCAGCCACCATTCTATCTTTTTGTCCTACAGTGAATAAGATCTGACAAATCTGCGCTCCATAATCCATGTAATTGGAAATCATGTCCCGCTGATCGCCTAAGCCTCCTAGGGCTACCGTACGGAAAGGATTATTCGTACTGGGATCATCTGAATCACTGTTACAGGTATTGACCAATGCGGCACACAAGGCCGGTGCAGAGGAAGCATCCGGCGGTGTGTCGCAAACTCTGTCGCCATCGAGTAAACAATTGTTATTCACACAGCCCCCTTCAAACGTATGATACAATCCTAAATAATGTCCCAATTCGTGTACGGCAATTTTAGAGTCATCCGGTGAGCCGGCGAAGTAACGTGCTTCGCACACGACACCGTCTTCCAAGGAACCGTGAGTCGAGGGGAAATAAGCATAGCCTGCCACACCCGCACCGGCTGATTCAGAGGTAATTTCTTTTACGATCCATACATTCAGGTAAAGAGAAGGATCCCAACGCACAATATTCTTGAGCGCCATGTCTTGGGAAGGTGTCGATAAATCTGTCAGTGCCGATTGATGTCTGGTGATACCGGAGGTCGCATTTCCCAAGGCATCTTGTTTAGCCAAACAAAATTGAATGCCGGTGGCCGTGCCATTCGGATCTGCAAAACCACCTGTATTATTGAACGCATCGTTCATGTACTGGATTGCCGTAATGATTTGCGCATCAGAAATGTTCTCCGTTCCATTCTCATGAATGACATGCACGACCACAGGAATCACATAATCACCGGCTGATGTTCTTTTATTATTTGTTTCGATTGTACGATTAAAAATAATTTCTTCTGAACGTTCGTGGCGAAGTTTGTTTGATGATTTTTTCCACGATATTTTATTCATTTCCTCTGCACCGCATGTACCATGATTCAAGTGCTGCGCACTTAAAGGTATTGCAGTCATGAAGAAAATGCTGCTAATTAGAACAATTTTATACTGTAAAGCTGTGACCATATTCCCGCATGATGCTTCTCGTTTTGATGTATTCAAAACGAATGGAATAGGTAACCTATGTAAAGACTTGCTTTTTCAATATTAACACAAGATTAACAGGATAAAAAACAAAAAAACATACGACAATACCCGAAACGAGGTAAAAATCTATCAATGCATACAGCCCATATAAATTTCTGCTGCAATGATTTTGGTATGTGGAAATTCAGAAAGCAACTTTTTCTGCAGTCTCGTCGCTTCTGCTTCATTAGTTACGTCTGCACATACAAAAAGCCGTGTAGTATCTCTCCTCAGTTGAGCTTTCAGCACTTCATTATGTTTAATTATCGTATCAGTATAAGCATAGCGCATTTCTATGCTTACCTTTTGTTCGCCATATCTTCTGAACATATATTCTCCTGCCCATATATCATCTTCATTATCTTCAGAAAGGACAATGCTTTTTTGTTGCTTATTATAATAAGAACCCGCAGTATCCAATGAATAATTCAAGAATTGTGCAGCTTTCACAGCCACATGATGAATGCTATCATAGTCATATCCCTCTGCAATGGAAACAATGAATCTCAAAGCCATTTCTGATTCATCCAATACTATTGATTCATTCTCGGAGTTTAATTGTTCAGTAATATTTTTTGCATCAATCATAGAAGAAGAATCACTAACAAGTGTAGTAACCGAATCTAAAACTGTTGTATGTTCTTTTTGGGGTGATTCGCAACTCATAATGAGAGCAACACTAATGAAAACGAATACCATTTTCAATGCATTAAAAAAACCCAAGCTGCTCATATCATTCTATTTAGACTCAAACCAAAACACATTTCATCAAGTTAGATAAAGTAAAAAGTAAAACAAAATAATTCTTAACCACTAACAACCTGCATTATTTTGATTATTTTAAATCATGGAAGCGCAAGAAGAAGATAAAGTATCATTGGCCTATGATGTCACGCAATACGATCAGGTGATCGTCATCATTAAACCCGGTTCGCCGCTTAGAGAAACACATAAAGAGTATGTGAAGCACGATAAAAGCAAGGATCGCTATTACATCACAGGCAAATTGGTTCGGTTTAAATTTGCGCGCATGAACTATTACAGTTATCCGGTGAAAGACGCCATCGCACTTGTACCGACACAAGATCTGCCGGCTTATCACAAAGCCACAAAGGAAGAGAAGAAAAGGGAATTTATCGTGAATGTATTTTACGGAGAAATCTTATTTATCACCTTAGATTTTAATAGTCTGGACTGGATGAAATAAACAACATCCAACTATCTAATATAGTTATTGAAATCTTAAAGCCTGGTGCGGAGGGCGTCCACGAAAAGAGCGAATTAAAGAAGATATTGCTAGGGATTAACTTCGTACAAATTACCAGAACCAGAATATCTTCTTTAATTGGTTTTCGTGGCGCCTTTTTCTTTTGTTTCTTTTCTTTTGGGCGAGCAAAAGAAAAGAAAGAGGATGGGGCGAAGATGATAGCAGTTAGTATATGAGAACACTCATTAAAAAAATGAGTCTTCCTATTAGTCTTTATCATGCTTCACCCAAATGAGATCTTGGGTTTGATAGCCGATTTCTCTGGCCTTTTTCAGGTATTCTATTTTCACCGTTTCGGGTATCGTTTTTTCGCGCGACAAGATCCATAGGTATTTGGTACTCTCACCCGCCACCAATGCATAGCGATAATTTTCATCCAAAGCGATCACCGAGTAGCCGGAATAAAAAGGACCGAAGAAAGACACCTTTAATAAACCTTCGTTTTTATCGTCCACAAATTTGGCCTTGCCTACGCTTTGTTTCCATTTGTCCTTCTTTCTGTCGTAGCCCTGGTTATCCACTTTTACGGTACCATCGTCATTGAGCGAATAAGTAGCGGTAACATTGTCCAAATTGCGCTCCCATTTATAATCCAAACGAGCAATTTCATACCAGGTACCTGCATATTTATCTACATCAAAAGGCTTCACCGCATCGATTCCGTAAGGCACTTTAATGTTTTTCTGCCAGGAAGTCAGGATGATAAGGAGCGCAGGAATCCAGACGGCTGCTATAAAGAGTTTTGTTTGTCTCATAAAAGGTATTTCTTGCTAGATAAAATTGAAAAATCAATGCCAGTTTTTTACAAACATTCTTCCTAAGCATTTTAAAAAACAGTAGTTTAGTCTATAATCTCACTACATGAACTTACGATTCTTTTTTATCCTCCTTGCTCTCCTATTTTCCATTTCTTTAGAGGCACAAACTACCGCCTGGGAAAGAGCCAACAAAATGGGTAAAGGCATCAACCTTTCCTGGATGGATCAGCGCTGGAACGGCACGGAAGCGGAAGAACAGCGGGATTACCTCGATCTGGATAAGCTTCCTTATATCAAAGAACAAATTAACTTGATGCATGACTTGGGCTTTCAATTGCTGCGCTTCCCGGTTTGTTTCGAGTTGTGGTATGATGAAGAGGTTCCTTATAAATTGTTAAAACCAGAATACTATCCGGCACTTGACTCTATAATCCGGTGGACCGCTGAAAAAAAAATGCTGCTGATCATCGATAACCACCACGGCACCTTAAGACCTGATCACTTGTCAGAGGATACCAAACGGATTTGTGCGGTATGGAGTGACGTAGCCAGACGCTATAAAAACACGGATGCCAACCGCATCTTCTTTGAGATCTTCAATGAACCGAATCAAATTGCGCAAGCGGATTGGGAACATACCGCACAGGAGCTCCTCTCTGCCATCAGGAAACAAGCTCCTGCTCATACACTGATTATAGGAGCTTCGGAATGGAATGGGTGGAAGGCTTTGCAAAATTCAGTTCCCTTTGCGGATACCAATATCATCTATACCTTTCATTTTTATGATCCATTCCTCTACACTCACCAAGGCGCCGATTGGGCTGGTGATGCCGCTTTGACAACAGGCTTGCCTTATCCTTACAGAAGTAAAAACATGCCTGCCATTCATCCCAAAGCTGCAGCTACATGGGCCAAAGGACCTTTTCAACAATATCCAGAAGATGCTACCTATGAATCGCTGGACAATAAACTCAACAGCATCAAAAAATGGTCGCAAGATAACAAGGTTCCTATCTTTTGCGGAGAATGGGGAGCCTATAAAAATTACGCGGCAGTGCCTGACCGCTGCAACTATTTAAAGGATGTCTACACGATTCTTCAAACATTAAAAATACCAAACGCCATGTGGGAATGGGATGCCGGTTTTAGTTTTTTTGAACAAGAGCCTTCCCAATCAACGATCATTCCTTGTATGAAAGGAATTGTTGAAAGGAAGTAGCCGGAATAATTACATTTGACATTCTTTCATTCATCTTTTATGTGCTTTATCATTCAGATTCTATTTTTTTCCTTTCTCGCATTTTATGCACAGGCACAATTGATTACAACTAGTCAAGAAGATGCTATCGCTGTTAAAAACAGGATCCTATTGTTAGCGCTTCCTGAAGAGGACAAATACATGATGAGTGAAAAACAAGATCAAACAGAATACCTCAGACTCTACCGCAATGATCTGGAAGGACAAAGAAAAGCTTTTCAAGCTTCAGTATTGAAATACTGGCAATTCAATGACAGCATTGTCGTCTTATCCTTTAAGGAAGCCAAAAATTTAATGAAGAAAAATCCAGGAAAGTATGCCATGCTTCGTTACGATGATAAGACACAAGATCAGATTTATATAAAGACCAGTGATTCTATTCCTGTTGTTTCCTGGTCACAAACGGCTGGAAACTATCATTACTACAATGCTGCAAGGTACGATTTCAGGATGCTCACGGTGACTTCTCTGGTCATTGAATTACCCAAAAGAGTTTTACAGGTTTTTCTACCCAAACTCTCTCCGTCCACCGGTGATTTCATTTACGCGATCCGTCAAATGAATTATGTATTGAATAATGTTTCGAAAACCGAAGGCCGTACATTAAAAACCGTATACAAAGAAATGCCTCAGCTTATACAAGAACTAAAAACTAAAACTTTACTGCTCGACATCAATGAAATGAATACCAAAGACGGATTAAGAAATCTAGAATTGGTTAAAAAGTATTATCCTTATCCCGTTCAGCTAGTGAATTACAACGAATTGGAAAATATTTTAAAATCAGGGGATACTCGCTATGCAACGGTTGTTCATGCGCGGTACGATTTTCACAACAGCACATTCTGCATCTGTAATGCAGGCGATGGCACTCTTTATAATTATTTCATAGGACCGACATTTGATTATGGAGATGACATAGATGAAACAAAATATACCATCATGATTTATTATCCGACGATCAATAAACTCAACCTTGAACGTTACGCAACAGGGAAATAGCACGCTTATTTATTTTCCTTCTAAACTAAAAACTTAATAATTTTCATTTTTAAAACTCTATTTATGAAAATTATTAAGATCACATTGATTGTTTTTGCTGTCTTACTTTTAGCGATAGCAAGTTTACTGACTTATGTAAAAACGGCATTACCTGATGTGGGCAATGCGCCAAACATTACCATCGAGCGTACACCGGAAAGAATAAAACGAGGTGAATACCTTGCCAACTCTGTAGCCGCTTGCATGGATTGTCATTCCACCCGTGACTGGTCTAAATTCGCTGGCCCTTTAATTCCCGGCACAATGGGTTCGGGTGGAGAAACCTTTGATCAAACCTTTGGTTTTCCGGGTGCTTTCTATTCTAAAAATATTACCCCGTATGGTCTGAGCAGTTGGAGCGATGGAGAAATCCTTAGAGCCATCACTTCCGGTGTGAGCAAAAATGGAAGTGCATTGTTTCCTGTCATGCCACATCCTGCATATGGAAAACTAGACAAAGAAGATATTTACTCCATCATCGCTTACATCAGAACTTTACAACCGATCAAAAAAGACATCTCTGCATCTAAGCCTGATTTTCCGATGAATTTCATTTTAAATACCATTCCTAAGCCAGCAGCATTTACCGAAAGACCGGATACCGCCGATCGTGTAAAATACGGTGAATACCTGTTCACGGCTGCCGCTTGTAAAGAGTGCCATACCAAACAAGACAAAGGACAACCGATCGAAGGAATGGAACTCGCCGGAGGATTTGAATTCAAAATGCCTTCCGGTGGCTTGGTGCGTTCTTCCAATATCACTCCGGATGAAGAAACAGGCATTGGCTCCTGGTCAGAAAAAGGATTTGTTAACAAATTCAGGACGTATGCTGACAGCAATTATCATCCTGCGGCTGTAAACAAAGGCAACTTTAATACCGTCATGCCTTGGATGATGTATGGTAAAATGAAAGAGTCAGATCTTGCCGCGATCTTTGCGTATTTAAAAACGGTGAAGCCTATTAAAAACGAGGTGAAGCGTTTCGAACAATAATGTCAACCATACAAACTGCCTAGTTTCATAGAACAAAAAAAAATGCAGTGAGAAAATCTCACTGCATTTTTTTTACCTGACAGTAAAACAAACGCATTGAACATACATGTATGCGTTGATCATTCATCCTGCTTGCAAACTATATTACTTAACAGGCTGGATATAATTACTTTTAAGTTCGTTATATAGAATAATAAGACATACGAATACCTCAATAAAGGCAGTACAAAAGAAGTTCATCTATGCTAAGAATGCTTCAAAATCCGGATTTCAAAACCCTATTATCAACGAAATAGAACATAAATACCACATACGAAATAAGACTGAAGCTAAAAGACGACGCAACTTTTATACTATATCTTCTCCTACAACGTATAACATGTACCACATTGATGGTAAAAGAGAAGCGATTTCCCTTTCTTCCTTCATTGTTTTTTACTATATTGTATCTAGATATACTGATTTGACGACCTGGTAGCTTGTTATTTCAAACAACATTGAAACTTAAACAAAACCTGGTTGAAAAAAATCGAACGTGTCAAATCCTCTCCTTTACGTTTTGTTGACAAAGACGGCAGCGCTAAACTTTTCTTTCCTACAGTAAGACAACGAGTAGACAGCTATTTCAAAGAAAATAATTTGTCTAAACATTATGACTCTACGATGGTAATTAAAACGATTACCTTATTGTCTGCTTACCTTCTTCCCTTTATTGCGATCTTGTTGTTTCAGCCGGCCTTTGGCCTGAGTCTTATCCTATGGATCATAATGGGTCTTGGTGTAGCCGGTATAGGTATGTCGGTCATGCACGATGCCAATCACGGTGCTTACTCATCTAACAGTTATGTTTCTTATTGGATTGGCCATACGCTCAACCTCATCGGCGGCTCGGTATTCAACTGGAAGCTCCAACATAATTTATTGCATCATACCTATACCAACATCGTTGATCACGACGATGACATTGCAGATAAATTGGTGCTTCGCTTTTCTCCGCATACTACAGTGAAGTGGTACCACAAACTACAATTTGTATACGCCTTCCTCTTTTATGGTATCCTTACTTTGTATTGGACCTTATTAAAAGATTTCATCCAATTTGCGAAGTATACCAAAAGCGGTATCAATAAAAATTCATCTTCTGAAAACACGATCAGTATTATCAAAATACTTGTGAGCAAGCTGGTATACTTTTTTATTATCCTTGTGGTGCCTGTAGTATTCTTCCACATTCCATTTCTGCAAGTTCTCAGCGGATTTTTGTTGATGCATTTCATAGCCGGCTTAGTGCTGACGGTAGTCTTTCAATTGGCACATTCTGTGGAAGGCACTTCGCATCCTCTCCCTAATGCCGATGGAAACATAGAAAATGCCTGGGCTGTGCATCAAATGCACACTACAGTGAACTTCTCCCGTCACAATAAATTTCTGTGTTGGTATTTGGGTGGTCTTAATTTTCAGATCGAACACCATTTGTTTCCAAACATCTGTCACGTGCATTACCCCCGTATTGCAGGTATCGTCAAATCAACAGCCGGAGAATTTGGCATTCCTTATCTTGAAAAGAAAACATTTGCGGAAGCTGTGATTTCTCACATCCGCACCCTGCGAAGGTTTGGAAACATCCCTACCTTAAACGACGCACTGTCTTAATCGAAATAGCCTACTAATTATATATCTATTTATTGAAATCAATTATTTACAACTATTACTTAATAAACCAAAATGAGCAAAAAAGAACAAGTAACATTTGACGTATTGGATAATAACCACAAGTTTCTATTAAAAGAAGCTTACCATTCTCTGGAGTGGATCAGAAACGAAGACAGACCACATGGTAAAGAATTTTACCTGGTTTCTTTGGCTGAAGGAAGAGCACTCAATTATGCCCTGAATGCAAACGACATGAAAACTTACAAAGAAATCATCGGTACAGAATTGACGAAGGAATTCATCGAAGCATTGCCAAGAGGTTCTTTTAAAGAATTGGTCTATTAAGCATTCTTTCATTCACACAAAAAAAGCAGCGGAACTCATCCGCTGCTTTTTTTTGTGGCTCTATGCTAAACTATTTTTTATAAGGATTAAGCTCACAAAGGATTGACCAGGCATTAATCAGATACTCTTCCGCAGAGAGTGGTAGAATAAAAACCAATAGAATACAGGGCACCAAAAGCGGCGGCAGTATAAAACTCCTGCATCTTCTTACAATCCCAATTTATTCATCTTAGGTTCTTCGTACTTACTGTCCTCAGCCGGATAACGGAGTATGCTTTCATAGGCACCATTTTCTTTTGCCAAAGCCCAGATCAGGCTTTCCCCTGCGGGTATGGTATTGGGTTTCTTTTTATAAATCTCATCCTTGTAAGCCTCACTGGCATCAATCACTTCCCAGCCTTTGGAACGAAACATGTTAATCAAATCATCTGTAAAAAGTGCCGCGGCTAAATTATGATGCAGCAAGAGCGAATGATTGATTTGTCGTCCATTGAGTTTTAACGATAATTCATTATAATAATTTGCCCTTTCCCAAATGTGATCTAAATAAAACTTTTTATACGCTTCGGTATTGGGATTACGATTCTCTTTTAAATGTTTAATCAATCTGCTGTTGATGAACCAATCGGAAGCATCCACTGTGACGTATCCGTTGCGGTACTGTTGCTTTTCCAAAAAGACTCGGAATGAATCTCTCTTCTCTTCCGTATTGCCTTCTTTCAAATAAGGGAAACGAAACAATTTAGTATAGCCTTTGTAGTCTTTGATCAGTGAATCATTTCTCAATACATCGGCACTAAAATTTTCAAACGTGCTTTCGGCGCTGTGATAGGATTGGTGCGAATAGGTATGATTCGCAATCATGTGTCCGTCTTCATCCCAGCGATCCAATACTTGCCTGCCCTTTTCATTGTTGAGCGCCTTGCCCATGGCGAAGAATACGGCTTGCACTTTATTTTCACGCAAGTGCTGCAGTAATAAATAATTCCATTTCTGCGAATCGTAACCCGGCATGTCTGCGACACTGCCATCGTCAAACGTCAGACAGATTTTAGGTTTGTCTTCTTTCTGGACAGGAGAAGAATGAAAAGAGAGTAGAAACAACAACAGAAAGGGTGCAAAAAATAATCGTTTCATGGTACATTTTTTTTATAAAGGAAAAGAATAATATTTCTCAAGATACATCTTTCCTGGAAGTTTAATGTTAGCTTAATCAGATGCCTTCCATACAATAATAGCAAAAATACACTAATCTGCTGCGTTCTCATTTTTTGCTATTATTTCTGTTGTTTAAGTGTAATAACAACCTCGTTTTTCTTTTTCTCTGTACTTTCTTCTCTGAAAAATCGAGGAGATTATTTACAATTTTCAGTTTAAATGCTTATACTATCATAGCATAAGACAGAATCCTGTTCCCAGGGTTTTATTCATTCATCCTAACCAAACACTATGCGAAACAAAAAGTCTACCCTAGTTTCCCAAGCCATGCTCGTTGTCCTGTTTATCTGTCTGACAACCTTATCTTATGGTCAATTGCCGACTGGATTTGTCATCAACAAATTAACCGGCAATACACTCAATGAAGCCGTATCCATGGGACATGCTCCGGACGGCAGAATTTTTATAGCCGAACGCAGCGGGAACCTGAAAGTCTACCAGAACGGAACCGTCACTACTATTCATACCGTGCAAACAACGACTGCGGTAGAACAAGGACTACTGGGTCTTGTCCTGCACAGTGATTTTGCCAACAACGGTAAATTGTATTTGTATTATACCAATACCGCATCCACTCTGCATTACCTGGATGTATTGGTGATCAGTGCCACCAATACCGTCACAACAGTTAACCGCGTCATGGAATTTGATCCCATCATCAATGGCTTTCATAATGGAGGCGCCATGGTTTTTAAAGGCATTCACCTTTACATCTGCATCGGCGAAAGCAGTGATCCCGCACAGTCTATCATGCTCAATACATACCGGGGCAAAGTGTTGCGCTTACTAGAAGATGGCCAACCTGCTCCCGGCAACCCTTATTACGATGAAGTCGGTGCAAACCGTCAAAAGAGAAGTCTATGGGCCATCGGCATGAGAAACCCCTGGTACATGAGCATGGATCCTATCACTCAAAAAGTATATGTAGTCAACGTCGGAGGAGATTACGAGGAGATCGATGACGTCACCGCTCCCGACGCTACGAAGGGCTACAACTACGGTTGGGCAAGCGACGGCAGATCAGGACCGCAACAACCCAATACGACGATACATGCAACGTATAGTTACGGACATCCGGGATGGGGATGTGCCATCACTTCCGGTGTGGCCTTTCATCCTGTAGGGGGTGCAACCACCTATCCTCCTGCTTACCAGAACAGGTTTTATTTTACCGACTGGTGTTCCGGCTGGATCAGAAGTTTTGACATGAGCAATCCAGCTGCTGCTTACCAGGAATTTACGCCTAACGGTTTTGGCGACATCCTCGCGCTCAGTGTAGGTATAGACGGCAACATTTATTATTTCAAATACGGAGCCAACGGAAGTTTGAATCGATTGGAGTATACCTTACCTACCGTTCCAGTCATTGTCAATCACCCGGAAAGTCAAACGGTAGTGATCAGCGATCCTGTGACCTTCTCTGTTACGGCTTCCGGTGCTGCTCCGCTCACGTATCAATGGTATAAAAACGATGTCGTCATCGACCTGGCCACTTCATCCACGTATACGATTCCCGTTACCGATGCTAACAGCGCGGGCACTTACCATTGTGTAGTGAGCAACAACTTCACTTCCGTCACTTCTGATGATGCGGTATTAACCATGCTTCCTTTCAATGCAAGACCTGTTCCTCAGATCATCACTCCTGCCTCTACTTTAACGTGGGATGTAGCGGATGTGATCAATTTCTCAGGCAGTGCCACCGATGCGGAAGACGGCACCTTGCCTGCATCAGCCTATAGCTGGGAAGTACAATTGCATCACCAGGATTGCCCGACCTGCGGACACTGGCATCCCGGTCCTGCTGTATCTTCGGGAGTAACATCCGGTTCGTTTACTGCCGACAACGGCGGAGAAACATCTTCCAACATCTGGGCACGGTTGATTCTTACCGTCACCGATTCACAGGGAAGAACAGGAAAGGATTCGGTGGATCTTCACCCGAACAAAGTTCAAATTACCTTGCAAACCAATCGCACAGGCCTACAGATTGCTATGGGCGGCTCATCGGTAGCGCCTTATACGAAGACAGATGTCGTCAACTCGGCCCGCACCTTATCTGCCACTTCCCCACAGCTAGTCGGTGACAGCTTGTTTACTTTCGTATCCTGGAACGTGATCGGAGGAGCAGCCACACAAACCATTCGTATACCGGACGTGAACACAACGTACAAAGCCATCTACAGCAGCGCTTATATAGGACAAAGACCTTACGGCGGAATACTGCATCCTGTACCTGGTCAAGTGGAAGCCGAAGATTATGATTTAGGCGGAGAAGGTGTGGCTTACCACGACAACACAGTAAACAATCAGGGAAATCAATACCGTACCACCGAAGGTGTGGACGTAGAAAATTGCAATGAAGGAGGCTATAACATCGGTTATATCAACAATGGTGAATGGCTGGAATATTCGCTGGATGTTTTGCAAACAGGAATTTACACCATTACATTAAGAGTATCCTCTCCTAATACTAACCGCAGTGCGCACTTGTCTATAGATGAGGAAACCGTAACAGGCAGTCTCATCATCCCTAATACCGGAGGCTATCAAAACTGGCAAAACTTAGTAGTTCCAAATATTTTTTTAGAGGCAGGAACCCGAATCCTTCGACTGTCCCCAGATTCGGATGCTTTTAACTTAAACTTTATTCACTTCGCTTTAAATACAGTGACCGGTACTAATTCTCCTGCGACCACCTATACGCTTTTCGAAGCCTATCCGAATCCGGTGGAAAATATCTTAGAACTTAAAGCGCGTGTAACGATTGATGCCCCGTTGAGCCTACTGGTATTCGATAGCCGGGGGCAATGCGTAGAAACGTTAAACCTAAATGGCTTATCGGATGTTGCTGTAGAAAAAATAGATTTGTCTTCGATGGCTTCAGGAATTTACGTAGTAAGGATTATCTCAGAACAAACTACGCAAACGCTGAAGGTCATAAAAAAATAAACGCCGTTTTTCTCCCCCATCTCTTTCTATCGGAACTTCGGTAGAAAGAGATTTTTTTGTACCTCTTGCATTTGATCTGCTGTAAAAACAACTTACCTTTCTTCTCTCAACTCTTCTAGCTCCGGACATGAAATTCCCCGCTCGTTTTTATAAAACCCGTCATGTAGTGATAGCGGGTATTTTAACTTTTATTTTTGTCGTGCTCACTAAAGTGATTGCCTTATTCCTGATCCGCTATCACATCATCTACGACACAGAAGTCATTTGGCTCAAAGCCGGAAAAATGGCAGCGGCGCTTACATGGCCTCTATCAGACCTTTTGCCGATTGCTGTAGTCAATACTTACTATTTTATTCCCTTTGCCTTTTTGTATTACCTGTTCCTCGTGGTGGTACTGCATCGCTTGCATCTTTTTTTGACAAAGAAAAAACTGTACCGTTGGATTTTCGCTGCAAGTGTACTCGCCTATTTGACCCTCCGCTTGTACCCAAACATGTTGTGTGCATTAGACAGCAAGGACAGCAGTTTAAGTATAGGAACTTCAGGCAATGGACAATTAAAACACGGCAAACGTTTATTGTTCGAAGGACCTAATTTTCAATACTTCAATTTCCTCAGCTATATAAAAGGAAATTGTTTTGTTCATGAAAAAGTGAAACAATCCTTAATCGATGCTTACAAGACGTGTGAAAACACTTGTCCGGGTGTCACCTTTTATACCGGTGAAGGTTCTATGCGCAGGGGAGGACCCTTCATTTTCAATCACCGTACACATCAAAACGGGTTGAGTTTGGACCTTCTGCTGACGTATAAAAAAGAGAAAGCGTTCTATAATCCGGCGGGATTGTTCAATGCGTACGGTTATGGTTTAGATACCGACGACAACGGCCTGATCAACTCCAGCAAACCAATCAATTGGTATCCGGAACATACGACAGTGGATTTTGAAACCAATGCCCGCTTTTTATTGGCACTCGACGATGCGTGTCAAAAAAATGGTGTACGCATACGCATTGTCATTTTAAAAGTAGCGTTGACTCCTCACCTGTTGTCTACGCCTTCCGGACAAAAGTTAAAGTCACGAAAATTGCGTTTTGCACATACGCTCACTCCTCTATTGAACCAGGCACACGACGATCACTTTCATGTGGATTTTGAAATTCTAAATAAGTAATTGCGTACAAAAAAGGTCTCACTGTTATAGCAAGACCTTTACTTTAGTTTTCTTTCGGTTCAGGCTGTCCTTTGCCCGTTCGGATAAAAGGCAGTAAGCTTTCTTCCAAAAAACATGTCCAACCTTTAGAGCAGCCTTCAAAACATTGAAACGCTGGCGCTAAACCTTCATGTGTGAAATGCAATTCCGTCTGTTCCCCTTTTTCTAAAATTTCAAACGT
>JAQZBV010000198.1 GCA_029237685.1 Cytophagaceae bacterium | reverse complement strand
ATTACTCTTACGGCTTGCATCCCTGGTACATCAATGAATCGAGCCTCGACGAATACGTACGTAAACTTGAGATTAAAGCCGATGAAAAAAGATGCATTGCTATTGGTGAATGTGGACTGGACAAATTAAGCAAAGTCGATTTTTCATTGCAGGAAAAAGCTTTTGTGGAGCAGATCCGTATTGCGAACCATTATAAAAAACCTCTCATTATTCATTGTGTAAAAGCATTTAATGAGCTCATCAATTGTTTGAATCTTAATAATAATGAGGTGCCCGTGATCATACACGGTTACAACAACAACGAAAATATTGCCAGAGTTTTATTGGATCATGGTTGTTATTTTTCGTTCGGGAAAGCGCTGCTGGGTTACGAATCCAACGCGGCCAAGGCTATTAAGAATATTGGCAGAAAGAATTTTTTCCTTGAAACCGATGACGCCGATATTTCTATCAAATATATTTACCGCAAAGCGTCGGAGTTATTGGGAATAGATGAAGAAATCCTGAAACAACAGGTACAAAGTAATTTTGAAAACATTTTTAAGATAAAAAAATAACATGGATACAAAATGGATGGAGCGAACCTCCCTACTCGTTGGACAAAAAGGACTTGAAAAATTAATGAACGCGCACGTTCTTATTGTAGGACTGGGTGGTGTAGGCTCTTATGCCGCTGAAGCCATTGCCAGATCAGGAATTGGAAAGATGACCATCATCGACGGAGATTTTGTAGATCCAACCAACAGAAACAGGCAGCTCCAGGCCCTTTCTACAACGCATGGCATGAGCAAAGCTAAATTAATGGCTGAACGTATCAAAGATATTAATCCGGATGTTGAACTCAATTCCATTGATAGTTTCATGACTCCCGACGATATGAAAGAACTCATGAAGACAAACAAATTCTCTTATATTATTGATGCCATCGATAGTATTACTCCAAAATTATATCTCATCTCAACAGCATACTGGAACAACACCAAAATTATCTCAAGTATGGGCGCCGGTGGTAAAATGGATCCTACAAAAATTGAAGTCACCGATATTTCATTAACGCACACCGATCCTCTGGCGCAGTATGTAAGGAAACGTCTCCGTTACATGAACATTTACAAAGGCGTGAAATGTGTTTACAGCAATGAACTTCCTGCGAAATACTCTATCATGAGAACTGATGGAAGTAAATTCAAAAAATCGGCTTACGGAACCATTTCGTATTTGCCTGCAGCTTTTGGTTTAACCTGCGCCTCGGTAGTGATAAGAGATATTGCTGGTTGGAAACCTGTGAAGAGTACAGTTAAGAAAGAGAAGAAGAAATAAAAGAATTATTCTCTCCATATTCTGCAAAGTTTCAAAACCGGGTCACAAAAATTCCAATTGCCACAATGATACAAAGAACTGATAGAATTCCGTTGAAAGGATCGGCAGGCAACACATAAGCAAAGTAAATACCTACACCTACCACGGCAAGTATGATCGCAAATGGCCATGGAGCAGCCTTTCCAATAAATTTCCAGAAACGCGAGCGTACTTCTTTATTTTTTACTTCTCCTGTATCGGTAAATTTACCATGAACAATAAAATGCGCTATGTCGTCCCAGTATTTCTCTTCTATAGCTGCACCGTGACTTCCTTCAACGAATTTCATTTGTTGATGTTCACTCAGTTCATTAAATCCATCGAATCCACCGCTCCCGATATCCTGAAGTTTCATGGTCTGAAATGTTTTTGGAAACATGGCTACGACCCAATCAGATGAAGCAACAAAATTAAAAACGTTCTCTATTCTTTTTTCCTGATCAAGAATCTTCTTCCAGTTATAATTCTGACTTACCACACTTCCAGCAAATACAACATTTTTGAACTTACAGGCAGGATAATCGTTTAAAGCTTTAGCAAGAAGATAGGTACCGTTACTGTGCCCCAGGAAAGAGAATTGGGCTTTAGGGTATTGCGCCCTGTTTTCAACGTACTGATCCATCAACCATTCCACTTTTGATTGTCTTTTATGCGCAAGCAAAAAAGGAAGCATTGGAAAGTATCCATAGGTAGATGTCTCCATCGCAAATTTTTTAGTCCCGGTTTTATCACCTTGAATCACATCAAGATGTCCCGTCATACGAACATCAAGATATATGAAATTACTTCCAGTAACGAGATCAACATTATCCTCTGGTGGTATCAGGTCATCTATTGTTCCCAGGAGTTGGACCACGAGTGCATTCCCGATTCCTTTTTCATTAGTATCCTTTTTCCCTTCTGTTGCATGTTTGATCATAGAGAGCCACTGTAAACGTAATTGCGTTATGAAGGACGATCCCTTACGCGTCTGAAACCCAAGCGGATTATTTCCGAAAAATTTCATGACTTTTCCTATCACAATTCCAACCCTCATAAGAAAAGCAGTTTTTACGTAAAGATGGTGCGTTAGGCTCCAGCCTCTATTCATCCCTGCCAGAAGAATAATTCTGTCAACATGACTAACCCATAGTCTTGGTTGCGTCGACTCCATTACATTTTCGAATGGTGCGTCTTCATTTTCACCACAGGCATACACATAAACTTTGCGGGCCACAAGAGATCCTGTACTGTGACCTATAATAACTATTTTAGGCAGTACATCTTTGTTTACTTTTTCTATATGAAGTAAGCCTTTTTCAATTTCGATCAACATCCGATAGCTTTCCTTGTTAAGATCCGCCATTGAGAGAGCACTGAAAGGAAGCTGCGGAATAACGACGTGCGCTTTTGGATAGGCCTCCTCTATCGCTTTTTTAAGTAGATCGTACTTTTTCGGATTTAATGTATAACCATGCAATACAAGAACAAGATGGGTGAATTTTTCTTCCATTTTCTTTGTTTATTAAAAACACTGCATGGGGAAAAGAAGTATGCTATGTCTGAATTCAAATATAACAAAAACTCGATCAGAAATCATTTTTTCAAAACGAGATCGGCTTTAGTCAATTTGAGAGTTTCGTTGTGATTAGAGACAAGTATGGCATTAAACGTATACTTACCATCATCTGCTATCTCAAAAGCTTCCATACTTCCTTCATAGCTTTGCGTGGTCTTGTTCATGATGGAAACTGTTTTCTCGAACATTTTCACATTACATTTCAGCGGGTTTAACTTCACCATTCTCAACGTATCTGAATCTCTAATTACCAATACCTGGTATTCAAGTCCGAGTTCTCCTTCGTATTCAATATCCAGGTCTGTCCAAAGCCAGAGCTTCTCCCCTTTCTTTAAATCTATGGAAGTCGATTTCCAGTCAAGGTTTTCTTCGTTGCTGATTTTGTTAATGGCTATACGGGCAATTTCCTTTGCAGAGAGAGCGGCGCAGGCGGTGAAGACAACAATTGCTATGACCGGAAGTACTATTTTGAAAATACTTTTCATCCTCCTAATTTACAAAACTAATCCGGTAATCTTAAAAGGTGTTAAAACAATACCCGGTTTTTTTCCTCTTTTAAAAACATCTTTATCTTCATCTCATGAAAAAACATTTACGTCTTTCCATTATCATCATCGGCTCACTTTTTGGATTTGCTTGCGTATG
>JAQZBV010000027.1 GCA_029237685.1 Cytophagaceae bacterium | reverse complement strand
TGTACCGCCGTTGGTAGGTGTAGCGGTGAATGTTACGGAGGTTCCTGAACAAATTGTTGTGCCTGGATTGGCGGCTATGCTTACCGATGGTGTAAGTGCTCCGGTAACGGTCATCGTTAAAACATTCGAATTTGCCGTTGCCGGACTAGGACAAGCAGCATTCGATGTCATCGTGACGGATACCGTTTGACCGTTGGTCAAGCCTGCATTCGTATAGGTTGCTGAGTTCGTTCCTACATTGGCCCCGTTCAACTTCCATTGATACACTGGAGTTGTACCTCCGTTAGTAGGTGTGGCTGTAAAAGTTACTGAAGTTCCAGTACAAATCGTTGTGCCTGGATTAGCTGCAATACTTACTGAAGGAGTAACCGATGGATTTATTGTAGCCGTTACAGAAGTTCTTGGACAAGGATTCGTAACCCCTGTTGTAATCACCCAGTTAAACAACTGACCATATTTAGTACCTTGAGAACCAGCAAGAGCAAAACCTCCTCCATAGTTCTGATAAGCTCTACCATCCACTGTATAAACTCCAGCTTGAGAGTAAAGTGGGGTCACCCCTCCCGGATCAAGCCAAACAGCTGAAGTGGCTGCTGTACCTGGAACATAAAGACCTATATAATAAGTACCAGGTGGTAAATCAAGATTTGCAGGAAAGACAAATGGTGTACTGGGTGGAGAGGCGGGGATATTTACCGCAGCACTTTGATAAGCTATTGCTAAACCATCGACTGCACTGATGGCCATTAATCGCGCGTTAGCATAAGCTGGGGTTGCTGTATAACCTGCTGCTCCCAGATATATTGTTACACTTTGAATTTTTAAGCTTTGGCTCACTACCATTCTATTAGCATAGGCTGGAATTGTTCCTGCAGCAGCAAACTCCGACTGCGCAGACGGGGCATTGATAGAAGGTTTTCCTGAGTAATAAGTGGCAGAACCAGTAGCTTGTTGTACATAATAAGTAGTAGTAGCAGTAAGGTTTGGACTATATGATTGTCCGGTATGTACCAATGTACCACTGGTAGCCGCATCGTACCATTCGTAAGTGCTACCTGTGGAAGTAACAGTAAGAGGAACGACACCGGATCCACAACGGTCATTAGGGGGAACAATTACGGCATCCGTAGCAACAACAACCACTTCATCGGTTCTAGAACAAGAACCTTGAGTTACGGAAACAACATAAGTACCAGCTTGACTGGCGGTATAATCTGGGCTTGATGCACCACCAATAGTGGCACCGTTTCTTGTCCATGAAAATGTTCTACCTGACTGAGTACCTACTCCGGAAGCCAGTACTACTGAACCTGGGTTACAAACACCCTTATCAGCACCTAAATTAGGCTGAGGAGCACTACAAGCAGTAGCCATTCTGGCACAAGTCGCATCTTGTAAGTTATAAGGAGCGGCTCTATCCTGGCCGATATCCCATAGAATTACACCATTACCTCCTTGAGCCATGATCCAGTCAACTTTCGAATCGATTTGAGACTTACTATTATAATAGTATCCGCTGGAAGATAAACCATTAGCACCATTATAAACGTTCTGGTAATCACCATCGGCACTATAATTCTGCGTCAGGTCAGCTCCTCTTGGACTGGGTCTACCATAAAGAGGAATACCAATCATCATTTTACTCCAAGGAGCGCCAGCGCCTCCATGATTCTTCCATCCAATTACAGATTCCTGACTACGGGTTACGTCTGAATGGTTGGCTCCGTATGAAGCAGGTAAATCATAAGTCATGCAATGGATATAATCGCATGCAGTCATTGCTGCCGCGTTGCAATAACTAATGTGATTAGGATTACTCAACGCAAAGTTGGTTTCCCCACCCACAGCCATTGACAACTTAACTGTTCCGGAGAGCCCTTGAGAAATAATTCTCGCTTTTAACTCTTCCATCAAAGCCTGGTGATAGCCTCTATCTGTGGCATTAGGAGACGGGAATTCCCAGTCAATATCAATACCAGCAAGGTTATGTGTTTGTGCAAAGGCAACAAGCGCGTTTACTAAGACTGTTCGCGTTCCTGCGTTAGAACATACCGTTGTAAAACGAGCTTTACGTTGTCCTCCAGGATCAGCTCCACCTACTGAAATCCACAGTTTAGGACCAGTAGCACTAATCGGTTTACAATATCCTTTTGTTGTAGTAAACCTGGCTGCATCAAAACCAAAAACGGCATCTCCGGGTGTATCGGTGATCAATGTACCATCTGTTCTAAAATTGATAAAAGAGAAGCAGACATCTGTCAAGCAACTCCATCGAATGGTAGAAGAATTGGGGTCACGATAAGAAGGTAAATAACCTACTACCCTTTGGGAAAAAGCCGGCATAGAGCCAAGCATGAAAACGAATAAAAAGAGAAGCTGGAGTCGTCTCGTCATATATGCTAGTTTTACTTATGAAATACAATTATATCTGACTTAAATGCACTAATTGCATTGGTACATAATTAGATCAGATTCGAAAATAAAGTTTAAATCGCACAAAAACACGAAGAAAAACAAAAAAATATATTAATAAAGTCACAATTAAACCTTTTCAATTGTAACATTTGACTCGAAAATTTAACTTTTCCTATAGCCAAAAGCCTTCTAGCACCGTTTAATCTAAATAATATATAGACTGAGGCCTTCCTCTCTATGTAAAGCAGACCCTCAATTTCAACAAAAAAGCTTTAGTAAGTTTGATTGAACTAACTAAATTTCACTCTTTTACCCATTAAGCTTATCCATTTAGACCTCCTATAAAAAGCAAAAAAACGATCAAAAAATGATTAGCCAATATTAAGCATGTATTAGATCATCTCTACCCTACTGGGTGCAATTTTCCTTTTTAAAACAAAACAGGTTCTATTTTTCAATAGAACCTGTCCTTAACAATAAAATGTAATTATAAACCTATCATTACAAAGGCCCCCCAATTAATCGGCTCGGGATACTTTTGCCTTACTGTCTTTTGAGCATCCAGGAAGGCTTTTCGTTTATCCCCTGTTTCTAACCAGTTTTTATAAAAACTAGCCATCAATTCCATGGTAGGTTGATCCGGCACTTTAAACAAGCTCATGATTATATTATGAGCGCCTGCTACCATAAAGGAACGTTGTAATCCATAAACCCCTTCTCCTAACATCAAATCTCCTAAACCAGTCTCACAGGCACTTAATACCACCAGATCGGTATGGTCAAAGTTTAGGTTCATGGCTTCGTAAGCGGTCAAAATTCCTTCCTCCGTATTAAAATCAAGTACATCATTCTTTTCGATCAAAGATCCTCCGTTTTCCAAAATCAGTCCGGACCTGAGTAGAGGATTTTGAGAAATATCGGTAGCCAATTCATTCAGTTCTTTAGATTGTTTTACATCTTCCAAAAAGAATCCATGTGTGGCGATATGGAAGACATTTGGGCTAATCATTTTTTTGATTGAGGCTTCTTCCGCTTTGTCAAATACATAAGAAGAAACATCCCATCCTTTGTCCCCAAATGTTTGGCTAATTAGCTTTACTTCTTCTTCAGCACCCGGCAGTTGTTTCACATGCCCGTGCCCATCCTGATAATATTTTGGATTGCCTATCAAAGCAACTGTATTATTGGTTTTACCTATTTGCTTAGTCGTTTTGTTGGCTTTAGCATTCCGGTACTTATCCACTAACAAATCTTTCATGTTGCTGAGCAATACAATTTCTCTTTCATCGATTACATAGCGGTTGCTACCCAACGGGATGGATTCCAAATTGATCTGATTGAAAACCCCTTCCGGTGAGAAGTATATAGTTTTACGATCTCCGATGATGTCCTTTATAGGAAGCCAATAATTAGTGTACGACTTCTCATCATCGATCTTATATTTCATGCAATTGCGGTAATACTTCAGGTATTTTGATTCCAGCTCATTTCCATTCGCCATCACCACTGCTTCCGGATTGTCTTTCGTGGCAGCCGTAACCACCAGCGCCGCGTATTGAACTTCATCTGTAAATCCTTTTTCAAACTTCCTGAAGCGAATAATATCAACTGCCGCTTCATTTTCTGTCAATACTTTACGAAGTGATTTCCAATCTATGGTTTTCTTCTCGTAGTTTTCAGCAAACAACTCTGAAGACTCGCTCAATACTTTTTCCAAATTTTCAACTTCTTTCTCAATCGAACTCAGGTCATAACCTGAAGTACTAATTTGAGTCGCATTCATCGAATACAACTGTGAAAGCAATTCTTTTTTACCGATCCAGGACTGGTAGCGATTGACCAAAAGACTGTCTCCACTATTCAGAATGCGTTGCTTCAGTTTTACAGAGGACGAAAGCATAAGAGCTTTCGTAGACATACTGATATTGTACGCATTGGCAAGAAGCTCTGGATTTTTATCTTTCAATGACAAGGCCATGGAATAATAAAATTCAAAATCCGTTCTCATCGTATTCCAGGATTTTGTTTTTTCACGCTCACTCAAAGAAGGGAACTGACCCGCAATGAAGGCGAGGTAACTGGTAACCGTTTCATTGGCAAAATAGATGGCGTTTTTATAGTCGCCTAATACGTATTGCATCTGAGCACTTTTGCCAAGTGCCTTTATATAATCGGGGTGCTTGTTGTTAAATACTACCTGGTAAAGGTTTTTCGCACTGATGTAATCGTTGTTGGCATTGATGAAATCTTTCTTGGTGAAATCAATATTCCCTTTGATGTAATAATACTCTGCGATGTGCTTGTTTTGATCACCAAATTTCTCAATCCATATTCTATAGGCAACATCAATCGCTTTTTCCGCCTTTGTGGTTTCGTTGGTGCCGAGGTAAAACAATGACATGTTTTTCAATACTTCCGCGTACAACAAATTGCTTTTACCTAAGTTCTGATCAATTACCTCTAGGGACTGATTGAATAAACTTTCAACCTTCACGTTCTCTTCCTTATTGTAGAACTTAAACAAAGCCAACTCATTTAACGTACTGGCCACACTGATGTGTTGCTTGCCTAATTGCTTCACTTGTATATCGTAAACTTGTTGTTCCAATTCGAGCGCTCTTTCATAATCGCCCATGGCCTGATAGACCAATGCCTGTATGTGTAATGATTCAGAATACCTCAATGATTTTTCGCCGAATACTTTTTTACTGATGTTCATGGTACGAACCAATATTTTTTCAGAACTACCATAATCTCCCATAATGTAGTACAAATAAGCCAGGTAATTGAGTGGCTTGATCAGCGTTCTGTTGTCCTTGCCATAACGTTTCTCTTTCGTATCTATAACAGACTTTAGTTTCCCTTCCATTTCAGAATAACGTCCGGTATTGATGTAGAGCATTGCTCTTTCTTCAATGGCGATGGCCAATTTATCTTCGTTACTCGTCTTCTTAGATATTTTGAAAGATTTGTTCAACATCTTTTCTGCCTGGTCAAAATTACCCAGAATCACATACAAGCGAGACATGGTTTCTAATGCATACACTAATATCCCATTGTCATTAGAAGAACCCCTTGCTTCAATGAGCTTCAATGCCAGTGTCAGGTTTATTTCTGCCTCCGCGTATTTCCCGACATCAATCAGTACATCACTGGCTTTTATCAATGCAGCAGCATATTCAAGAGATGTAGTACCAAAATTAGCAGAGGCCTCGTTCAAGATCGCTTTTCCTTTTGTATTGGCCACATCAAACTTATCTGTGATCTGATACAAGGAAATTTCTTCTTCTAAAAAAGTCAGGTAAGATTTGTGTTTGTGATTGATTTCCTTTGACACCACATTCCATAAACTATTGTTATAGATTTCTTCTGCTTTAGCAAAGTTATCCGAATGCTCTACATAATAATTGGCAATATAGAGTTCATCCATGTGATAAAGCGGAGCGTCTTCTCCCAGCATGGTCTTCTTAATGAAAGCAGAACCTTCCAATGATAATTGCGCTTCTTCATACTTGTTCAATTCCAATTGGGCCTGATACAAATCAATTAAAACCTCCGCTCTTTCTAAATGATCTTCCGGTAAAGCCGTGAATTGTTGCAAGCACTTGTTGATGATTTCTTCTGCTTTTGCCCAATTGCCCAGGTATAAGTTTTTTCTGGCCGTAAGCATTTGTACTCGGGCATAATAGTAATTGTTCTTACCATAATACTTCTTTACCTTTTTTTCGAGCAAACGCTTGCGCTTTGAATATTTCGTTACGTGTCTGGTATAACTGTAGGAAGAAACAAGGTATTCGTTGATTTCCATTGCTTCTCTGCTGTAGGATCTGTAACGACCGTACTTGGTTTTTTTAATACTTTTATCTGCTTTCAAAAAATATTCATTCGCTTCATCAAAATCTTCCTGCGATTCGCTGTATAGTCCTTGAATAAATTGATTGTTTACAAAAGCGATATCCTTCTTGCCTATATTCTTACGAATCCACTCTTCATTGGCTGTGCTCATTTCAACGGCTTTTGAATAGTCGCCATTTTCGAACACAATTTCTGCTTCCAATTCTTTCATTAAAGCATAGTTTCTTTTTCTTAAGGCACGTTCCTGAGCACTTAATTTCACCTTCACCAACTTGTTTTTCTTTTTGTCAAAAGCCCAATCAAACTTTGTCATTTTGCTTTTTCTATAAGCAATAATTTCAGGCAATACCTTTTGCGCTTTCAGATGAAACCCTTGATTGAAGTATATTTTGGCTTCATGTTCTTTCAGCTCAAAGACGAGTGTGCTATCTGACAGAACAGATGAATTTGTTGAAGCCGATTGTATTTTATTCAGGTAAAGCGCGGCCTGCTTATAATTCCCGTAAGAGATAAAGGCATCGATAGCATATAAGCCTGTTTTCGCATAAGCCTTAAGGTCGGCAGGATCGCACTCTTGAAATAATTTTTCAGCAATGGCGATATGGTACTTATATTTTTCAAAATTTCCCATGAGATCCGCTCCGCGTGCCGCTAAAAAATGTGCGGAAGCTATTTCATACTTATTGTTACCGGAAGCTTTTTTGATCAAGTCCTGGTTGTTTTTAAAGAAAACTTTATAATCTCCCTTTTCGTATCCTTTTTCTATTCTCTTAAAAAGATTATCTAATGATTGTTGAGAATAGGCTGTGCTCAGTGATAAGCTAAATACGAGTACAAAAACAATTGTCTTCATGAACGATAGGGCTATATAAATAAAACAGTCCCGACTGATCGAGCCGGGACTGTGAATTTAGTAAATTTTATTCTTTACTTATACTTTTTTGACAAGCGCTTTGATAATCTTACCAGGAACTCCAACAACCATGGAATAATCCGGAATATCCTGGGTAATGACAGAACCGGCGCCGATTACACACCATTTCCCGATTTTTTTATGGGGTATAATCGTAGCTCCTGCCCCGATGTGTGTGCCTTCTCCTACAGAAGTTCCGGCGCATAAGGTTACATCGGGTGAAATGTGAACAAAATCTTCCAATGTACACTCGTACTCTATAGTAGCTGATGAGTTTATAATGCAATGTTTGCCTACAACAGTTGCTGCATTCACGATCACTCCCGGCATTACCACTGATCCTTCTCCAACTTTCGCGTAAGCGGACACGATAGCGGAAGGATGAATGGCTGAGCCAAACGTATGCTTTACTCTTGAAACCAGTTTTTTACGGACCAAGTTATCTCCCACTGTTACGATTACCGGTAATCCTGATTCGTAATCAGCCCGGTAAATGCCCACTACCGGAGTGTCATCCAACTTGATCAGATCGGTATTATCATCAAAAAGTGCATTGACCGTCTTGCCCTTGGCAAGGATGCAGTCCCGAACCACCTTAGCATGGCCGCTTGCTCCGTATAGTAACATATTTTTATATCTCTAAAAAGTTGAATAAAATTCTCTCGATCAAATTACAGGATTATATTTACATTAAATACGGTAATTCAAATTTTAGGTTTTTATGGTCGGCTTTCCTCATGCAAAAATTAATCTGGGTTTATACATTACTTCCAAAAGAAGTGATGGCTATCATGACCTCGTATCTTGTTTTTATCCTGTTGCCTGGGAAGAAGCACTGGAGATTATCCCCTCTTCTTCTTTCTCCTTTTCAAGCAGTGGTCTGAATATACCGGGCGATTCCGGATCAAACCTGGTGGTCAAAGCTTATGAGCTGCTGAAAAAAAATCACACCATCCCTACCAGTTCGATTCATTTACACAAAGCCATTCCGATGGGTGCCGGTTTGGGCGGAGGTTCAGCTGATGCAGCAGTGGCTTTGCTCTTACTCAATCAATTGTATGAACTTTCTCTTTCCAAAGAGGAGTTGATCGGTCTCAGCGCACAATTGGGGAGTGACTGCGCTTTTTTTATACACGCTACTCCTTGTATCGCTACCTCAAGAGGAGAAGTATTGAGTCCTATCGCATGCTCCCTGAAAGGCTACCGTATTCTTTTAGTACATCCCGGCATTCATATTTCCACGCAACAAGCTTACGCGGGCGTCACACCAAGACCTGCACCGATTCATCTGGAAGAAGTGCTGCAAGACAAACCTGCATCCTGGAAAAACAAACTGCATAATCAATTTGAAGAACATCTTTTTGTGCAATTTCCCGAAGTTGCTCAAATCAAAGAAAAATTATATAAGATGGGCGCAGACTACGCTTCCATGAGTGGGTCAGGATCTGCGGTCTATGGGATATTTAAGGAAGATCATTCGTTGGAGGAGATGGAATGGCCGGAGCACTATAAGGTAAAAGTTGTTAGTGGAGTTTAGTGAAAACTGAGAACGGAGAACGGAAAACTGAAATCGATAATATCAGTTCTCTGTTTTCAGTTCTCTGTTTTCAGTTCTCAGTTTTCAGTTCTCAGTTTCAGTTCTCTATTTTGGTACTTTCCTATACAACCAAAACGCCACACTTCCGAAAATGACATTCGGCAACCAGGCTGCTACAATAGGCCCGACAGAACCTACATTGGCCATGCTTCGGCTGGTGATCACAAAAATGATGTACACAAATGCCAAGGCGAAACCCAAGGCTATTTTTAATCCCGGACCTTCTCTTGTCTTACGTGCAGAGATAAAAACGCCCATCAGTGTCAACATGATCACCGCAAAAGGATACGTGTAGCGTTGATACTTCTCCGCAATGTAGATGCCTACATCTTCCGCGCCTCGTAATTCCAGTTTCTCGATGTGATCAGCCAACTCACCCATCGTAAAGGTTTCGTAAAGCAAATACGTACTCTCAAAATCATCCGGTCGCATGTCAAGCACCAAGTCTCTGTTAAAGCCTTTGGTAAATGTTTCCTTGCCGTCTTTGAAGGAACGCTCTACATAACTTTCTACGAACCATTTCTTCTTGTCTTCTTTCCATTCGATGCGTGGAGCCTTGAGTTTGTAACGCATGTGGTTGCCATCAATTTTCTCCAGTGTAAACTGGTAGCCGACTTTCGTATGGTTGTTGTAACTCTCCAGGAATACGTAGGTGTCTAGCGATGTTTTTAAATGGACATTCCTGCCGCCGAAATAATAATTCTCTTTGATGTATTTGTTTTCAAAATCTACTCTTGCCTTGTTCGCTACCGGAATTAACCACTCGCCCATGTAAAACGACAACATCCCAATAACGGCCGCGCCTAGCACAAACGGTCTGAGAAAACGCAGAAAGCTTACACCGGAACATAAAATCGCAATGATCTCTACACGTGCCGCCATGTTGGCCGTCACAAATATCGTCGCGATAAAAATAGTAATGGGACTAAGCAGATTGACCAGGTAAGGAATAAATTTGAAGTAATATTCCGTCATGATGGTATAAGGACTTAATCCACTCTTGATAAAGTCATCGAGCTTCTCTGTAATGTCCACCACTACCAATACCGCGATCAGCAAGGCCACCACAAACACGTAGGTGGTGAGGAAGGTTCTTATGATATAGACATCCAGTTTTTTCAGCATATGCTTATAATCTTTGCATCACTCGCTTTAGGGTTTCCTCTTTCCACTGACGAAACGTTCCTTCTAAAATTTTCACTCTTGCTTCTCTTACCAACCACAAATAAAAGCTCAGGTTTTGTGTACTTGCAATCATGGCTCCCAACATTTCATCGCTGCGCACCAAATGGCTCAGGTATGCTTTGGTATAATATTGATTGAGGTAAGAATCCAACCCATCATCGATCAAACTGAAATCTGTTTTCCACTTTTCATTGCGGATGTTGATGATCCCATGTGTAGTAAAAAGCATGCCGTTTCTGGCATTACGGGTCGGCATGACACAATCAAACATGTCTATTCCCAGTGCGATGCATTCAAGAATATTGGCAGGAGTGCCGACACCCATGAGGTAGCGGGGTTTATCTTTCGGTAAAATCGAACAAACCAGTTCCGTCATTTCATACATATCTTCTGCCGGCTCCCCAACAGACAAGCCGCCAATCGCATTGCCTTCCCGTTCAAAGGAGGCAATCACTTCCGCAGATTGTTTCCTCAGGTCTTTGTATACACTGCCCTGGACAATCGGAAACAACATTTGCTTATGGCCGTATTTTTCTTCCGTAGTATCAAATCGTTCGCAGCATCTTTTTAACCAGTGGTGCGTGATGCCCAATGATTTTTGCGCGTAACCAAATTCACAGGGATAAGGGGTACACTCGTCAAAGGCCATGATGATATCGGCACCAATGGTACGTTGAATATCCATGACACTCTCCGGTGTAAATAAATGTTTGGACCCGTCGATGTGCGACCGGAATTCTACGCCGTCTTCTTTGATCTTGCGGATACCGGCTAATGAATACACCTGAAACCCTCCACTATCTGTCAATACCGGGCGTTTCCATCCGTTAAAGCCATGTATGCCTCCGGACTTTTCTATGATCTCCATACCCGGACGCAAATACAGATGATAGGTATTAGCCAGTATAATAGGCGCATTGATGTCTTGCTCGAGGTCGCGCTGGTGAACGGCCTTCACTGTACCAGCCGTACCTACCGGCATAAAGATCGGTGTGGGAATGTCACCGTGTGCGGTACGCAATACCCCTGCCCTTGCACTTGAACCCGGATCTAATCCTTTTATCTCAAACATTTTAGTCCTCACGGAAAATTTTGCTACAAAAATAGTTTTATTTCGCTTTATTTAACCCAGATTGCTCATTAAGATACTAGGTTTTATTGAAAGCCTTTTTACATTCAAAAAAAGAATGAGGAAATGGTTACATGATACTTATGGTCTAAAGCATAATTAGATTTAAGTCTTTCTAGCCTTGTATTCGAAGAATGATTGTTTTTTTATGGTGCATATACCTGCTGTCTGCCTTCCTGCGACTTATAGGATGGCTGTTCTTCCGTTTGCAAGTAAAATTCCGCAAGCCCATTAAAGCCTCCTCTGCCGGAAAAGAAGTCGAAGGCATCTCTGTAGTCGTTTGCGCACATAATAATAGAGGTGGCTTGCAAAAACTCCTGCCCGTATTGCTCGACCAACAGCGTGTCATTTTTGAAGTTGTGATTGTCAATGACCGGTCTACTGACGGTACTGCGTCCTGGTTAGCAGAACAACAAAAACAGTTCCCTCTATTAAAGGTAGTGACCATTGCCTCCACACCAGAAAACTGGAACTCCAAAAAATATGCGTTAAGTCAGGGGATCAAAGCCACAACATATCCCCTTCTGGCATTGACGGATTCAGACTGTTTGCCATTGTCAGAATACTGGCTCTTTCACATCGTCAAGCAATTGACCCTTTCCAATACATCCATTTTTTTGGGTTATAGTCCTTACGAAGAACAAGCCGGCTTGCTTAATAAAGTCATTCAAACAGAAACCCTTTTTACTGCCTTGCAATATTTCTCTATGGCCAATGCCGGCTATACGTATATGGGAGTAGGCAGAAACCTGGGTTATAGAAAAAGTTTTATCGAACCACACCTGGATGACTTTCCTTTTCAAAACCACCTGGGTGGGGATGATGACCTCCTGATCAACCAGTTATCGATTGGGCCGGATGCCATTACCTGTATCGAACCTGAAAGTTTTGTCCTGACCTTTCCGCCTCCATCCTTAAAAGCCTGGTGGAGGCAGAAAAGAAGGCATTTATCTGCAGGGGCACAGTATAAACCCTTTACCCGCAAAGTGCTGGGTGCCTATTGGCTTTCGGCTTCTTTGTTCTGGCTTTCCTTCTTTATGCTTTTAACGCTTTTTGGTTAAAAATAAAAAATGGAACTGAACAGAGAGTTTTCAGAAAAAGCAAAGAAAGACTTCCTGCTGATAGAAAGAGCAAAATCTACAGGAGACGAGAAAGCCTTTGCCGAACTGATGTCAAGGTATAAAAAACCGGTCTACCACATGATCCTGAAAATGATCAGAAATGTAGATGACGCTGAAGACCTTACCATTGAAGCGTTTGCCAAAGCCTTCAAAAACCTGCAAAAATTCAATCCTGAATTTACTTTTTCTACCTGGCTGTTTCGTATTGCTACCAACAACTGTATCGATTTCATGCGTAAGAAGAAACTGGCTACTACCAGTATCAGCGGTACGTACAAAGACGATGCAGGTGAAAATGTAGACATGGAATTTAAAGATGGCGGGCTGAATCCTATGGAAGAAGCCATCAAAGCTCAAAAAGTAGCTTTGGTACAATCCATCGTCACCAAGCTTCCTCCGAAATACCAGACCTTAGTCAAACTGCGCTACTTCGAAGAATTGTCTTACGAAGAAATCGCGGTAGAACTGGATGCTCCTTTGGGAACTGTCAAAGCGCAATTGCACAGAGCACGTGAATTGCTGTATGACCTGGTGAAGAACCGCAAAGACTCCATGTAATACCGTGGAGTTGATTACCAAATACTTTCCTGGATTAAGTGAAGGCCAACTCAAACAGTTTGCGCAGCTAGACTCTTTATATGCGGCCTGGAACGAACAGATCAATGTCATTTCAAGAAAAGACATCGACTTTCTGTATGAACGCCACATTTTACATTCTTTAGGGATCGCCAAAGTCATGTCCTTCAAACCCGGTACCCGTGTCCTAGACATCGGCACAGGCGGAGGCTTTCCTGGTATTCCACTGGCTATTCTTTTTCCTGAAACAACTTTTGTATTGATTGATTCGATCGGTAAAAAAATCAAAGTGGTGCAAGAGGTTTCGGATGCCATCGGTTTAACTAATTTAACGGCTATTCATGGGCGAGCGGAAGAAGTAGACGAGAAGTTTCACTTTATTGTCAGCCGTGCCGTGACCAGACTCAAGCCGTTTTTTGGCTGGACTAAGAATAAATACTCTGCCGAACAATTCAATGACCTGAAAAACGGTATCCTATACTTAAAAGGAGGAGACCTGGACGAAGAAATCAAAGAATTGAATAAACCGGTGCAACTCTACAACCTTTCTGATTTTTTCCAGGAAGAATTTTTCGAGACCAAGAAGGTCTTGTATGTACCCGTTAATAATGTGTCTTCTAAAAAATAGGGAGATGTTTCTATTTAGTAAGAGAAGATTCATGAAGAGCATAAGATAAAGTTGGGCGTTACCGCCAATCGATCTTAATGCTTTAAACAACCCTAGTACTGGCGGTCGGGCTCTCGCTCCAAGTCCGCCTTCCACACAAAACCTTCGCGCTCCGGGCTTTCCACTCGATCCCTAACGCTGATCCCTTGTACATAAGCCGAAACCGCATTAGGGATTGAGCCATTGTCTGATCCCGCCTTGGCGGGAGAGTGGCGAAAGCCCGGCCCGACGAAGGAGGGAATGCCAAAATCAATACAGTAATTCATAGACAATCAACTCCGATAATTCCTGCATACCGATCTCTTTCTTTAATCTATAAACTACTTACTTTCCTTTATTCCTATCCAACCTTAACAAAACTAAAACACCTTTTCCTCTCCAAACTTTTACATCTCTCCCTTAAAAATAAATTCCCCCTACCACTAGTATAATATCACGTCCAAAAACTAAATTACTCTACATATCTTCGTCGGATATCAGGCACCTTCAACTCATCTTTTTTATGAAAAAAACAATTGGACACTTCCTCTCCTACCTCTGCTTTGCCGCTACGCTTGTTTTTACTTCTTGCAGTAGTGACGGCGATCTTAAGATCACCGGAAAAAATTTCCAAGACATCATTGAACAACAACAAAACCTCACGTTTACATTCAGTGAAGACCTTGCGCCTGACTCCTTGATCAATCAATGGTCGAGAGAAACTTACATCACCTTCACTCCCGCAGTAAAAGGTAAATTCAAGTGGACATCAAAAAACGAACTGACTTTTTCACCGGAAATTCGTTTTGAAGAAAGTACAGATTATACCGCTGTGTTCAGCGACAAGATCTCTGAAGGTGCTGTCGATAGAAAAGAACTCCGCGATGAAGACAAACAATTTTCTTTTCATACACCGTACTTAAATGTCATTAACCTCAATACGTTTTGGGCAAAAAATGAAATCGACCGATCGATCAATGAAGTGGTCAATGAACTTTCTTTTAATTATGCGATCAACACCGGACAGTTGAAGACTCTGATGGAGATCAGTGTCGGCGGTGCCCCGGTGGCTTTCGATATTCATACCAACGGAGTGAACTCTGTCGTCAATATAGCGATCAAAGAAAATGGCAATTACAACGACAAGCCTATTGTGATCACCATCAAACCCGGATTGAAATGTACCACCGGCAGTTACCAAACCAAAGAACCGATTGTATTCAAAAGCATTGTTCCTTCGAAAGATAATTTCAGGATCATTCAAATTCAGAGTTTGTATGAAAATGGAAAAGGCTATTTGCAAACGACCACCAATCAGGAAGTGGGCAGTGCCAACATCAGTGCACAGGTATCCATTGAACCCGCCATTGCTTTCACCACAGAAAAAACAGGAGGCGGATTTAGAATCAATGCAGAGTTTGTGGAAAAACAAACCTATAACGTTACGATTAAAAAAGACCTGGAAGGAATCTTCGGAGGCCGCCTGCCTTCTGAGTACGAACAAACGGTAGTGTTCGGTCCACAAGAGCCTTACATCAGTTTCGCCAATAAAAAAGGGATCTACCTCAGCAATGCCGGTTTTAAAAACATTGGTTTACAAATCATCAATGTCTCCGACATACAAGTGACGGTGCATAAAATCTACGAGAACAACATCAACGCGTTCTTTAGTCAAAACAGTTATTACTTCTCTTCTTACGAATACGAGTCGGATTACTATTCAGACTACGATTACCTGGACATGTCCAACTTAGGAGATGTGGTTTACGACAAAGTCATTTCAACCAAGTCGTTGAGCAAAGACAATGGAGTTTCCTTATTGCCCCTGCAGTTTGACAACATCAACGATTTCAAAGGAATCTATGTGGTGAAAGTGCAATCAGAAAGCGATAACTACATTAATGCGACGAAAGTCGTTTCCTTGTCTGACATCGGGATGATCACGAAAGCGACAGACGATCAGGTCATGGTATTTGTCAATTCCATCATCAACGCCACACCAATTGAAAATGCTACTGTAAACCTGATCAGTAGCAACAACCAACAAGTGTATACGGCCAAAACAAACAGTGAAGGTGTGGCCACATTCGATAACGTGAAGAAAAAAGCACCAGGCTTCAATGTGAGAATGGTGACCTGCCAAAACAAAAACGATTTCAACTATTTATTCTTTAGTCACTCGCAAGTAGAAACCTCTCGCTTTGACGTAGGCGGCTCCAGAGACAACCCATCCGGTTACGATGCCTTCTTATACGGCGACAGAGACATCTACCGTCCGGGTGAAACCGTTTACCTCAATGCGGTGGTCAGAGATCATAACTTGAAACCTTTAGCCAAGACACCGATCAAAGTTACACTGACTTTACCCAATGGAAAAGAGTTTGTGACCAAACGCGGCACACTCAACGACGAAGGAGCTTTCGCTACCGGCATTCCTTTGCCAACAACAGTTGTAACCGGAACATACACCGCTGAGATTTATACTGCCAATGATGTATTGTTGCAATCTAAGTACATCAGCGTAGAAGAGTTTTTACCGGATAGAATTAAAATCAATACGACCTTAAGCAGTAATGTCGTGACTTTGGATCAGGAATTAAAAGTGGATGCGAAAGCAGAAAACTTCTTTGGTCCGCCGGCATCTGGGAGAAACTACGAAATGCAAATGACCTTGCGCACCAAATATTTCGCGCCGAAAGGATTTGAAGCGTATGGATTTACATTGTCCGGTTCCGATCAACGAACATTTGAAGAAGACCTGCGTCAAGGCACGACAGACGATGAAGGCTTTGCCAAAGAAACCTTTGAATTTCCTGGAGCCTACCTGAACAATGGAATCCTGGATGGTAAAATTTACCTGACCGTATTTGATGAATCCGGAAGACCTGTGCATTCGGTAAAGAGTTTTGATTTACTGACACAAAGTACATTAGTCGGCATCAAATACACCGATTCTTATGTAGGCACCAAACAAACCTTACCCATCGCCTTGTGCGCCGTAAACAAAGACGGCAAGCGCGTCAGCGGTGCCAAAGCCAAAGTGCAAGTGATCAAGCACGAATGGCAAACCGTCATACGCAACAACTACGACGGTTACCGTTACGTCTCAGAGAAAAAAGAAACCGTACTGGAAGAGAAAACAATTTCTTTCGGCAACCAGGACTACATCTACAATTTCTATCCCAACACTTCCGGAGAATATGAAGTGCGTGCCTACATGCCCGGTTCTAAGTCCTACGTATCGACGGAATTCTATGCTTACGGTTACGGTACAACTAACTCCTCTTTCGAAGTGAACACCGAAGGAAGTGTAATCATCGAAACGGATAAAGCAGAATACAACGTAGGTGACGAGGCGAAGATCTTATTCAAAACACCTTTTGCAGGAAAATTATTGGTGACCATAGAACGCAACAATGTATTGGAATACCATTACGTCGAAACCGATCACAGATCGGCTTCGTTGACCATTCCTGTGAAGAAAGAATTTTTACCCAACGCCTACATCACTGCCACGTTGATCAAACCACACAGCAACCAGCAAATACCGTTGACTGTGGCACATGGTTTTATTCCACTCAAAGCGGTGGATAAAAAACACATCATCCCGGTCAGCATCAAAGCCGTGCCGCGCAGCCGTTCGAATACCAAGCAAACGATATGTGTGAAAGCCGGTGAAGACAAAGACATTGAAGTGACTATAGCAGTGGTGGACGAAGGCATTCTGCAATTGAAAAACACACAGAGTCCCGATCCCTACGAATACTTCTTCCGCAAGAAAGCGTTGGAAGTAGCCAGCTATGACATCTACCCTAACTTGCTACCTGAACTGCGCAAATCACAAAGTGCCATGGCCGGTGACGGTTATGACTTAGAGAAACGCGTCAATCCGATGTCCAACCGAAGAGTAAACCTGATGGCTTACTGGAGCACACCGCTGAGAACCAATTCCGATGGAGAAGTATGCTACACCATTAACATCCCTTCCTTCTCCGGAGACCTGCGGATCATGGCTGTCGCCTACCAAGGTGATGCCTTTGGGTCCGCACACGCCAACATGAAAGTCGCTGACCCTATGGTGGTGTATACATCTCTGCCAAGATTCTTAAGTCCTGGTGATACGGTGCTAATACCGGTCAACATCACCAATACCACGGCACAAGCCGCAGTCAGCGATGTGAAACTGAACGTAAGCGGTCCATTGACATTAGTGGATAAACCGACACAAAGAATCACTGTGAATCCTAATAGCGAATCGAAAGTGTACTTCAAAGCGATCGCCGGTTTGCAAACGGGAGAAGTGAGCATTTCCACCGTAGTGTCCGCCTTGAAAGAAAATTTCAAAGAAGACAATTTCATCACCGTGAGACCGGCTTCTTCTTTGATTAAAATTTCAGATTCAGGCATCATCACCGGCGGACAAAGCAAATCATTCAATACGGCCGCTAACTTTATTCCTAACTCGTCTAAAGGGAAACTGGTGATCAGTACTTCACCCTTGACGCAGTTCTATGGTAACCTCGACGAGTTGATCGGCTATCCTCACGGGTGCGTGGAACAAACGGTTTCCAAAGCCTTCCCGCAATTGTATGTGAAAGACCTGATCAAAACCTTGAAGCAAGGCAACCGCAGCGGAGAAAATCCGGATTACAATGTACAGGAAGCGATACGCAAACTGAATGCCATGCAACTCTACAATGGATCAGTAAGCTATTGGGCAGGCGGATACCAGGAAAGCTGGTGGGGAACAGTGTATGCGGCCCACTTTATGTACGAGGCGCAAAAAGCAGGTTTCCAGGTGAACACCGATGTGATGGATAAAATGTACAGCTACTTGTCTTCCAAATTGAAAAACAAATCCACGGAAGATTTGTATTACTACATCGACAACAATACTTACAAGACCAAACAAATCGCTTCGAAAGAAATTTTCTATTCGCTCTATGTCTTGGCGTTGGCAGGACACCAGGAAGTCTCTACAATGAACTACTACAAGTCTAACCTGAACTTGCTGGCGGTAGATTCGAAATACTTACTGGCTTGTACCTACCTTTTGTTGGGAGACAACAGCAGTTTCAGAACCATCGTTCCGGCAAACATAACCGGCGAAAGATCCATCAATAGTTTTGACGGTAACTTCTACTCGTACATCCGCGACATGGGTATCTCGCTGAACATGTTGATCGATACCGATCCTAAAAATGCACAGATCGGCGTATTGGCCAAACACTTGTCCGACCAGATCAAAAGCAAAAAATACCTGAATACGCAAGAGATGGCCTTTGCCTTTGTCGCGCTGGGTAAATTGGCAAAGCAAGCCAATGAAAGCGACATGACAGCTACTGTTACAGCAGATGGAAAAACCGTTGGTCAGTTTGCCAAAGGCAACCTGGTCATCACGAATAATATCCTGGGTAAAAACATCAGCATCAAAACCAGCGGTACCGGTACCCTCTATTATTTCTGGGAAGGAGAAGGATTATCTGCAACAGGTGAAGTGAAAGAAGAAGACAAATACATCAAAGTCAGAAAATTATTCTTTGACAGAAATGGAAAAGTCATCACGTCGAATGAATTCAAACAAAACGATTTGATCGTGATCCGTTTGTCCTTGAACACGCTGGATCAGTCGACGGTAAACAATGTCGTGATCACAGACATTCTGCCGGCAGGATTTGAAATTGAAAATCCACGTTTGTCAGAGCAATCTGAAATTCCTTGGATCACTGACAACACCGTGCCCGAACATTTCGACTTCCGAGACGACCGAATGAACCTGTACACGTCAGCGACAAGAGAAACGAAGAACTATTACTATGTCGTGCGCGCCGTCAGCAAAGGCAAGTTTAAAATGGGGCCTGTCAGTGCGGATGCGATGTATAACGGAGAGTATCATTCGTACTCTGGGGCAGGGACGATAGAAGTTGAATAGTTGTTAGTTGTTAGTTGTTAGTTGTTAGTTGTTAGTTGTTAGTTGTTAGTTGTTAGTTGTTAGTTTAACAAAAACTAAATCGATTAATAATATCTGAGAGTTTCGTTAATGAATAAATTCAAGAAGTATTTTAAAAGACATCCCTATGCCTATTCCTTCGGCATAGGGATACTCTTTTTTGTACTTCTCTTTTTCATTCTAAACATACTTTTCCCTTTACCTCCGCTTAAAAAGTATTCGGTACAAGTTCTCGACAGCAAGAAAAACACCATCCATGCTTTTTTAACACCCGATGACAAGTGGCGATTGGCGGCTGATGCGGAAGAAATCCCGCAGCATCTTATCGATGCTTTCTTATACAAAGAAGACCAATACTTTTATTACCATCCGGGTTTTAATCCTTTAGCCATTGGAAGAGCCTTGACCAATAATCTAATCAAGCATAAAAAAACTTCCGGCGCCTCGACGATTACCATGCAAGTGGCAAGACTCATGGAACCAAAGAAAAGATCTTACAGCAACAAACTCGTAGAACTTTTTCGTGCCCTGCAATTGGAGTTGACCTACAGCAAAAAAGAAATCCTTCACTTGTACCTGAATTATATTCCATACGGCAGCAATGTAGAAGGCGTAAGTTCCGCTGCTATGATTTACTTCAAGAAAAACCTGCGACAAGTGAGTCCGGCAGAAATAGCGGTATTGACGATCGTTCCCAACAGACCCAGCTCACTCCGTCCGGGAAGAGCCAACCTGAATATCATCACCGAAAGAAACAAGTGGCTTCGTCGCTATGTGGAAGGAGAAATTTTTACGACAGAAGAACTGGAAGATGCGATCAAAGAACCATTGCTTGTTCACCGTCATCCCATGCCGCAGGAGATCACACAACTGGCCTTGCGATTAAAAAAGACTTATCCGGAAGAACATCAAATATTTTCCTGCATTGAAGCCAAGACACAAAAAACATGCGAGACCCTTTCCAGCCAATACCTGCTTCGCCAGCACAGAAAAGGGATCTTCAATGCCTCCATTATTGTGATGAACAACAACACCAAAGAAATCATCGGTTACATAGCCTCAACAGATTTTAAAGACAGCGAACACGACGGACAGATTGACGGCACACAAGCCATACGATCACCCGGGAGTACATTAAAACCTTTTGTCTATGCACAAGCCTTTGATAAAGGTCTATTAACGCCTAAAAGCATCATCGCTGATGTACCCACTGATTTCAATGGTTATGCACCTGCTAATTTTGATCAGAAATTTTATGGAAAAGTCAGTGTTGAAAAAGCCTTGTCTTATTCACTAAATATACCGGCTGTGAAAACACTGGAACTGGTAGGGCAAAAAGAATTTATTGATGTATTAAAAAAAGGAGGCTTTCAAACGATAAATAAAAAAGCCAATCAACTCGGACCTTCTCTAATACTAGGAGGATGCGGTGTAACCTTGGAAGAAATCACGCATGCTTTTACAGCCTTTACGAATAAAGGGAAACTGATTCCTTACCATTTAACGAAAAACAACAAAGACAAGCGCTCGGTAGAATTGTTTAGTCCTGCTTCTGCTTATATGATTCATGAAATCTTATCGACCATCAGCAGACCCGATTTACCCAACCATTTCCAAAACACCTACCGCGTGCCTCGCATCGCCTGGAAAACAGGCACTTCTTACGGCCGGCGTGATGCCTGGAGTATCGGTTATTCCAAAAACTACACCATCGGTGTATGGATCGGAAACTTTAACGGAGAAGGCGTACCGGAATTGACAGGCGCAGACATCGCCACTCCCCTTTTGTTTCAACTGTTCAATGCCTTAGATTATAATGCCTCCGGTGATTGGTTTGAGAAACCGCAGCAACTCTCTTTCCGCTATGTGTGTCCCGAAAGCGGGTTAACGCCCGGGGAATTGTGTCAACATACCGTCATGGATTATTTCATACCCAACATTTCTCCCGGAAAAAAATGCACGCACCTTCAATCGGTGTTTGTATCGCCTGATGGGAAATTCAGGTATTGCGGCAATTGCATGCCCGAACTGGGTTACATCAAAAAAACATTCCTGAACCTCTCACCGGAAATGGTATCGTTCTATCAAAGAGAACAATTGCCTTTCGATGCCGTGCCTCCTCACAATCCTTACTGTGATTACAGTGTCACAGGTAAACCGCCTGAAATCATATCGCCTATACACCGCAAAGAATACCTGATCGAAAAACTATCGCCCTCAGAAATTTTACTCAAGAGCAGATGCGCCTCCGATGTCAAGAAAGTATTTTGGTACATCAACGATGTATTCTATAAGGAAGCAAAAATCGGAGAACCGGTGTTCTTTACGCCGGAAGAAGGTATTCTTAAAATATCCTGCAGTGATGATAAGGGGAACAATAGCAATATAGAGATAGAGGTGGTTTATTATTGAGTTCTTACTCCATACTGTCTTGCCCCTAACCCCTAAAGGGGAACAGTTCCTGATAAATGAAAAGCTCATCGCATTTAGTATGCGATGAGCTTTTCATTTGGTAAACAATCAAGTCCCTTTCAGGGGATTTAGGGGCAAGACAGCTAGAGCTTACAGAATGTTTTTATCGTTTCCCTTTAGGGGTTAGGGGCTAGACTGCTTGAGCTTAAACATTCCGTTCTTCCTTCTCTTTCTCCTTCTGCTCCTTATACCAGTTGATCACATGTTCCATGACATGCTCCATGATGGTGAATACAAAAAGTCCAATGATGAAAGTGAGTGTCCAATCGATCCAAGCGTAGGTGTCACCATCGATCATAACCTTGCCCTTTTTCTTCCCCACTATTCCCCATAAGTTCCTAAAACTACGAACGGCGAAAAAACGATGCAGGATGCCGGATACAAGGATGGCAATCCCATAAGAGATGGCATTGGCGATTAAGTCCTGGATTAAGCGCTGTCTGGTAGGATAAGGAATAATTAAAGAACCGATCACCAGTCTGGCGTTTTCTTTGTCAAATGATACCATAGTTCGTTTATAAAAAGACAAATGACAGACAACCTGCCCCTAAATAGCTACGGGTCTTTAGTACAATAAATACATTAATCGTTATTTTTATCACATGAAAAAATTACTCTGGGTCTTTTTGGCCTTGCTTTTAATCCTGGTTGTAGTAGGATTCAATCTGAACAGAATTGCAGAACATTTAGCGAATAATAACATAGAATATTTACTGGATCAAAACGATCCTACTCGCCTTTACGATTACAAGTTTAACAAAATCAAACTGGACATTTGGGCAGGCAATTTGGAAGTTGACGGTGTGATGGTAAAACCGAGGAAAGAAGCAGTAGACAGCCTCAAAAAAATCGGACAGCCCAAACGCTTTTTATTGGAAGGGCAACTCAATGATGTGCGTGTAAAGGGGCTGGATGTCATACGATTTATCACCGATCGCGAAGTCAGCATTGATTCTTTTATCATTATTAACCCGGTACTTCGGGTATTGGTAGATCCTTCGGTAAAGCCCGACACTACAGGTCCAGCGCTATCCAAAGACTTACTGTCAGAAAAAATCACCTACGGCAGTATCAACTATTTATTGCTGAATAATGCTAAAATCCGTTGGATCAATTACAGCGAAGACAGCAGCAGTTACTTCTCTTGTGATTCTGTTTCTTTATTGGTCAAGGACTTATACACCGATTCGTTGATATTGAAAAGCAATCAGACCATAAAGTTCAGCGAAGCCCTTTTTAAAGGAAGAAATTTCGATATGAACTTCATCAAAGACGCACGCTTAACCGCCAAAGGCATTGATTTTAGTTTTAGGAAAAACCTGTTGGTTTTGAATCAAGTGATCTTTAAAAATACCGAGGATAAAAAAGAATTTACGAGGGAATTGAAATACGAGAAAGAATGGTATAACCTGAAGATCGAAACCTTAGAACTCACCAGCCATGACATTGCACATTGGGGCTATATCGATTACCTGAAGGTCGACACGGTGCGCATGATCAATCCGGTGATTGTTGTCTACAAAGACAAACGCCTGCAAGATCCCCCTTTTATTGTGAAACCATTGCCGGCAAAAGCCATTCGTGACATCGAACTGCCTTTGCTGATTGAGCACATTGAAATTAAAAATGGGATAGCGACCTACGAAGAAATTTCAGAGAAGGGCAAGCTTCCGGGGCGCATTTACTTCACTAAGATCAATTTAAAAGCGCATAATTTTACTAACGTCAAGGAAGTCTTACAACACCATCCTTCCTTAGTAGTGACGGGCAGCACAGAATTCCTGAACAAATCTACGATCGTATTGAGGCTCGACTTTTCTATCCTTGATCCGCGGGAGAAATTTCATGCAAAAGGTACCATTACCAATGTCAAAGCCACCGACCTGAACAATATCGTAGGCAACATGGCGTATGCGGAATTTAAGGACGGAGACATTCACAAAGTTTCATTTCAAATGACCGGCGATGAAGAACATTCCTATGGCACCATCGATGCGCATTACAATAATTTAAAAATCATTCTATTGGATACAGCCAGCGTCAATCAAAGAAGGGAGCACATCAAGAAAAAATTTCTTGGCTTGATCGCTAATACCGTTGTGCGCTCCAACAACGAACCGGGCACCAAGCATTATGTACAGGGACAAATTGATTTGGTGAGACCCAAAAACAAATTCGTGCTCAATTATTTATGGAACAGCATCAAAGTGGGTTTGATTTCCGTTGCTGTTGATAAGCGACTTTCGAAAAAAATGGTCGAAAAAGCCAACGACAAAATCAAAGAAAAAGAAGAGAAATAAGCCAGGAGCTAGGAGGTACGAGCCAGTGTGCCCCCGCTCGTACCTCCTAGCTCCTAGCTTTCCAGGGCACTATATCTGTTCATTTAACGTTCTAAGAATAATCAGGAGGCAAAAACGCAGTTTTTCTGCACAGTGGCCTAATAATCCTTTGACCTATGCCTCGATTATTTTATTTTTATACTATTAAACAACAAACATGAACGCATCGACTCGCAATAACCTGATTCTGGCGCTTCGCATAGCCACTACCCTTTTATTTGTATTCTCCGCGGTATCCAAACTTTATCCGATTGAAGCTTTTGAAAAACAATTGGTCGATCTTGGGTTCGCCTCTTGGACGACCGCTCCTTATTTAAGTCGTGGCATCATCGGTTTTGAAGCTTTCCTAGGCTTTGCCTTTCTACAAAAAAATTACCTGCGTAGTTTCTTCATCCCTGCCACTGCGGCTTTATTGGTGGTCTTCTGCGTACACCTTGCCTATACTATTTATACCACCGGCAACTCCGGTAATTGCGGTTGTTTCGGGCAATGGATCAAGATGACTCCTTTAGAGGCCCTGATAAAAAATATCGCTACGCTCGGCTTATTGAGCTACTTATATACCCTGACAAAAAATTACGAAAGGAAAAACACTGCGCTGCCAACGGCCCTGCTGGTCTTGACTTATGTTGGTTTATTCATCGCTTTTCCTATCAAGGCTTATACCACAACAACCGATGAAAACGGCTTCTCAACGTTTGACAGCATTGCACCCGTGTCAGATCCTCAGCCCGAATACAAACCTGCAGCAGACACAGTAGTTGCGGTCGTGCGAGACCTGGTCACTAAAGATAAAAACAAAACCAGTGACACTAAATCAAGTGCTACGACAGTTGCGAAAAAAGATACCGTAACCAAACAGGTCACTAAAACAACACCTGCCTATACGCCTAAAGTTTCGATTTACGCCGGTTTCAAAAACTTCAGCGATGGTGTGACTGCCAATGTAGACAAAGGGACATCCATTGTATGCATGTTGAGTTTGGAATGCGAGCACTGCATGGAAACAGCCCGCCAGATCGGAGAACTCAGCAAAGAACAAAAACTACCTCCCGTGTATTTCTTATTCTTCGGAAGTCCGGGAGAACTGGATCATTTCTTTGACGTGGCGAAATGCAAATACCCTTACAAGATCGTAGAACCGCAGGTTTTCTTTCCTTTGTTGGGTGATATCTCTTCTCCGCCTCGTGTGAGTGTATTGAAAGAAGGAAACATCGTAGCGGATTTTGACAACGATTCTTTTAGCAAAGACAAACTTAAAAAAGCAATAGAATAAAACATGTTCCCTCGTATCCTGTTATACTCGATTGCCATTCTTGTCCTGTTGTGTTCCTCTTTCACCATATTGGAGAAGAGCGAATATCGTCTTAAGACTATTGTCATTGACGCGGGGCATGGCGGCAAAGATCCCGGATGCTCCAACAGCAGTCAGAAAGAAAAGCTCATCACCCTGGACATTGCCTTAAAACTGGGAGAAATTCTACAGCGCAATATGCCGGATGTAAAAGTGATTTATACCCGCAAAGACGATCACTTTGTAGAGTTGCATGACCGCGCAGCCATTGCCAATAAAGCCAAAGCAGACTTATTCATTTCCATCCACGTGAACGCAGGGCCGTCGCAATTCAAAGGCACAGAAACCTATTGTATGGGTTTGCACAAAGGCGAACAAAATCTTTCCGTAGCGCAAAGAGAAAACTCTTCTATCTTATTAGAGAAAGACAACAAAGAAAAATACGACGGCTTCGATCCGAACTCACCACAATCGTATATTCTCTTTTCACTTTATCAAAGTGCATACCTGGCCAACAGTACACGCTTGGCAGGGAAAATTGAAAACGAATTTGAAAAGCACAACAACCGCCATTCCAGAGGAGTGAAGCAAGCAGGTTTTCTGGTGCTTTGGAAAACGGCCATGCCCAGTGTATTGGTAGAAAGTGGTTTCATCACACACGAAGAAGATGCACAATACCTGGGAACAGAAGTCGGAAAAATGGAAACCGCCTGGGGGATTTTTAGTGCGATTGAAGATTATCGGAATGAGATAGAGGAAGAGTGAAAACTGAAAACTGAAAACTGAAAACTGAGAACTGAGAACTGATCACGTGACTCTTCAGTTTTCAGTTTTCTAAAAAACTACCGTCTTATTCCCGCTCAACAACACTTTATCCTCCAACACCAACTTCAGCGCCTGCGCCAATACCATCTTCTCTACATCCTTCCCTGCCCTGGCCATGTCTGAGGCGTTCTGCGAGTGATCGACAGGAATTACGTTTTGACAAATGATCGGGCCTTCATCCAAATGATGGTTAACAAAATGCGCTGTGGCTCCGATGATTTTTACACCGCGGTCGTACGCTTGTTTGTATGGTTGTGCACCGATGAATGCCGGCAAAAACGAATGGTGGATATTGATGACTTTTCCTTCGTAATGCTTTACAAAATCAGGGGTTAAGATGCGCATGTACTTCGCTAACACGATGCAATCCGGGGTATACTGATCGATAGCCTGAATCATGCGTTGTTCGTGTTCTTCTCTGGACAAGCCTTCGGCAGACACGCAATGGTAAGGAATGTCAAAACGTTCCGTAAAATTTCTCAAGACATCATAATTACCGATCACCGCTTTTACCTCGGCATTCCACTCACCGAAATGATTGCGTACCAACAGATCGCCTAAGCAATGATTTTCTTTGGTGACCAAAAGCACCAACTTCTTCTTACGGTCCGACACCACACTGATCCAGCTTTGATCCGGTAAGGCTTCTTTCAACTCTGCCGCTAATTCCGCTTCATCTATGACACCTTCCACTTCTGTGCGCATAAAAAAACGATTGGTGTCCAAATCCACATACTCGCGGTTTTTGATGATGTTCAATTCATTTTGATATAAAACACTGGTGATTTTATAAATCAACCCTTTTTGATCAGGGCAATCAACAAGTATAGTAAGTAATTTATTCATGAAAGACTGTTCAATTTTATTCTAATATAGCAAAATTAAATAAGCCTTTCGCTCCGCTAACAAGCAGTTTGATTACAAACTCTACACTATGTGTAAAAGCCTCTACACAAATACTTTCCGTAAAACATAAGCGTATTTAGATAAATAATTTTCTATATTTCACTCGTTAGAAAACATCTAATCGAAAACCATTTCGACTATTCATTCTTTCATCCAGCGCTATGAAAAATACTAAACATTTCCTTATCCTAGCCGGTGCTTTGCTGCTCTCGCTGAGCTGCAAAAAATCCGATGACGCCGCACAACCTGGTGGCATCTCATTCGATGGGCCGCCTGTTGAAACCAACCCGGCCAACACCACCTACAGTCCGGCCTTTGCCGGTCAAACCCGTGTGAATGGGGCAACAACAAATACGGAGTATGAATCTACAGTACTCACCTCTTCACTGACTTCACCTTGGGGAATAGCGGTGCTTCCGAACGGAAAGCTGCTGATTACGGAAAAAGGTGGCATCATGCGTCTGGTAACAGCCAGCGGCACAGTTACCAGTGTTTATGGCATTCCAGATGTGAATGCAGGAGGTCAGGGAGGCTTGTTAGGCTTATGCCTCGATCCTCAGTTCTCTACTAACAGAATGGTTTATTGGGTATTCTCCGAAGATGTTAGCGGTGGTACTGTGACTGCTGTGGCGAAAGGAAAACTTTCAACCGACGAAGCAAGCATAGAAGATGCAACTGTCATCTTCCGCGCAACTCCGGCGTTTAATGGTGATCTTCACTATGGTGGTCGTATTCTTTTTGATGCGTCTGGAAATTTATATGTCAGTACAGGAGAACGCTCCGACCTCTCTACGCGTCCTCTAGCGCAATCGGTAAGTGGAGCACTAGGTAAAGTACTTCGCATCACCAAGGATGGCGCTGCTGCTCCGGGTAATCCTTCCTTTACCGGTACCAATCCTATTCCTGAATTGTACAGCATCGGTCACAGAAATCCTCAAGGCTTAGCCATACATCCTACTACCGGTGACTTGTGGCAAGGTGAACACGGTCCTCGCGGAGGGGATGAAATCAATCGTATTCAGGCAGGTGCAAACTACGGATGGCCTACCATTACTTATGGCATAGAATACGATGGTGATCCTATTGGTGCTCCTATCCAGCAAAAAACCGGAATGGAGCAGCCTGTATACTATTGGGATCCTGTGATCTCTCCAAGTGGGATGACCTTTTATAAAACGGATAGCATTCCGGAATGGCAAAACAATCTTTTCGTTTGTGCACTAAGCGGCAAGCACATTGCAAGACTAGTGATTGATAATAACCGTGTAGTAGGTGAAGAACGATTGCTGGCCACAGAAAATCAACGATTCCGAGATATTACACAGAGCTTGTCAAACGGCGCATTGTATGCCGTTACAGATGGTGGCAAGTTGTACAGAATAAAGAGAAAATAAAATCTACTGTCCAATCAGCTAATAAAAAAATCCCTTGCTCTTCGGAGACAAGGGATTTTTTTTATTTTATTTTATTTTATTTTATTTTATTTTATTTTCTTACCCTTAAAATTTACGGATGATGACCACACCTGCAATGATCAGGCTAATGCCTAACACGCGCATGAGACTAACAGGATTGGCTTGTGACACCAAGAGATTGTTGTGTTCCAATAAAATAGATACGATCATCTGACCGGCAACAATCAGCCCGAAGGACAAACCGGGTCCTAATTTTGGAAAAGCAAAAACAATAACCGCAATATAAAATGCACCCAGCAAACCTCCCAGCCAAAGATACACCGGTACTTCTTTAAGTCCCGTCCAGCTGATCGTTTGACGCGTACATAAAATGTACAGCACTAATCCTACAGTACCTACCACAAAGGAAATTAAAGAAGCATAAAGCGGGCTTGCTGCTGCTTTACCTAGTTTTGCATTCAAGCCGGCCTGAATAGGTAAAACAGCGCCGGATAAAAAAGTTAAAACGATCCAAAGTATTTTGTCCATGACTTATGATTTTTTCTGATTCGTGTTACTCTTTCTTTTACTAAATAAAATCATCCCTACTCCAACTGAACAGATGAGCATACTTATCATAATGATATCGCCGGTATTATCTACATAACCGCCAAATCCATAAAAGCTTCCATCTCTTCTAAAAAGAGAAAGAATGCCGATGGCGATTATTATTTTGGCAACATAATTTAACTTCTTCATTATTGATCCAGGCGTTTATTGTATTCTATTACTATACTAAGCTTCTCTCTTTAGGGAGTGGCTTGAATATCATCGGCTATCGGTTTAAGTCCCTTCTCGAGCTGGTGGCCTCCTGAGGGTATGGCGCGGAAAGTTGCCCATGGAAGATGTTTTTGATAACGCTTAAACTGTTCAATGGGTACTACCTCATCGTCTTGACAGTGGTAGAAGAAAAGCGGAATGGTTTTATCCAGTTTCCCGGCAAAATTTGCTTGCAGCTTCAGCGGTTTTACCCAGTCTTCTTCTCCGCTCCAGAAGGGTGTGGAGATCAAAAAAACACCGGCGATTGTTTTTGTGATCTTAGTTTCGGATAAATATTTCAACAACATAGAAGCACCCAAAGAATGACCAACTGCTAGAACACTCTCTCCTCTTAACGAAAGTTCATGTTCAATTTGTTGCAGCCTGCCAAAACCCGGTGAGTCGTCTTCCGGTAAAAATGGATAATGAATGAAGTACCCAGAACCCAGATGAGATTGCAGTGAAGCCACCATCTTTTCATCTGCCTTATGGTCTTCCTGTCCTGCGCCGCCTTGAAAGAATAGAACATGTTTTTCCATATTATTTTCCTTTAATAGTATACGTCACTTTCAATCTTTCTCTGATTTTTCAGTAATACAATAAGAGTATATGGACACTATTTCATTTTGATCTGTGAACTCATATACATCACACGAAGATACAATAGAAACATATTTACCTTCTCGAATGAATTCTGCTGTGCCATTTATGGCCACGCAGCAGTCCCCTTCTATCAGGTGAAGTGGCTTGAAATCGGTGGTCACACTTTCAAAATATGCCGTCACTTTTTTGCAGAAGGGAATAATTTCGTCCTTCCCTTTCAGGTATTGCTCTCCTGGTGTATTCCAAATCGTTTGGTCTGTCAGGTAATCAAAACACTTTTCAAATTTTCCACCGGAGAATGCCTGTGCTATTTCTGATTTTTTCATAGAATTGATTACTCAGTCTGATTTTTTTTTGTTTCATAATGAAGTGCCATCACTCCGCAAGAAAATATTTTCGATTCTATCAATTCCAATTTTGTCGTTTCAACTACATTTTTAAAAAGCGGAATGCCTTGTCCAAGTAACACCGGATTGACAAATAACCAAAACTCATCCACCAGACCTTCTCCCAATAAGGAATGAGAGGCCCTGGGACTTCCAAAGATTAGGATATTCTTGCCGTCTTGTTTTTTTATTCTATTGATGTTATCCGCCAGTTGATCGCTAATCACGAGGGTGTTGTCCAGTCCTTCTCCGCTGATGGTCCTTGATAACACAATCTTTGAAACATTTTTGTACCACACCGAATGTTCTTTGTCGTGTTTGGAGGCGTTGGGCTGTTGACCGGCTGTCGGCCAATAGCCTTGCATCATTTCATACGTTACTCGTCCATAGAGCGCAGTGTCCGCTTTCTCGGTCATCGTAGCCACAAAGTCGAAAATCTCATCGTCTACTTTTATCCAGTTCATTTCTCCGTTAGGTCCGGCGACAAATCCGTCCAGTGACGTATGCATGAAGTATATTAAATTTCTCATTTTGTTCTGTTATTATTATCCTTATAAAATCTATTTGCTTTTCTGGTTGCCACCAATACTGCAGCGGCAGAGGGCATCTTAGCGAATGGCCTCAATAACTTAACTAGCCGGTGCAATCATGGTTTGAACCGCAAGCCATTTGTTGTCCTTTTTTATGAATACACTGGAAGAAATTTCATCATTGCTAAATGCTTGACCTTTCCATACTCCTGCACTGGTACCTCGATGCATGACTAATCCCGTGTCATTGTATATTCTAACCTGGATCACTTCAAAATCCATTCGAGAATGCCTCAATTCTCCTTTTTGCACCAAGTCCAAAAATGTCTCTTTAGTCGTAATATGACCGTCTCCTGAAAAAATAATCCATTCCTCATGCATATACTTACCCTAGTATATCTAAGCCCTTGTTCTGATTCATTGTATTATAAAACAGATTATTAATAGATTGATCTACAAGCTGACCGTCCGAAATTTTTTATAAGTAAGAGAACGCCTTTCTGTCTTTGATCTTATGCAAAGCAAGAGCAAATATATTTTGTATCAAATTCTGTGACCGGAGTTCTACCGTTTAGGTAAATTAAGTTTACGTCTTTGGAAAGAACCGGTTAGAGGATTTGTAATATAACTATAAGTATTTGTCTTGCTATTGTAATAGAAAATTTCGCCCAGTGGATTGTCTGCAAATACTCTTTATTTTTTCTAATTTTCCAGTACGATGCTTGTGCCAGCGCGGGTATCGCTGAGCGCCTTCTATTTTATTGTTATTCTAAAATTTCTCGAAGCTTTACGAGTTCCTCTATCAAATTCATAGCCATAAATGATTACTTCTCGGTTTTGAGTGATCACACTATCAATGATGTAGTAGTCAGGAATAAATTCTTCGTTAGTGATCTTATAACCTTTTTCGGTATCTATAAGTATCGCTTTATGCGGTCGCCAGTTATTTCCATTGGCATACAATGGCGTTAACCAGTAGGTAATGACAGCATCCATGCTTTTGCTGTGATTTAGGTCTGCAGTGAAAATAGTGTCATAATGAACACTCCGTTTCATCTGATCAGCTTCAGAAAGTTTGTCCATGTCCGACATGTCCGGCAGATTATCAGCCGTATAACAACCTTTTTTTACAAAATGAGCATATAAAATTTTCTTTGCATAATCACCTGTAAGCGATCGACCACTATATGTTGATGTCTTTAAATCTTTCAATAGAATGGTGGTATCAAAGGATGGAATAACCACAGAATCTGTTTTATTTTTGCCTGAAAAGACCGTATCTGTTACGATTGCTTGATCGATTTTATCCGTCCTTGTTTCACAAGCGCTAACAAGTAAACAGGCAACTAGTATAGTTATAAGGTATCTATTCATAAAGACTATCTACTTAAAGAATCGAGGTACTTCCCGATAAAATTGCCTTCTTCACTTCCATCGCGTTTGGCGACCAGCCAATCCAGAACATCCTTTTCTTTAAACGCAATGAGTTGTCCATTTTGATACTCCTTGACTACATTTAAATTATTCGCAATCAATCCACTGATGTTGTCGCCGTTCCACTTTTTGATGCGGACAAACACTTGCTCAAACTTTCCATCTTGATCATAAATCCTCGTCACTAAAAAGAAGGACTCTCCCGGTTGAAGTCTGGATAAAAATCTTTCTTTTGCATCAGGCAGCGTTTTTCTTGCTTGCGCGACATAGGGGGCGATCATTTTATCGTAATGCTTTTGTTCGTCTTTCAGAATGCTATGCGATTGATCAGCGGGAGCATCTTTAGAAAGCTTGTCGCTATTCACTTGATCCTCCTGTGCAAAACAATTGATGGATAATGCGATAAACACAAAAAAGATCAATGTCAGTTTTGGCATTTTGTTTTGGTTTATGAGTGTTCAATTGATTTGATGTCCAATCTATTCTTCACACACTTCTTTTAACTTATTGAGTGCATTGGGGTAGCTCTCGTTCATATAATCTACAAAATCTTCTGTAGTATCTAAGTCAACTGTAACCTTGGAAATTCCGTTGTTTTCTTCAAACGTATAGTTTTCAAATCCGTTAGCCCACTTTTCTACTTCTGGTCCATCCGTGATTTCTACATCTGCTTGTAAGAGTCCGTAATGACGAATAGAAATAAAACGGTTGGGAATATTTTCCGCTATCTCTGAAACCATACCTCCCTTTTCCCCTTTCTCGTCAGTTCCTACGAACAGCATTTTGCTGCCTTTATTCCAACTCCCTTCATAGGTAGATGTTGGATTGAACAAAGCGGTCCATTGTTCATACGTGGATTTATTGCTAATGCCCAGCATTATATCATAGACTTTGTTTGCTGGCGCCTGAATACTTACGGTGAATTTTAACTTTTTCATAATGATCAATTGTTTGTTTAGTTTAATACTTAACGGTTCAAAATCAGTTTCATTTCTTTTTATGTTTTTTAAAGCTCCGAACCTCTAAATGGCCATAAGATGGTACATCAGCTACATTGTTCTTGTTTAAATATATCATTTTTATACTATTTCCATTTTAACTTATTTGTATATAAAACACTGTCCTCTTCTTCATCTTTCGATACGGGTCCTTTCATATACAAAATGAATGAATTAATATAATAAGAAATTAAAATAGTTTACATAAAAAAGCCGGTGAGTTTTAATCCCACCGGCTTCTATTTTACCCAAACCGATTACTTCACCATCAGATCCTTCACATATATTCCCTTTTCAGTTACGATAAGCACTTTTATCATTCCTTTCATAGCTGTAGTCATATAAGTAGCTCGTGGATGTTTCTCGGTTTGCTCATTTGTATTAACTAAAATCACTTTTGAAATATTTTCCTGTCCTGCAATGCTTAAAACTGCCATCAAAAGACGGAACAGGGTATACTGTTATTTCAGTACCATTTTATTTATTCAGCAAGTATTAACCAAATTAAGTGACAGGATAACAACCATTCTATAGATTCTAATTTAAAGCTGATTTGTTACCCTATCCCTGCGCATCCATTATCGTACTAATGTTATACTGCCATTCATTGTATGTTCTTTCTTACTAACATCATATACATTTTTATAATGAATGATCCATGGATAAGTGCCTATTGGCATCTCCTCTCCCCGATACTTGCCATCCCATCTATTATTCCTGTCATTTGATACAAAAATAATTTCTCCCCATCGGTTAAATATCATAATGCTAAAATCCGTAAAATTTCTACCAAATATTTCCAGATCATCGTGTAGACCATCTCCGTTTGGAGAGAAGCCGCTTGGAACGTAGATAGAAGCAGGACAATTATTTTCTATCGTTATTGTAGCAATTACCTTACAGCCGTTGACATCGGAAACGGTAACGCTATATATGCCTGCTTGCTCAACGGTAATAGCCTGTGTAGTTTCGCCGGTAGGGATCCAAAGGAATGAATTCCCCCATGCTGCGCTGAGCGTATATGAATCGTCGTCAAAACAATGCTGCAGCGATGACCTTTCAAATACAGGATCAGAAGAAACTGGAAATACATATACCGTTACACGTTGAACGTTAGAAGCGCAATGGTGGAGATCGTAAGCGATCAACTGATAGGTAGTGGTTGCAGATGGAGTCACCTGAATTGATGGCGTGGTTTCGCCTCCAGGAAGCCATTCGTAGGTATTCCCTCCGGAAGCCGAAAGCGTCACGGTCTTGCCCGCACAGCTTTGAGCGTCTTGTGCGCTGGCAACCGGCAAGGGATGAATAGTTAACACTTCCATCGTGTCCGAAGCGATACAACCGTGCTGATTTTTGACAGTAACCGTATATCTCCCGACTGTATTTACTTCCAGCGTCTGGTGGACCGAATCCAGCGGGTTCCCATTCCAGTAATAGGCAGCGTACCCAGCTCCTGCATTCAGCGTAATCGATTTCCCCTGACAGAAAGAAGTATCATTGCCAAGTTGTACGGAAGGTACGGGCCTCATCGAAAGATTGAATGTCACAATACTATCGCAGGTACCTGTAGAGAGCGTGTCATAATAAATACCAGGTACGGAATAAGTATGCAAACCAACGGTTACGCTGTCTCCCTGGCATATTACCATGGAAATGGAGTGGCGCTTGAAATCGGTTACCGTAAGTTTTACTTCCATGATGCTGTCGCAGCCTGCCTGGCTTGTCAGCGTATCGTGATAAGTTCCCGTAGTGGAATACGTATGCGCACCTAAAGTGATCGTTTGTCCGGAACAAATGGTTTGCTGTCTTGAATAAATACTACTCATTGAAACATGATAAGAAGCAAATACGGTATCCTTACAACCGGCAATGGAAGAAATACGGGTGAGGTAGTAAGTACCGGTATCGGCAGGTGTGATCGGATTGACAGACAGGCTTGGTGTAGTGACTGTGGTGTTATTGGGTTTCTCCCATTTATACGTATAATAAAGCGAAGCAGGAAAGTTGAATTGTACATCCGCACAACCACGTATTACATTGGCAGGATTGAAAAGAGAGGAAAGTGTATCGATTGAAATGCTCTTGGTAGAAGCATTGCCGCAGACATCGTAGATACGTACGGTATAGGTGCCTGGCAAAGTGGCGTTGAAAATGTTGCTGTTTTGTACCGGGAAAAGCTGCGGCCCTGAAATGATCTCGTACTGATAAGGAGGTACTCCTTTTGAGCTATCAGGGAAGAGCTCGATGTTGACAAAATTGCCACACATGACGGAATTACCGGTAGAGACAGTAGGCGTTTCATATCCTTTAATCACGATGCTTTCAGAAACACTGGCACAGGATAAAGGTGTCGCATTGGCATTGGTACCGCCGATGGTACTGTAAGTATACGTGACCTGGTAAGTGCCCGATGGTACATTCAGAATAGAGTCACGGATCCTGTTGCCGGGTATATTCGAATAGTATTTGGTTGTACCTGTTGGACTAACTGTAATATTGCCCATTCTGGTAGAGTAGATCGTGTAGTGAATCTCATTTTTACCAAGACATCCTTTTTTGTAAGAAAACTCATGTCCTAAACTGATCACATTTGTTTTTCTAATCACCACCGAATCAAACCGCTCTGTGCCGCAGGAGTCGATGAGTTTGAATTTGTAAGTACCAGGCCCCAGATTTTTTATCTCAAAATTATACCTGGTATTAGCTCCTCCTCCCCAGCTGGTATACGCAAAGGTGTCGGGATATGCATAGCTGCTGGTATAGCTATAGTCGGGTTTGGTGCTGCCAAATGTAGAAGGACCGGAGAGGAAAATAAGCGAGGGTACCGATTTAAAAAACTCCGTAGAGATGTCCAACGTAGCTACAGAATCTACGCAACCGTCTTTGTTTATGCCTTTCGTATATACGGGTTGTGGCGCTGTAGGATTGGTAATTGCCAAGTTTCTTGAAAACGTATTGCCACAGGCATCTTTGATGATAAAGTTATACGTTTTATTTCCTGGCAAGGGCATGAAGCTTACTCCTCCTGTACTGGTATTGACTGTTCCTGTCTGCAGCGTGGTACCAGTGGCAACATCTATGCACTCGTAGGTAACCGGTGGATTCATATAGGTATTCATGGTATTACTGGAGGTGCAACCTGAATTGTTTATGTTTAGGTTAGCCCTGGTCAGGTATATACACTCACTAAACTTAGCAATATAAGAAGGACAGAAATTGAAGGGTCTCGCATAGGAAACAGGAGTGGCTACGGTATTTCCACAATTGTCTGTCACCGTTACTTTCAGGTAATCTCCATAGCTGAAGTTTGGTAAGCTATGCTGCACGGTAATGAACGTGCTGTTACCGGAAGGACTGCTTGAAAATTGTTCCGGACTGTTTGTAGTAATGGTACCGTTAGTGGTTTCAAATGTAAACGTATAAGGAACGCGCAATAAATCGGCCAGCATGTAGAACGTGACATTACTCGTAGGGCAACCGATCGAAACACTAGGAAGACCTGAAAATCTCAGATTCGAAGGACCGGGATCAGTGAGTGTGACTACGTTGGTGCGGTAACTGCCGCAATTGTCGGTCACACGCACCGTATAGTTTCCTGCCGGAAGATTGTCAAACTGATCGCTGCTCTGTGGCGCGGTGGTGACGGTAGATGGAGCGATGAGCTGCCACTGGAAAGGCGCTCTACCAGAACCGGCGATCAGGTTTCCTTTAATCCTTCCATTGCTGTTGCCAGGACAAAGCGGATCTGTCTTAGCAGGATTAAAATCAGGAAGCTGGTAATTACCGGCAACAGTGGTGGTTCTTGTCACAGTACTACCAAGCCCGTCAGCTATAAGGATCGTGAAGGTACCAGACGGTAAGGAATTGAATACATTGCCCGTTTGTACACCCTGTGTTACCGGTCCTGCGGTAATGCTGTAAAGTATTGGAGGATTAGAACTTTGGGCATAGATCGAAATACTTCCGTTATTCAAACAGGTACTGATGCTGCTTTTCATAGAATCCACCTGAATCTGCGCTGCAGCCTGATTTAGAATCATTGCTGCAAATAAAAGAAACATGAAAAACAAAATGGATTTTCTAAAAGTCATAGTGTTGTTCGTATTGTATACCTATTTTATATACTCTAGCACCTCAAGGTAACCCCCAGAAAACAAAATGGCTCTGAAGCCACATCTACGGCTGTTGTACAGCTACCCTCTTGCTGGCGCAAGCATTCGCTTGCGCCAGCAAGAGGGTAGTTGTGAATATAATTTAATTAATGCTATTTCCTGATCATGGTAAAAAATAAAAAATGACTGCTTGATATATGCTGTGCGTTTTATACCAGCCCCGAGCGGCAAGCTCTATGTCGCTTTAGGCACAAGCCATCCGATAGCTATCGGATGGCTTGCCAGTAAATTTTTCAGGCTTCAATACGAGGCCATTTCCATGCATAGCGGATAATCAGACAAAGAAGAACGACTTCTGCAACAGCGCCAAACACCATGTGTATCCAAGCCTCTCCTGCCAAATTAAATAATATAAGGGGAATATTCACCATGGCAATACTAATATTTGCCCAGCGATTTACTTTAGCCGGCAGGGCAACAGAAAGGAAAATCATCAGCGCCGGAATGGTCACTACGGCGAGTGCTGCCAAAAGAAATCCTTGCGTAATATCAAATACAAACACCCTCCCTTTCAGAATATCTTTTATTACACCCGGCATATATAAGGTGAAATAATCCAAGTAGATAATGAGAAACATTAAACTCGTCCACAGCGCAGCCAGCTTCAGTTTCACATTGACTTTGATGTCTTCCAATGCATTTTGTGTATTCATAATGTGTGTTGTTTTTTGTGTGTTCATAAATTATCTATTAAAAGTTAACCCCAAAATGCAATCCTGGTTCAGGCGTCCATTTTGGCCACTTGTCATCTTGTTCTTTAAAACCATCCGGCATTTCAGTGTAATAAGGACGGCCGGCAATACCAAGTGATGGTTCAATAAAAAATCTATCCTTAAAGAGCTTAATGTGGTAGCCGATTCGATACGTGTTGAATATAATGAAACCATCACCCACCTTATCCCCGTTCTCATTCTTATAGGTTTGCCACATAGGCATTACATGTACTGCTGCGTAAAGACCTTTCCAAAAATACCGTTGATAAGCCAGACCAATTCCATATTCTCTTATATAACCGGGAAATTCCTCTTCAGGTGTTCCGTAGGCCTTATTATAAAAAGGGTTTATGCCAAGTGGCCAAGCATGCTTCCATGTGATCAGTTCAAGAGAAATAACATCCTTTCCAGTCATGCGATAACCTAAATTCAGTTGAGCGAAGCCGGGGGGATTGGTAGTATCAAAATTACCTAATAAAAACATCGTGCTACCAACGAACCACCTTTTGTAGGTGCTGTCTGTTTTAGCATATTGTGCTTTGAGTTGGAGCGTGCTTGTCATCAGGAAGACCAAACCAATACATAACATTTTCTTTTGCATATCTTTTCTTTTTATGTGAAACGATGCTACAAAAGTAGGTTGGTGAGATACAATAACCCGTTCACTTAAGTTAAGAAATACGCTTTAGCTCTTTCTTAAGAATTCTTGCTCTTATCTTCTGCACGCCTTCATTCATCGCGCAAACTACCTCTTTGAGTGAGCTGCTGTTGGGAGTTTTATGATGTTGAAAGGTATCCGGTTAATTTCTCTCTAAGGATGCTAAAAGTTAAACCCGAAATGAAGCCCAGGTTCAAAACCAAAGTAGTTCGGCCATTTACTTTCCTTTTCTTTAAAAGATTCTGGTGTATTCGTTTTTACAGGCCAATGAGTTAAACCAATAGAGGGTTCTATAAAGAAACGGTTTTTGAATAATTTCACTTGGTAACCCAAACGGTAGGTCATAAATAAGGTGTATCCATTTGCAATTTTTGTTTTATCTTCATTTCTATAGGTTTGAAAAGCATTCATGGCATGAACCCCTGTATACAATCCTTTCCACCAAAATCGATTATATGCCAATCCAATTATATATTGGCGTACATATCCGGGAAAGTTGTATTGCGCTCGCTGTTCGTCAGCTATTTCTTTCCAAGGCATACCTAATGGCCAATTAAACTTAGAGGTTTTAAATTCTAAGAAAACAACATCTTTAGGTGTTATCCTATATCCAACATTTATTTGCATGAAATCAGGTCGATTGGGATCATTAGGAATAAAATTTCCTAACATCAAGAATGTACTCCCAACAAAATACTTTTTATAAGTACTGTCCTTTTTGGCATTTTGTGCATTCACGTGTAAACTAGTTGCCAAGACTAAGGCAAGTCCTATCCAGAAAATTCTCTTTTGCATATCCTTTTAAATTCATGTTAAACGATACTGCAAAGAAAGATTGGCAATAGACTTAAAACCGTTCACTTAAGTTAAAAAATGATTTACTCTTTGTTTTTGTCCAAAATTCTTGCTCTTAGTCTGCTTAATGATTGAGGTTTGATACCTAAATAGCTCGCTAATTGGTGTTGTTGCACACGCTGAATAAGGTCCGGTCTTTTTTGTAGTAAGTTCAGGTATCGTTGTTCAGGTGAAGAATTCTTAAACTCGTCAAAGTCTATCTGTTTTTTAGCTAACAATTCTTCCGCCAATATTCTACACATGATTTCAAACTTTGGAAATTTACTGTTTACTTCTACTTCCATATCAGAATTTGAAACTGTAAGTATAGTGTCTTCTATACAACTTATATAATATTCGGACGGAGTTTTGCTTATTACACAAGGGGGTGTTAAGACATCCATTTCTGTGTAGAAAGCGGTTGTTTTTTCTTCTCCGTCTATGATGTAATAAATCCGAATACAGCCTTTTAAAACAAAATAGCTATCCTTCGATTGCTGTCCCTCCTTAAGTAAAATCGTCCCTTTCTTTACCGAGTGAAATAAGTCTAACGAAAGTATGGCGTTCTTCTCTTCTTCTGTTAGAGAAATGTATTTTGCTATAAAGTCAAAGAGTATGTCTTGCATTGTTTTTATATGTTGTTATGTTATTGTCTTCTGTTATACCTCTCGGTCAAATATTGTTATTCTCAGGCGCAAGCATCCGATAGCTATCGGATCGCTTGTACCCAAAGCGACATAGAGTTTGCAGCTCGGGGTTCAATGATCAGCCAATTTCACAAAAAACCGGAAGCCAGGCATGATCTCTCGTACTAGCGAGACAAAACACTTAGCTCTGCCACAGAAACTTTGCGCTCTTCCCTTCTTTACAATCAAATATGTAAGCAACACCACATCCACCAAAATTCATGGCTGTCCTATAGTCAGGGCCTTCCTCTAATTGCGCAACAAATCTCATCGGCTTTTTACAACAGTCGCAGGCAGGTGTTTCATCTCCTTGAATCCAACTGGCTTTCCCATATAATTGCCCTAACACTTCTCTTCTGTTTCCTTTCCAGTTTTCTCTGGCCTTGTCATAATCCACCTCGTCCGTCTCGATAATCGTTGCGCTATATTCTGTTTTCCTCAACGATAATTCCGCATCCAACTATAACACCGCAAGATTAAGCAACCCTCTGCGGCCTGCATGATCTACAGCACTACTGTAATGCCACTCCTCCGGCTGTAATACAAAACCCGCTTTCACAGGATTAAAGTGAATATAATTCATTTTCTGATAAAATACTTCATCACTCCACAATTCAACCGGCTGATTATCTTGTTGCCAAAATTGAAAGCCTTTGCTATTTGAATTATGCTCTCCAGCATGTTTCATCAACCATAATAACCAACGTTTCCTACTTTCGTAATTATTCTGTTCGTCTTCTATCATCTTGTGAAAGATACCCGATGTATAGCTCTTCAACTTCTTGATAGTTTCCGATAAGTCATGAGGTGCTTCTGATCTTAAAATCAAATGAATGTGACTTGTCATGATGCACCAGGCATATATTTCAAGGCCATTGTGCTGCTGGTAATGTTTTAGAGCCTTCAAGAATACATCTTTGTACTCATTGCGAATGAAAAAGTCGATCCAGTCGACAACGGTAAACGTAACAAAATGTGCATGATGTGCTGCGCCGAAGCGGTACTTTCTACTCATAAAAAATATAGTTTAAAAAATTGATCTGCATTAATTTTAATTTGTTGGCGCGAGCATCCTGCTCGTGCCTATAGTTTTTAGCACCTCCTGGTGCGGGGTAACCCATACTTACACTTTCAATATTAACCTTCTTAAAGGACAGTCTTCAAAATCTAAATCTATGTTGTTATAACATCCCCGCGCAAGGATGCGCTTTATTCTTTCGGGCACGAGCAAGGATGCTCGCGCCAGTGGGGGGCCTGCGTTAGGGATTTACTGCGGAATCTTTTCAACCAAGATTTCATTTCCTGCTTTGTCATAATAAGTACAAGTCATTTCGTCTATCCGGATTGCCCATCTTTCAATACCATATGTTGCACACATTTTGATGAAAGTCAAGAAGTCCGTTTTACCTTGTTGGTGGGCCAATAACTCTGCTTTGAATTCTTGACTTTTTAACGCATCAGCAATGTACAACGGTTCATACTTCGCAGGCACTTTCGCTGTATAATCGTCAGCACCGTGATAGTCAATATGTCCATCGCTCACATAGGCTTCATAGTGTGTAACACCCAATGACTTAATTTCCTTAATGTAAGCAGGAAAATCCGCCCCCGATTTTACTTTGCTGTGAGCCATTTTAATTTCCTCTACTGTAAACACCGATTTCTGAATAGACACATCAGGAATGTGTTCAACCCATACATTATTTCCAGCTTTGTCCATGTAGGTACAAGTCATAGAAATTAAACATACCGCCCATTTCCCAATTCCATTGTCCGCACTTTGACGGCTTATTTGAAAATAATCGGATTTCCCCTGCTGATGATTTTCAATATCTGTTTTAAGTTGCTCTATATTTACTTTGTCAGCAATTGCCATAGGCGTATAATTCGCCCCAACGCTTAATTCATAACCATTTTTACCGTGGAAAATGCTGCTTCCATCTTCGATTTTAGTTTCATAATAGGTTACCCCCAAATTCTTCAGTTTCATTGCCAAAACAGGAAAGTCAGCACCGCTTTTCATCCGCGAAAGTTCTTCTTTGATTTGTTCTACTGTAAACATCTTTTCTTGATTTTTAATTGTTAAACAATGTGTTGAATTGCACGCAACCATCACGCTAATGCTTGTCATAAGGATGGCTGATTTTAGAATGGATTCTTTCATTGCTGTTGCATAATGATTACCATGCAAAGGTGCAACTACTGAAACTCGTGTAATTGTAAAAAATCGTTTTTATACAAGAAGGGTTTGAAATTTTCGGGCGTATAGCCTGTAAACTCTGCTAGCGTAGCGCCTCTTGCTCGTGTTTTTTTGCTTATAGCACCTCCCGGTGCGGGGTATCTTTTACCTCTGTTGCTATTACATCCCTGCGCAATGATGCGCTTTATGCTTTCGGGCACGAGCAAGGATGCTCGCGCCAGCGGGGCTTAACCACCGAACCCCGCAATGAAAACAATTCGTTGGTAGCGGTAGTTATTATTTTCCTTTTCTCATTAAAAAATAATTTCTCGGCCAAAGAGCTCCAGGGCTAGTTATTTGATTCAAAACCAGCTCCCATCCAATCACCTCCATTTCCTGGACTTTTTTCAAAGCTTCTCTGTAGTCAGAGTCTTTATACTCAATTTTAACTTTGAGTACCTCAATTTCACTGCTTGGCTTAACTATTTTTAATTCACTTTCGTTTTGTATAATGTACATATACTCATATGTTTTTTCTCCAGTGGTTAATGACATTAAAGTTAAGACTGAAATAATTAGCCCACAAATAATGATGAGATTTCTGTTTTTCATATTGAGTTGTTTAGATGTTATGAACTTCATTTACTTTAATTGCCGCTAACGTTTAGCATATGTAGTCGGTGCAGAGTTTATACTCTGCTAGCGCGAGCATCTTGCTCGTGCTTTTTTGCTTATAGCACCTCCCGGTGCGGGGCATCTTTTACCTGTGCTGCTATTACATCCCCGCGCAAGGATGCGCTTTATGCTTTCGGGCACGAGCAAGGATGCTCGCGCCAGCGGGCATATTCTATTGATCTTGTTTATACTTTGCTAGTGCGAGCATCTTGCTCGTGCTTTTTGCATATAGCACCTCCCGGTGCGGGGTATCTATTACCTGTGCTGCTAGTACATCCCCGCGCAAGGATGCGCTATATACTTTCGGACACGAGCAAGGATGCTCGCGCCAGCGGGGAATACTAATTTTCTCATTATCGTTTACCTTTTGTTGTCAATTATTTGTCTGTCTGTTTTATTGTCTTTATTCCCTTGCTGGTTCCAGCATCCATAACCAGGAGTCACCTATTTCTTCGTCCTGCACGATTTCAGTAAAAACAAAACCGTTTTTCTCCAAAATTTTTGTCGACGCGTTGTGCTCCGGTGCAGTCTTCGCTATGATGGTGAGTTGAGGAACTGTCTTTCTTGCCATCTCAAGCAGCGCTTTGCAAGCATAAGAAGCGACGCCTGTTCCTTCAAATGCTTTAAAGGTCCAGTAAGCCAATTCGACTTTCTGCTCTTTGGGTTGTCCTGTAAAACCACAGGTGCCTACCACTTGCTGATTTCTTACAATAGCATAACCCACCCAAGGCAAATGAAAACCGATCGTGGGATAATAATCATTGTACATTTCCAACAAGGTCTGTCCCTCGGATGATGCAAACAATGGGTTGGACTTATCTTCTTTTAACTGTATAACTTGGAGCTCCATTATAAATTAAGGTTGAAACCTATTATATTTCAATTGCAAATTAAACAAACGATGAAAAGAAAAGTAGGAAACTTAGAAGTTTTAATAACAGAATCAATCCTCGTGGAAGCCGATCAATCGGTTGAAATCTACCTGGGAGATCTGAATGATTTCAAAAGCACGTTCAACTTTATCACTGATCCTTCCAAACCGGCATACTCCAATGACTCTGCCTTAGTAGATGAGCAAACGATCGTGTTTAACCTTTATAACTTTATTCAAAGCCAAACCGGAAACGGAGGATCCCAGTATCCTATGGAAGTAGGCGTCTATCAAGACAGGGTATTATACCTTTCCATTTTAGTGAACAATTTCGGTTTCGGTGTGCAGCCTTTGTTTAGTTATACGTATTATCTAGGAGAAAAGAGAGACTAACGCACTGTCGTCAGCGGGATAGTACTTGCTAGCGCGAGCATCCTGCTCGTGCTTTTTTGCTTACAGCACCTCCTGGTGCGGAGTATTTGATTACTGTGCTGTAATACATTCCCGCGCAAGGATGCGCTATATACTTTAGGGCACGAGCAAGGATGCTCGCGCCAGCGGGGCCAGCGGGTCATTTTCAGACGTGCTTTTTCAATTCATTCTCGTCCAAATAAAGAAATTCCACAAACCATTTAGTTAACATGGCTTCTATTTCATTTTTATTGAACGTCTTTTTATCACGTCTTGACTTCATGTAATTTTCTGTTCTCATTTGCTCGGCAACCTGTCCTACAGTTTGTAAATCGAGTTCTTTGCCCATTCGATATGCCATCGGAATTCCTGCAACAGAGAAAATCAATCCAGATATTCCATAGATAACATTAAAGAACATTCCAATAAATGAACTTAAAAAGAGAATTATGAAGAATCCAGTTACCACATATGGAGGACGCAATATTGAAAGCTTAAAGCCTAGTTCTTCTTCAATTTTTCTTGTTTCTTTTATACGATTGCTCCTTGGCAAAATTACTTTCAGAGGTGTTTCAGGAGATATATCGGTATCTTTTATTTGAAGTGCTCTAATAATTGCATTGCGCAATTTGTAAAATGCTTGTTGTGTAGTACATGTATCGCTATGTTCCAGTTGGATTTTGCCTAATACGCTATCGCACAGTTCGCCAAATGTTTTTACATGAGCCAATTCATTCTCCATGAAATGTATATCAAGAGATTCCTCCACTCGAAGAATAAAATCTTCAATATCTTCCCAATCGCAATTTTCGAGTAAATATTCTTTCATTAGTATTGCTTGTAACGTTTTGCAAATTTGCGATAGGCGAGCTTTTTACCTCAAATGCGATGCAGAGCACCGGCAGACGAAGGCGCTAGCGTTATGTTTGTGTTATACTAGCCCGAGCTGAGCATCTATAACCTGCGCTGCTATTAAATCCCCGCGCAAGGATGCGCTTTATGCTTTCGGGCACGAGCAAGATGCTCGCGCCAGCGGGGGTTATTTATCAATTCGATATCCATTTAACGTTATAGGTACATCCTTAGAAATAGAATGATCAAATTTAAATTTAACTTTATTTAAGCATACACAATCTGACACAGCAGCAATTTCTCCTTTAGCGCTTTCAGTCCTATCAATCCTAAGACTTATGCTATCTCGATAAATTCTAGCGGCTCCATTTATGTTATAGTCAAACGTTTCAAAAATGCAATCGTTTAAAAATTGAATTTCAATCTCATTACTATTCCTCTTAAAGATATAATCTTCAGTTAATGATTCATTTTCTCCGCATTCAATTATTTCTAAATAGAAATTTCCTCCGTTAAAAGTATTTTCAAATTCATTATCTTTTTTGCAAGAAGCAAAAAGCGTTGAAATAGTTAAGATTAAAAGGATTCTATTCATAGGTATAGTTTTCACATTAAATTCGTAAAATCAGCCCACTCCCCGCTAGCGCGAGCATCTTGCTCGTGCTTTTTTGCTTATAGCACCTCCCGGTGCGGGGCATCTTTTCCATGTGCTGCTATTACATCCCCGCGCAAGGATGCGCTTTATGCTTTCGGACACGAGCAAGGATGCTCGCGCCAGCGGGGTAATCCATCGCATTACAATCAGCCAGTTTTCTGAGGTTACCAGTAGAAAAGAATACTTTACCTTGAATAGAATCCTTTCCTGTACTCGGCAAAATAATAACCTGCGCAACTGTTCTTGTTGTGTCGCTTGCATCTAAACATGACGTATTCTCAAAAATCATATCGTACTCGTTTTTCATTTGACCTGGCTCTTTTGTAAGCGCTTTCTTTTCCTCCGTTTGAGAAGATGGATTGCAGGCTATGAATAAAACAAGCATTAGAAGTGCTACTGTATTTCTCATAAATTATTAATTATTATTCGATGCCCCGCTAGTTAGATTCTGTCTTATTACCGTACATCTTTAACCTTATCGAAATGCAGTACATAGAACTTATTATGAAGATTTCTTAAATCAACTTTTATATTTTCTAAATCTGACATCTTGTACTGCAGTGTTTTATTTAAAATTTCTCCATTAACCAATTGATAATTATGGAATAGAAAATCATTCTGATCACTTGCATTAGTTAATACTAAACTATGAACCACACTATTTCTATGCTTTCTTAGTTCATTATAAGTATCTACTAATGAAATATAATCTTCTTTATTCATCAAATTAGATTCTACAAGCTTTAAACGAATTTTATCCAATTTTCTTTCCGTTCGTCCATCAGCAAAAAAATCTAGTTTACCTTTTGTTAAACCCATCTCTGAAAATATTTGAGAGAGCAAAAATTCTGTTCTAACAAAGCCGCTTACAATATCTCCAATTAAACAGTTAATGCTTGACATATTCTATTGATTTTGTTTGTACTTTGCTAGCGCGAGCATCTTGCTCGTGCTTTTTTGCATATAGCACCCGGTGCGCGGTATCTATTAGCTGCACTGCTATTACATCGCCACGAAAGGATGCCCTATATACTCCTTGCACGAGCAAGGATACTTGTGCCAGCGGGGGCCGGCCTATTTGTTTTATTCTTTTACCAATTTTACCGGTGTATATAAAGCACCCTGTCCGTTAAATACTAAAGTATAAACGCCTTGTGGAAAAGCTGAAAGATCTATCTTATATACTCCTTTAGTTCCTTGGTGATCATGGATTAATTTTCCAACGCTGTTATAGAGAGATACCTTTCCTTCTTCTGAAAGGATAAGGGAGAAAACATCTTTGGAAGGATTGGGAAACACAGATAACGAACGAGATGCCGTTGCATGGGTAGAGCTGGTTACAGTATTCGTATATTTGGCAATTACATTTCTTTGCGAAGCATCATGGTAACCTACAACGACAAATACATTATTTTCCTGGTCTGTTGCCAGTGCAAAAAGTCCGCTGTGGAGAAGGGGATCTCCGGGTTCTCCAAGCTGTGACCAGGTGGCGCCGTCCCATTTCATTACAGAGTAATTGCCTAATACATCTCTAAATAGTCCACTGGCATACACATTGCCGGAGAGATCCGAAGCTAAAGACAAGATGTATTGTGACGTATACATCGTGCCCACTGCACTCCAGGCCGATCCGTCCCATTTGGCAACATAATATTGAAACGTTGTAGGATCATAAAATTGTCCTGCTGCATATAACGTTTGACTGTTGTCCAGTGCAAGAGTCAATGAAGGAGCATTTCCTATAAGCACTTTATTATTGGTATCAAGACCCAACTCTAACCATTGAGTGCCGTTCCATTTTGCCACATAATAGTTGTTGTAGCTGTCTTTAAAAGTTCCAGTCACATATATATTACCACTGTTATCAATCACCATAGAAGTGATGGAACCGCTTACATTTAGGCTGCCCAATGCAGACCAGGTGGTACCGTCCCATTTAGCTACATACAGTTTCCCGTTTGCATCAGTAAAGTTTCCGGCTGCATATAGATTTCCGCTACCATCTAATGTTAAAATATTAATGATATTGTTTACAGCTAAAGCATTTGTTCCTGCTCCCACGGACGACCAAGCGGTGCCATTCCATTTTTTAACATAAAATTTATTATTAGCATCCTTCATCGCTCCTGCAACATATACATTAGAATTGGCATCTATCGCCATGGTTCTCAGTGTACCATTTGCACCGGGTTTGGTGAAACCATTCCAATAAGTTCCTTCCCATTTCGACACGCGAATAGCAGAGGCTGCTCCACTAGAACAATAGCTAAGCATGTAAGGTGCTCCTGTAGCGCTCAGAGCCATCGTTTGAATTTGGTCACAATAGTTTAGGTCGGTATATTCGGTCAATGTTCCTACTTGGCTCCAACTCTGTGCATAGAGAGAAATACTAGAGCTTAATACAATCAACAGGGATAGAATTACTTTCATGGGAAGGGATTAAAACAAAAGATTAAAGATTAGACCATAAGGTAAATAATAAGACCTCTTTTTGAGAGGTATGCCAGATTCAAGTTAATTAATTCTACTGGAATGAACAAGAATTAATCTGCTGGCGCGAGCAAGGGCACCTCCCGGTGCGGAGTATCTATTACCTGCGCTGTTATTAGTTTCCCGCGCAAGGATGCACTATATGCTTTCGGCACGAGCAAGGGCATTGGTGCCTTTTCACATAGGGCGTCCGCCCGAGAATGGTATAACAAAAGCTTGCTACTAATAAACCAGGGCGAATACTAAGAGGTTCTATGCTTACAGCTGTCAAATTTAGAAATGTCAAACTTCATTGCTTTTATTTCTTGTCGTCTATTTTTAAATAATTCGTTCAGTTGTTGCCAGTAATTCTTATTATCGTCCCAAAACTTAGTGTCCACTTCTAAAACACTTTTCAACAAGTCTCCTTCATAATAATCACCTTCTGCAAATAAATTGTCTGTTAAAGTTTCTATTGCTAATGGAACTAAAAAATAGAGTCCGATTTCTTGTCCTATCATTATTCTCAAGTCTTCTGTTGTAAAGTCTTGAAGTTGTTTTTTGCGTAATGAGTTACACGTCCTTATTAAATAAGAACCTTCGTCTGAACTTAACGCAGGCCAAGTGTTATTTTCAAGACTTTCAAGCGATTTCTGCCGCCAATTATTCTCGAGTTTCATTGCTTCTTATTTAACTAATAAGTCACTTACTTGATTTACTACGCTCTTGCTTTTCATAGGCGACTCTGCTAGCGCGAGCATCTTGCTCGTGCTTTTTGCATATAGCACCTCCCGGTGCGGGGTATCTATTTATTCTTCAGTTAATATCACCTACTCTCAAACAGTGGTCGGTGCAAGAGTTAAAGCTTTGTGAGCGCCGATGTCCATCTGTTCTTTATTACATAAGACGTACGCCCGGAAATGGTATAACGACCTCTCGCTGCTAATAAACCGGCGGACGCCCTATCTATAGGTTGCACCGGCGGCGGACGGACGACGGCACTCGCGGGGTAATTCTTAGCGTGTAATTGGAACCTTCAGCAAAGGTGCTTTAAAATCTTCCTGGTTAAGATGTTTAATTTGATCCTCCACATCAATCGTTGTTTCCTGTGACTCGACAATTACAATTTCTCGTTCGATACTATAATTCGAGCTGTGAATACTTATCAAATAGTCTCCTTCCGGCAGATTAAGAAAGTCCTGGTTGTGAACAATTTTTTTATATCCATTCGCCTGATGGTATGCTGTTATAAAGTAATTTTCTGAAGAAAGGTTAACCGCTTTAAATATGCCTGCTTTCCCTGTCTCTTTATAGGAAATATGCATAGTAGGTGCTTTTTGAAAAATAGTAAACACGGTATCGAAGTCTAGATATCCCTTTCTAATCAGGCGAAGCTTATATTTTCCTGTTTCAGATTTGTAACTATTTGTCCCTAGTAGGCAGCGGTATGATCTATCATTGATGTATAGCTTTGTTGTATTGTCGGGAATATTGGTAATCACAATCTTTCCAGGTTTACGGTTGGATTCTATATCATTTTCCGCATGCACATTTAGACTATCTTTTACATATTGAAAATCCACAAAATATTCCTCTTTAAGGAATTTAATATCGTACCAAAAGTTTTCAAGAAAACCGTCGGCTTCTATAAATTTAGATTTTTCAAGATATGGATTCCAGGTATTGACCAGGAAGATATCTTCATTGCCGGTGTATGCGCCATCGGCATTACGATCGACCAGCAGATAATCAGTGCCTGATGCATCTTCTGCACTGATGTAGGAAGCATTCTGAAAGTAGTAATTAAACACACCGCTCACCGTATCCTGCAGCTGATAGATATAAATCTGATGTCCGTCCAATACGCAACTGAAATAATTGTAAACAGGTATTTTACATTGAAGCTCCCGGCTGATAGTCCACTCCCAAAAAGGAGTGTAAACTGTCTGCATTTCAGTCGTTGTCCTTGGCACACTGCGAGTTCTGGTAACTGATTTGCCACCTTCATATGCAGTATAGCTTTCTGGAACATACCTGATAACCGTAACAATCTTTTGTTCAGTCTTTACTGAACGCCTCCAGCGCTTAACCTCAACATACATCCTTGAAAGCTTCGACTTGTCGAAATACTGCTTTCCTTTAGATTGCTGTCTGGCCAATCTGTATAGTAGCTCATCGCCTTTATAAATTAAAACGGTTGTTTCATTTACCATCTGACAACGATAGGTTTGACCATTGAATTTCCATTCGGAATTCTCCACTAAGTTAGTATGAACATCAGGATAAGTCCAGCTGTAATCTTTAAAGATATCTTCATTCTTAACCGCTTTTAGATGTAGGCTTTTAAAACCTTCTTTTTTAGACCACCGCGTAACGTTCTGACTTAAACACCAAATCGGAACAGTAAAAAAAAGCAAAAGTAGTATTCTCATGTATGTTTAAAGATGAATGTATAATCCCTAATATTACTTATTAACAAGTTTTGCTAGCGTCCATGTCCATCGCTGCTTTTTTAAATAGAGCGTCTGCCCAGGAATGGTATAACAAGCTCTCGCTGCTACTAAACCGGGCGGACCATATCTATAGGATGCACCGGCAGACGCCGGCGCTAGCAGAGTTATTTCTCAGAATCATTTATCGTATAAATATATTCTTCCGCCAGGATCATGGAAAGTTCGCTTGCCAGTATTTGAGTACCATGCATATCGGGAAATTTAAAATTAGTTCTGTTTATATTAGTAAAAAGAGCATCTTCAGTATCACTGATAATATAAACATCTCCATACTCACGGGATTTATATAGTTTATTCTTGTCACTAACATAGCCTATTAAAACTATTTTATTCTTAAACGCTTCCGGTGGAACAAGCTCTTCAAAAACGGCTTCATAACTTGCCATACTGAAACATGCCATACCACCGCATAAACGATTAACAGGTATAGTATCGTTCTTGTACCTGGCAAAAGACTCTAATTTATCGGGGCTGTATAACTTTATAATCTTATATTCAAATGAAGTAGTATCATATACAAAACCTATCAAACGGTTATCTTCTGTTATCAGCAAAGCCTGTTTGCCATACTCTGCATTCGCCACGACTTTATAATCTTCAGTGGAGGCAAGTACAAGATTTTTAACCTTTGAAAATGCACTTCGCAATGAATCATCATAAGAAGTAACTCGGGATTTGGAGTAACGAAAGTTCACTGCGATTACTTTAGGATCATAGCCTGAAATCATAGTAACCATTTTCGCCATGCCTCCTCTATCTAAATGACCGGCATTTACAATCGCAATATTGCTGTCCTGAAAATCAATTTTGATCAAAGGAGAGTTTTGAGCATTAACCTTCATAAGATGGCCAAACAGAATACCAAATAAAATGAAAATTTGTTTTATCATCTCTATTCTTATTTTTTAATTAATATTTCTCCTAATCCCTTTGTTAGCGCCGATGTCCATCGGTGCTTTTTTACACAGGGAATGGTATAACAAGCGCTCGCTGCTAATAAACCGGGCGGACGCCCTATCTATACGTTGCACCGGCGGACGCCGGCGCTAGCAGAGGATGCTCGCGCCAGCGGGATTCTATGTTAGCACCTAATCTATATTATATCGCCTCTTTATTTCATTCAACTGCTCTTCAGAAATGACTATTGTTAAAAGAAACTCAAAGTTATCCCTTTTACTTATTCTAATCTTCTCTAAATCATCTTTATTCTTTTTCTTTTCAAACAAGACAAATTTCTCAAATACTTGCTTATCTAAACTGGTAATTTGATCCATTTGGGAATAAAAAGATTTCATATCGCCAGATATTAAATAGAGCAGCGATAAGAGGATCTTATTTGCTTCAGCATTTTTAGCTGAAATGTTATTTTGTAGCATTTTGCATAATACAATGGCCTTGTCTTTATCTCCATAACAAGCCTCCATAACAGCCTTAATAAAAATGCAAGACTCATTTGCTTTGTCATTCGCCCACCATTTATCAATATTACTTATTACCTGATCATACTGTCCATTATAAAAATATGATTGTACTAAAACATCAATGATTTCTAGTTTATATCCACATTGCTGTGCTTTTTCAGCTAAACGAATTGCATTTTTAAAATTTGCATTCATCAAATCATACTTAGAACAAAAAACCAATACTTCAATATTGCAGCTATCCACCTTTAATATTTTGCTGTAATCCATGAAAGCCGATTTGTAATCTAGACTCTCAGCTTCAAGTCTAGCTTTCTTATTTAAGAAATTTAGATGATCTGACTTCTCTACTGCTTTATTTATATATATAAGAGCCGTTTTCAAATCTGACTCAGCTCTATAAATATCAGATTTAAGCTCATATAATCCAGGATGACCGTTTGTAACATTAATGAATTGATCTAGGTTTGTCTTAGCTTCGTCCATTTCTCCTATTTGATATTTCACTCTCACTAAATCCACCATCGCATCAATACTAGAATATTTATCCGCTATTTTTTCTAACCAATAAATAGTAGACTTCCAATCTTTTTGACTACTGTATATTTTGGCAAGCTTTGCCCAAATTTTTTCAGAGTCTTCACGTGAATTAAAATTAAGAAGCATATTAATTGCTGCTTTTTCACTTTGCATACAAGTTAAAATATCAACTGCTTGCAATATATCTGTTTCTGTAGGCTTATTTAAAAGTCCCAAAATTTTAGATTCATATGGTGACGCTTCAAAACATTTCTGCTGTGATAATAAAACTATCACTTTTTGATTGAGATAATCAATATTTAAAGAATCCAGCTTTAAAGCTTTATCAATATAAAAATTAGCAGAATCTGAATTTTTATGGTAGGGCTCAACCGTATACACCAAAGAAAGCATGTAATAAGGAAAAGAAGACTCCTTATTATATGCTATTGACTTTCTAAAATCAGTTTCAGATTGAGTATATCTCTGTAGACTGTAATAAACCAAACCTCTCCGATCAAGAACCTCTGTATCATTGGCCTTTGTTGCTAAAGATTTCGAATAATATTTTTCCGCTTTCAGGATATCACCAGAGTAATCATAATAATACCCGTATAGATAATTTATAACATGTATATAATCACATGTTTCTTTGCATTGAGTACCCATATCTTTAATCAAAGCAAGAGCGGAGTCTTTCTTGTCATTCCGTATGAATGATTCGACTTTGAGCTTAGATTCTTTAATTATGTGATTGCTCTTTTGAGCAATCACATAATTGGTAAACATAATTATAATTAAAGAAATTGAAATTAACCTTTTCATATTTAGGATTTATTTGCTAGCGCCGATGTCCATCGATGTCTTTTCACATTGGACGTCTGGAGAGTGTTATTACAACTTACCTATGTTAGCGCAGCGCCTCTTGCTCGTGCTTTTTTGCTAATAGCACCTCCCGGTGCGGGGCATCTTTTACATGTGCTGCTATTACATCCCCGCGCAAGGATGCGCTTTATGCTTTCGGGCACGAGCAAGGATGCTCGCGCCAGCAGGGGCAACTTTGCTAGCGCCGATGTCCATCGGTGCTTTTTACATAGGGCCTCCGCCCGGGAATGGTATAACAAGCCCTCGCTGCTAATAAACCGAGCGGACGCCCTATCTATACGTTGCGCCGGCGGTAGAGGAGCTGCTAATAAACCGGGCGGACGCCCGATCTATATGTTGCACCGGCGGACGCCGGCGCTAGCAGGTAACTTTAATAAATAACTTTGCTAGCGGGTAGCTGCTGTTAATAGCTACCGTTACACGATGAGTCTAATTTTCCAGCTAATTAACAACCAGTGCAAGTGCAATCCCTGATACCTGTATAAGGATCATAATAACAATATATATGCTTATTTCTACCACAACTACCACATTGAAAAAATTCTCCTGCAAAAGCCTTTACTGATGTTTCTTTGCCTTTATCACCTTCTGAAATTTTTACTCTCTTAAGCTCACTCAAAATATGGTTTAATAAGTTAGAGAGCATTCCGCTTTTATACTTAAGAACTTCGCTCTCTAAGAGAGTAACTAAATCTGCGTTTGAGATTTCCTTGTCCGAAAATGCAGGGCCTAACTCCACTTGAAATTTCAAATAAAAGTCTTGTACTTCCTTGCTTCCTTTTTCTTCGAATGCTTTGATTAAATTGTCTTCGTTTTCCATTTTTTCCTTTTTTTAGTTATTAGGTAATTACTGTTTTCTATTGGTTGGTAACGTTGTCAGCCCTACTTGCAAGATCATTGGCTTATGCATGAAGCATTACTAATGCAGAATATCATCAAAATTATGAGCTATACCCAAGCTAGCGCTAGCATAGAGATTATTTCTTTCCCTTACTTACACGGCCCTAAATAAACCCAATTTCCATTGCGACAAACATTACTAATATTATCAAGGCAAGCAACAGTACCAGGGTAATAAGAATGACCTGCCCAGTAACATAAAGCCGTTCCTTCTTCAATACTATCTAAAGCATCAGCTTTCAAAAGTGGTGAATTAGGCAAATCTGTTTTTCCAAATGGTTTGTTTTGTTCATTTGAGTTTTCTGTTGACATAAAATTAAATTTATTATTTTGCCTACTCTATTCAGTTTTCAGCTTTCCTGCTTTTAATTTTTTTTAACACGGTATGACTTTGGCATTTTAATATAAACCGTGAACCAAAATTGTCTATAGTCAATTTCAATTAAATAGTTGTCTTTTTTTATGCTATGTTTCTTGTCCTCATTTATATTGATACCATTTATGAAATCTGTTATTATTTCTTTTGAATTACTCAAAGCAAATTCGGTTTTTGAATTTTCAATAAGGTAATTTAAAGTGTTGATTATTCTTTCCTTTTTATTTGATTCATTATTGTCATATGGTCTTTTTAAGCAGGGTATGCTAAAGCATAATTTCTTAATCCGCTTATCTTTCAAAGTATGTTGATCATCAACTTTAATGCTGGCACCTCTGTATAGGTTAGCTTTTTTAAAGCATTCATTTTGTAAATAATCTAATGCTCTGGGAAAATCATTCTGCGCCCTATTTTGAAGGACAAATGCCCTAGATAAAAAATTAATTTCTTGTCGACAAAAACTCAAACTGTTAATACTAAACTCAAATACCATTTTTCTTTGAATACTAAAAATAGTGTCTTTGTAAAAAGAATTATTTGAATCCAGTCCCTTCATTAAAGCTGAGTAAACAGGAAGTTTAGGCAAGGAATCAACAATAATTCTATCATTTATAGAAGTAACAAACTCTCCTAAAAAATCAAAATCTATCTCCTCATAGTCATTTGTGTAAAAATTTAAAGTTCTTTCATTCAGTTTTAATTCAAAAAACCCTTTCTTGTTTGCATTCCAAAAAATAGTCGATGAATCTTCATCATAACCTATAGGCTTACCTAAAACTTCCATATAGCAGGTATTTGAAAAATCATCCTTTGTGGTATAGGGCGAAAAAGAAATTGCACTTGATTTTTTGTTCAAACTATTTAATAATAAATAGATATTCAAAAAACTAGAATGTCTTTTGCTATAGTTTTTTGTAAAAGAAATGTCAAATATTTCGGAATGTTTATGGATGTCTTTTAATTTGAATTTTTTAAAATCCTTTTTAACACAGTCTAAACATAAAGTGTCCGACTGAAAATAAGTATCCGGGTCAAAATTATTTTGACAAAAAAACACAAACTGTTTAAAATCTCTTAGGACCTTTCTTTTTGAGCAAGGTTTATTGTTTTCAATATGTTGGCTTTTGGCTGTTTGAAGAATAAAAGTCAAAAAAAAGAAGACAATTAGTTTTACATTAAATAATCTCATTTGGTTTTAGCATATAGCTTTTATAGGTAAAATTGTTTATGCTCCGCTGGCACGAGGATCCTTACTCGTGCCTATAGCTTTGAGCACCTCCTGGTGCGGGCTATGTGATTATTTAAACTATTAATAGTAACCTATCTTAAAGGATACGATTACGAATTCTTTAAGATACTTAAATCTATAATATTTAAACCCTCCACGCGCAAGGATGCGCTATATGCTTTCGGGCACGAGCAAGGATGCTCGCGCCAGCGGTGGAATTTATTTAATGCTCTGAACTTTCGAACCGCTCCGACCCCCCGAAATGGCGGCAAGGTGCTGTTAGCATCAGTGATTTTATTGTTTTACTACTATGCACTTTTTGGAATAGAAGGTTGGGTATTCTTCGTTTAAATCTTTCTTTAGTATAAATCCATATGTTATTTCGTATTTCCCATTTTCAAAATCGTTATTGATCCTAATTAGGTTGTCAGTTTGCTTAACCTCATAAAATTCTTCCGAGATGCTATTAACTGCATGAGGATTATTTTTTATATACCGATATATGTTGACCCTTAGATACGCAATATCTTTGGTTACTTGAGGATTCATAAAACTAATTAGTATATCGCAATATTTAGACTTTAACGTAGGGCATTCAGAAGAAAAATATGGAGATGAGCTTCCGATTGTATACCCCTTCTTGTTTAAACTAGTAATATGATGTGTAACAATTAAATTTGGCGAAGATTTATTACCGCTTTCGATAATTGACAAGCGACGTTGTATTTGTCTATCATAGTTATTAAGCAACTCGAGGTTTTTTGTTTTTATTTCTAATTCGGAAGACAATGAATCATTGTTCGCGAATGACGGCATTTCGTGAACAATTTTTATAGTATCAACATATTGCTTAACTATAATTGGATCATTAGGAATAGCCTTGTCAGCCATTTTGGTTAATCCTATTGTTACAGCAACGCCTAATATAAAAACAAAAGCATTTTTTATAAGCCCCTTTTCTTCCGCATTAAATTTTCTCATTATTCGAATTATTATTGATGCTAACGGATAGCAGCTTGACGACGATGGAGGGATGTTAAAGCTCCGAGCAATCAAGCCGCTCTGAATTTATTTAATGCTCTGAACCATCGAACCGCTCCGACCCCAGCAATGGCGGAAAGGTGCTGTTATATGCTGGATTTATTTTGTTTATCAACGATACGCAATTCTATTTTCGTTATTAATTCAAAAACATAATTAAAGTAGCTAAATGCAGTATTCTTTGCAAAGTTGTCCATTTGTATTGCTTGAAGAAAGGGAACAACTTTCTGATTGATTCCAACTGGATTTAGTTTTTCAGGGTCTGAAAAACTACTTTGGAAGAATATAGATTCATCAGGAAGTCCAGCAAGTATTTTACTTGGGTCTGCATGAGAGAAACCATTCCGCATAAGCGTTCTGATCGTATCAAATAAGTATTCCTTTTCATCTGCTGAAATCAATTCAAGTTTTTCGCAAAGTTCAATCGAATTTCCTAAAGGTTTAGTGCCATATTTTTCATTAGGCCCTTCGAATGTCGAACTCCAATCCTCAGATGGTATTGGATTAATTCCTGCTTCATTATATATCAAGGCGATTTTTAATAGTCTTTCTAATACATGATTTGTTAAAGTAATAGAAGCTCGATAGAATTCAAGTATGAGGCACTTGTTAATTTCAAATATTGAACCGCCTAGTTCTTGAAATATTTTAAACTCTAATTCAAAGTATTTTGAATGCAATGGAAAATTTTTATTTAAGGCATTAATAAATGCGTCTTCAAATTTTTCCTTTTCCATTTCTTTTCTGTTTAAACTTGCATATAACGTATGTATATACGCCATATAGCGTCTATTTTCTTTTACTTGCTTGTGTATACTTTCTTGGAAATTTACCAGTAACATGCTGTAAGTTGCTCATCACCAGATTGCGCTTTTTCAATTGGTAAAATAAATGCCAAAATTACTTAAGCTTCTCCACCTGTCCCACCGTCAAACCAGTGTGCTTAGCAACAACTTCTATGGCATGACCATCTGAAAGCATAGACTTCGCAATCGCTTCCGCCTTGCGATTCTCAATCGTATTCAACTCCTCCTTCAAAGAACTGATCTGAGAAAAACTCAAATCATAAGTAGAAGTGCGTTCGATCTCTTCGAGTAAACCCGAGTCCACGAAAGAATAGTAATAAGTTTCAGAAATGATGAGGTGATCGATCACCGGCAATTGAATGAACTTACCGATGGCGAGCATGCGGTCGGTCATTTCTTTGTCGGAAGCAGAAGGCGTTAACTCTCCGCTGGGATGGTTGTGTACCAAAATCAGTTTCACCGCGCGCTTCTGCAAAGCAAAACTGAACACTTCCATCGGGTCCACAATCGTCGCGTTGACAGAACCCAGGCTTACCAGTTCAATCATCAAAATCTGATTGCTGGTAGACAAACACACGATCCAGAAATGCTCCTTGTTGCGGTCGATTTTATTCTCACGCAACAGCACTTGCTGCATCACGCTGTACAAGTCATCGCTGTTCAGGATCTTGATCTTTTGGGCCTCTGTTAGACGGACGTTCATGCTTAAAAATTTTACTGTTCAATATAGGAAAAATATATCTATTTGTGGTCTTCTGTGGAAAAGCCAATAGCCCGCGTGAGGGATAGCAGCGGAAAGCCCACAGCGAGCAGCCAAAAACGTACTAAGATTTAGGTAATTTGCGAGCGAGGACTTGTAGCGGATAGCCCGACCCCGCCGTAGAAACGTTGAAATAGCCTCCTGCTTTCCAGCGGGGACACGCCCATATTCTCGTTTTACCCCATCCTTAAAACTTTTCACATCACATAAAAATTCATTTTATTAACCTCTTAAAATCTTAACTTATAACTATGAAAAACGAAAAGAAAACCTATCCACTTCCGGGCGAGAAGGGGTTTATAAATCCTTTTCTCACTGAAGAGCGCGACGCCCTTTGGGAACAACTAGAAAAAACTGCCATACCGATCTCGAGAGAAGACATTCCAAAGCATGCTGCAGCATTCTGGAAAAAGAAGAAAGACGGCTCTGAATAAGACTGAGATTCGCAAAATCAAGTAAAATAGTTGTTCTCTATTTTCTAAGCGATTATTTTTTCTTCTTACTTCTTTACTCAAACCTATCCTCGAGCTAAAAGCTCCATGTCACTTTAGGCACAAGCAAATGCTTGCGCCAACAGGGAAGAATAATTTACATCGCCATCATTGCTGGAAAGTCCCCTTCAGGGGATTTAGGGGCAAGACCGCTTGTCCTGAAACAATCCTTGGATGAAACACCATCCCCGAGCTGAAAGCTCTATGTCACAATAGGCACAAGATAAATCTTGCGCCAGCGAGGGGGGATTTAGGCAAGACGGTTTGTACTGAAAACCAACTTTTGTAGAAACACATGGCCCGCGCACGGATGCGCTATATACTTTGGGCACGAGCAAGATGCTCGCGCCAGTGAGTAAATCTTACGCCAGCGAGGGCTAAAACAGCCTTTTTACTGACCACTGACAACCGACCACTGACCACTCCTCCTTGTTGAAAACTTTTACTTCAAAAAACGTGTTAAAAGGAGTAATTTAGTAAGATACCACGAGTCCAAATGCCTGAATTTTCCCATCTCCACGTCCATTCACAGTTCTCTTTACTAGACGGTGCCGCCAGCATCGAAGGCTTGGTCGCCAAGGCCAAAGCCGAAGACATGAAAGCCATTGCCCTGACCGATCACGGGAACATGTTCGGGGCGTTTAAGTTTGTGGCGGAAGCAGCGGCGAAAGGCGTGAAACCGATCGTGGGTTGTGAGTTTTACATGGTGGAGGACCGCCATAAAAAGTCCTTTACCAAAGAAGCGAAAGACATCCGCTGCCATCAATTGCTGCTGGCGAAAAATCCGGAAGGTTATAAAAACCTGGTGAAGCTTTGCTCCCTGGGCTACATGGAAGGCTTGTACGGCAAGTACCCGCGGATCGACAAAGAACTCTTGTTGAAATACCACAAGGGCCTCATCGCTACCTCATGCTGTCTGGCGGCCATCATTCCGCGTACCATCCTGAGACACGGTGAAGCAGCAGCAGAGAAAGAATTGAAATGGTGGCTGGATTTGTTCGGTGAAGATTTCTACATCGAATTGCAGCGCCACGATATACCGGAACAAAATACGGTGAACCTTGTCTTGCTTGCACTAGCGGCAAAGTATGGCATCAAAGTGATCGCCTCGAACGATAGCCATTACGTGGACAAGCAAGATGCCAACGCCCACGACATTTTGTTGTGCATCAACACCGGGGAGAAACAAAGTACACCGAGCAACAAAGATTTTGATGACGATGCCTCTTCCAAAGGCAAACGTTTTGCCTTTTACAACAACGAATTCTATTTCAAAAATAAACAGGAAATGGCTGTCCTCTTCAAGGACGTGCCGCAAGCCCTGGACAATACACAAGAGATCGTAGACAAAGTGGAAATGCTGAAGTTGAAGCAAGACATCTTGCTTCCGAACTTTGTCATTCCACAAACCTTCAAAGACCAGGACGATTACCTGCGTCACATGACGTACGAAGGTGCGAGAGCAAAGTACAAAGACATCACCACCGAGATCGAAGAGCGGCTCAACTTTGAGTTGCACGTGATCAAGACCATGGGATTTGCCGGATACTTTTTGATCGTGGCGGATTTTATCAAACACGGCCGTGACATCGGTGTCTTCATCGGCCCTGGTCGTGGATCGGCGGCGGGCTCGGCAGTGGCCTACTCTACCGGCATCACCAACATTGACCCCATCAAATACAATTTGCTGTTTGAGCGTTTCCTGAATCCGGATCGTAAGAGCATGCCCGATATTGATACGGACTTTGACGACGAAGGCCGTCAGAAAGTGATCGACTATGTCGTAGACAAATACGGCAAGAACCAGGTCGCGCAGATCATCACCTACGGTACCATGGCCGCGAAGATGTCCATCAAGGACGTCGCGCGTGTATTGGATCTTCCTTTGCAAGAGGCCAACGGCCTGGCGAAGCTTGTTCCCGACAGACCGGGCATTTCTTTGCGCCGTGTATTGACGGCGCCGATCGACGGAGAAAAAAGTTTAAAGGACAAAGAAGGTTTAGGCGGAGAAGAACTCGACGGTGTCAGAGAACTGCGCCGCATCCTGGCCGAAGAACATACGGAGCAAGGCAAAGTACTGAAGGAAGCGATGATTCTGGAAGGCTCTGTCCGCGGTACGGGTATACACGCCGCGGGTATCATCATTGCGCCTTCGGATTTAACAGATTTAATTCCGGTTGCGGTTGCGAAAGACTCTGACTTATTGGTGACGCAATACGACGGTCGTGTGATCGAAGATGCAGGCGTGATCAAGATGGACT
>JAQZBV010000149.1 GCA_029237685.1 Cytophagaceae bacterium | reverse complement strand
AATAAATCAATGAAACTGATGGCTTCAAAAGCACTTTCCATAAAACTGATGAAGCTGGTATCTTCGTGTGTATGTACATTTAAGTAAGAGCCTAATAAGCCTACTGTAGTACAATAGAGAGAAAGTATAGGAACAGCAATGACAGTGGCCCATACACGGGTCACTACTAAATATTTAAAAGGATTAACTGCTGATACTTCCATGGCATCGATCTGTTCGGTTACGCGCATAGAGCCTAATTCGGCACCGATACTGGAACCTACCTTCCCGGCACAAATCAATGCGGTGACCAATGAGCCTAATGCTCTGACCAAGGCAATGGAAATCAACGAAGGCAGCCAGGAAGCTGCTCCGAATACTTCCAATGAAGGACGGGATTGTTTGGTAAATACCACACCGGTTACAAAACCGGTTAAAGTAATCAATGTCAGAGAACGTAAACCAACTTCAAAACATTGGTCAACGACCACCCGAAAGTGAAAAGGTCTGGTGAATGCTTCTTTAAAAAATCGAACGACGAAAAGATAGGCGTTGTAAACACCGATAAGCAAGTCGTCAATTCCTTTTGAAAATATATAACGTTTGGGCCTTGAACGATTAAAAAACATTTTTCTGGATGAGGTTTGGTGATGGTCATGCAAAATCATTTCCACAATGCACTGTTTGCAATGATCGCTTTGCTTTTACCTATAATAAAGAATGCCGATGAATCACTTTCAGCCTTTTAACAGATGAACTCCGTGATTGCTGGTAAATCTGTCTTTCGTGTTCCTACCCCAAAATACTAAGAAACAGATGAAAACCAATTCCCCAATGCCTCCTTGTGTGCATTTAATTACCCACAAATACCCTATTGGGTATCGATAAAAATAATTCAACACAAACTGTCTTCCCCTTAAATCCCTAAATGGGCAATGTCGCTAAATTACGGGAATGTAATTTGTGTTTTTTGGTGTCAGGTTTTCAAACCTGACACGGTTGGACAATAGCAGGCAGTCTGCGTTAACTCCATCCGTGTCAGGTCTGAAGACCTGACACCAACACAATTTATAGAAGTACATCTAAACTTATTAAAACTATTATGTAGTTTAAGTAATACTTTTATCAAGAGAGTACATACAACTATTTGGAATAAATGAAATCCACTTATAATTTATCATTGCCCTTGAATTTTCTTAAGAAAATCAAAAAGAACAACGACCGCACCTGGTTCACTGCACATAAAGCAGATTATGATAAAGCCTTTGGAGAATTGATTGTCTTTGCTGATCTGGTATTAACAGAACTTAGGAAACACGATGACATTGAAACCCCTACCGGTAAAAAAAGTTTGTTTCGTTTGTACAACGATGTACGTTTCTCTAAAGACAAATCGCCCTACAAACTCAACCTCGGAGGCGCTTTCCGCAGAGCCACAGCCTTGCGAAGAGGTGGTTATTATTTTCACATACAACCCGGAAACTCCTTTGTAGCCGGCGGATTCTGGGGTCCGAACCCACAAGACCTGAATCACATCCGTCAACATTTCGCTGCAGATCCCGAACCGCTAACTACTCTCTTAAACTCTAAATCCTTTAAAAAAGTATTTGGCAGTTTGCAGGGAGAGCAAGTAAAAACAGCACCGCGAGGTTATACAACAGATCATCCGGCCATTGATTTATTGCGTTACAAACAATACATCATTCGACATGATTTTACAGATGAAGAAGTCTTGCACGCTTCCTTTCATAAGAAGGTAGCACAAACTTTTCAGGACATGCGGCCTTTTTTGGATTACATGAGTGAGATTTTAACGACAGACCTGAACGGCATATCATTGCATCATTGATTATGGAGAACACATTGCCCAATACGTCATTACTAGTGATGATCAGGCATGGCCAGTCACAGTACAATTTAGAAAACAGATTTACCGGCAATGTAGATGTAGAACTGACAGATCTCGGCAGACAAGAAGCGCAGAAAGCAGGTGAGCAGCTCCGCCGTTTTCATTTCGATGTAGCCTATACCTCGACTTTAAAACGCGCAGAAGAATCCTTAACCATTATTCTTGCCGCTATCGGAGAAACAGGTATTTCAGTATACAAAGACGCAGCCTTAAACGAACGCATGTACGGAGATCTGCAAGGCTTGAACAAAGCAGACATTCTAAAACAATATGGTGAAGAACAATTCAATTTATGGAGGCGGAGTTATGCCATACAACCACCTCACGGAGAAAGTTTAAAAGATACGGAAGCCAGAGCTCTTCCCTATTTCACCAAAGAAATTGAAGCACAATTAAGCGCCGGAAAAAATGTACTCATCGTCGCACATGGCAATAGTCTTCGAACCATTATTAAAAATCTGGAACACATTTCGGACGAAGACATTCCACATCGGGAATTATCCACAGGAGTTCCTGAAATTTATTCTTTTGATAGAAAAACAAAAACATATAACCGTCAGACGCTTTCGATTGATCCTAAATAACTGTTTTTCTCTGTGTTGCTTAAACGTAAAAACACCTTCAATCTCTTCATTGAAAAGATTAAAACCAGTTTAAATCGTTGCTACCACTCATTTATAGACAAATATCAACAGATGGAACAGAAGATTTCTGCTAGTAGGTTAAAAATCACAGGATGATGTGGCATAATCAAATGGTATTTATCAAGAAACGAATGATTGAAAGATCGATGAACCTGTAAATAGCAATTGAAAAACCCATTTCAAAGCACTGACAGGAATCATCGTTTATCTTCTCCGCAACGATTCATCGAGGAATGCAACAGCAGTGTTATTAAATTATTTATCAAAAAAAATATCTTGTCGTTGATTAATTTAACAGATTCCTATATCTTCCATCATGATAAAAATTACGTTCTCCGCTATTTTATTCTTTGGACTATCTATTACTCTTGCTTTTTCACAACAGAAAACGCCGGCACTCAAAGAAAGAAAAATCATCACTTACACGACAGCAAAAGATACTGACTTAAGACTGCGTGCAACAGACACACTCCGTTTCAAAGATTTTGGTCAACCTCAGGAAACTGAAGTTTGTGTATTCCTTGACCCCACTCATACCTTTCAGACCTTGATCGGTATAGGAGGAGCGCTGACCGATGCGGCAGCGGAAACATTCGCTAAACTTCCTAAAAATAAACAGCAGGAGTTTATCAAAGCTTATTACGATCCGAAAGAAGGGATTGGTTATACCTTAGGGAGAACCAACATGAACAGCTGCGATTTCTCCAGCGGCAGTTATGATTATGTAGCAGAAAACGACAAAGAACTCAACAGTTTTAACATCGCACATGATCGCACCTATAAACTCCCCTTGATCAAACAAGCATTGGCTGCAACAGGAGGAAAACTGACCTTATATGTTTCTCCCTGGAGCCCACCGGCCTGGATGAAAAGCAATAAAGACATGTTGCACGGCGGCAAACTGCTTCCTGAATACCGTCAGAGCTGGGCCAATTATTATGTCAAATACATCAACGCCTTAGAAAAGGAAGGCATTCCGGTATGGGGACTTACGGTGCAAAACGAACCGATGGCCAAACAGATTTGGGAGTCATGCATTTTCACGGCAGAAGAAGAGAGAGATTTTATTCGTGACTATGTAGGTCCTACTTTGGAGAAAGCCGGCTTATCCAATAAAAAACTCATTGCCTGGGATCATAACAGAGACCTGGTATATCAGAGAGCCAGCACTTATCTAAACGATGCCGCAGCTGCCAAATACATTTATGGCATCGGTTACCATTGGTATGAAACATGGACAGGCAGCGACATGCAGTTTGAAAACCTGAAACGAGTGGCTGAAACATTCCCTGATAAAAAATTGATCTTTACAGAAGGTTGTGTAGAAAGCTTCAAGTTGGATAAAATCAACGAATGGAGATTAGGAGAACGTTACGGTTATTCCATGCTGAATGATTTCAATTGCGGTACCATTGCCTGGACAGATTGGAACATTTTATTGGACGACAAAGGCGGACCTAACCACGTTGGCAATTTCTGTTTTGCACCGGTACATGCGGATACACAAGCCGGAAAATTATATTATACCAACAGTTATTATTACATCGGTCATTTCTCGAAATTTATTCCGGCAGGTTCTAAACGCATCGCGACCTCTTCCAACAGAGATGTATTGCAAACGACTGCCTTTGTAACACCGGAAGGAAAAATAAGCGTAGTGGTATTGAATACTACCGATCAAAAAATGCCGTATCGTTTATGGTTAGACGGACAAGCGGCTGAAGTTGTGAGCCTTCCGCATTCTATTATGACATTGGTGTTTTAGTTGTTAGTTGTTAGTTGTTAGTTAAACACTAGCTAACAACTAACAACCAGCAACTATTTTTTATTACAATTGAACATCCATTGTACTCCGAATTTATCGGTACAACTTCCGTAATAGGCTCCCCAAAACGTATCTTCCAGATTCATTTCTATTTTCCCTCCGGCGGAGAATGCATCGAATAGTTTTTTAGTCTCCTCCCGTGTATCCAAGTCCAGGCTGATGTATGTGTTATTCCCAAAATTCACTTTAAAACCCATTGATTCCAGTGCATCAGTACCCATCAGGGAATGCCCGCCAATGATCGGCAGTTCAACGTGCATGATACATTTCTTATCTTCGTCCGATAAGGGAGGCATTTCCTCAGAAGATGGTATATCACCGAAACGCGTGAAACTTTCGGAGACAAATTCTCCGCCGAAAATAGATTTGTAAAAATTAAATGCATCCTCCGTGTTTCCTGGAAAATTGAGGTAGGTGTTTACTTTTGCCATAAAATATTGTTAGTTGTTAGTTGTTAGTTGTTAGTTGTAATAATAATTTATTCTTTTCAAACAGGCTGGCCCCTTAAATCCCCTTTTTATACTCAATAGTCAAAAACTATAAGTCCATTTTCTTTAATTCTTCTTCCAAACGTCCGAGCGTTTGATGTGCTCCTTCCATCGCGCCGAATTGTTCTTTGACTGCTTGAAGTTGTTCAGGAGTTGCAAATACCATGCGCATGGTCAAACTGGTTCTCTTTTCCCCAAGTTCTTCGAAGGTAACAAACACATTAAAATTAGCAGGATCGTCCGGATCATCGGAGGTATGTAAATAAGATAAACGTTTTGGTTTTACGACTTCCTGATAAATAATGCGATTGGGATAATCTACACCATCAGGACCATGCATAGTGAATAACCAGACACCACCTGGTTTGATATCAATTTCATGAAAGGTGTTGGTAAAACCATTAGGGCCCCACCAATTGATCAAGTGTTTGGGATCAGTCCAGGCCTGGAATACCAATTCACGCGGTGCGTTAAATTCCCTGGTGATGACCAACTCTCTGTCCTTTGTGTCTTGTTGTTTTGTTGTCATTGTCTTTACTATTTTATTTTCAACAATTCTTCTTCGAGTCTGTCCAGATTCTCTTCGTTCTTATCCAGTACAAATTCTTTTTTTTGTTTACATTCTTCTGGCGTAGTAAAAATCATTTTGAACGTTACTTTGGTTGTCTGGTCTGGCATTTCATCCAGTACAATTGCCATTTGAAAAAGAGAATGGGAAACATGATTCCATATCAACACATCAGGAACACTGATTTTGATGAATACTGCTTCATTCAAATAATCTCCCTGAGGTCCGTGCATGGTATACTTCCATTGACCGCCGGAACGAAGTTCAAACGCATGGAATGTATTGGTAAAGTCTTTCGGTCCCCACCAGTCTTTCAAATGCGATGGATCGGTAAAGGCTTTAAAAACATGTTCCTTTTTTGCCTTTACTATCCGGGTATGTACAATCTCACAATCCGGAGTGGGTGTCATGATTTCGTTTTTCATAAGCTATTATTTTTTCTTGCTGTTCTTTTTCTTCTTTGCTACAGGTATTGTTTTCATTTGCAATACATCCAGGTATGCATCTAAAGCATCAAAACGCTGCGTCCACAATTTGCGGTACTGTTCTACCCAATCTGATACTTCATGAAGTTTGTCGAGCTTCGCTTCACAATAGCGCTCTCTACCCTGTTGTTTGATGACAATCAATCCACATTCGGTCAAGATCTTGATGTGTTTTGAAATTGCCGGACGGCTGATGTCAAATTGTTCAGCTACTGCGTTTAAGTTTAATGATTCATGAGCGATGAGGTGAATAATGTCCCTACGCGTCGGATCTGCTATGGCCTGAAATACGTCTCTTCTCATCTAAACACCTGTTAAGTAACCAATCGGTTACAAACATAATGAAACCGATCGGTTACGCAAACAAATTTCACTTTTTTTTATTTCCATAAAAAAAATCCTTCGTTTTGGGTTAAACAAAGGATTTTAAATGTAAACAAGAATAGAATTTATACTAAAGCACTACACTGATAACCGTAGGTGGATAAAAGAGCAATGATTTGTTCATTAGAAACAGCATGACCTTCGATTCTCAAAATACGGTCACAATCTTCCAGGTCAAAATTGATTTCCAAGCGGGGGAAATTTTGCAAGAGCACAACAAGCAACTGATCGGCATCCTGTTCTTCCGACACATTGGTTTTGAATACTTCGACACGCTTTAACCCTTCGTATGCCATAGGATGGAGACTTAAACTTTTGAAGTTTTCATACCCGTTATTCCAGATTAAAAACTTTATAAATGACATTCATCGGGTATTTGTTCTTACCGCTGAATCCCCAACTGACTTTTGTACCTTCCGCAACAGCTGCAGTTGCCATGAATATATCGGCGATCCCTTCGAAAGGTCTTTCAAAACGAATGACAGAATCAATGCGTTGTTCATCTGCTATTTTTATGATCTCTTGTTCTCCTTTACCGTATTGTTTATGCGCACTGTCCCATGTCATAATAAAACCGACTGTACCGTCAATGCCTGTAAAAGTTTTCTTTGCCTGAGGATCCGACATCCACCATTTGTTATAATGATCTTGATTTTTCAAAATTTTCACATAAGCGAATACTTTTTCTTTGGGCTGAAAAATAACAACTGAACGTTCAATGTTATATTCTTTTTTAATAAATAAACCAGCGAGAAGGAAAAGAAGAAGGATCGCTAACACAGCAAAAACAATCGTGAGGAATATGCCCATGGTTTTAATTTTAATTTGGAGTTATTGCTTTAATGCCTCAAAGGTATTGTCTTAATCCTAAATTTAAAGGGTGTAAAAACGACTCTAGAAGGGGTTGATTACGACAAGTAATTGTAGTAATTTTGAGTCATGAAACATATTTCTATCCTTGTTCCAACCGGCGATGTAGCATTGGGCACTATAGAAGGATCGTATATTGCCTTTACAAAAGTCAACGATTTCCTTGTCGCCATGGGAAAGGAGCCCTTGTTTACCGTACAGCTCATCGGTCTTACGAAAGAACCTCTTTACCGTCTACCCTGATCTTGAAGTCTGTGATTTTCCTAAAACTGATCTCATCATCATACCCGCAGTAAACGGTGACAAGAAAAAAGTCATTGAGTCAAATAGTCTATTCTTCCCTTGGATGGTGCAACAATACAAAGAAGGGGCAGAATTGGCCAGTCTTTGTGTAGGCGCGTTTTTACTGGCTTCTACGGGTCTGGTAAAAGGAAAACAATGTTCTACGCATTGGATGGCAACGCATGAGTTTAAAACATTATTCCCGGATGTAAATCTAGTTTCGGAGAAAATCATTACCGACGAACAAGGCATCTACTCCAGCGGAGGGGCGCATTCCTTCTGGAACCTTTTACTGTACCTCATTGAAAAATATGTGAACAGAGAAATGGCCATACTGACTTCTAAATATTTCGTCCTAGAAATAGATAAAAGCAGCCAATCTTCCTTCATCATTTTCAGGGGACAAAAAGAACACGAAGACGAAGAAGTAAAAAAAGCGCAAGAATACATCGAGCAAAACTATACCAGCAGAATTACAGTGAATGAACTCGCCGATGCATTTGCAATTGGACGCAGGAGTTTGGAGCGTCGATTCAAAAAAGCAACCAGCAATACCGTGACTGAATATGTACAGCGTGTGAAAATAGAAGCGGCTAAAAAAAGTTTTGAAACCAATCGCAAAAACATCAATGAAGTGATGTTTGATGTAGGTTATACAGACATCAAAGCTTTCCGTGATGTATTCAAGAAAATCACAGGAATGACTCCTATTGACTACCGCAATAAATTCAATCGGGACGCAGCTGTCTAAGTCTGATAATGCATTTATTTAACCTCCATGCTACGTGTGGAAATAGACTACAAACACCGTTTAAACCCGCCTAAACAAGGTATTTCGCTAAAGAAGTGTAAAACAAGGTTTAAACTTACTTTTCGGTTTAAAAGCGGCTTTCTTTTAGTATCTTAGTTGTATTAATTTGGATAAATCTAATACTCCTCATGATCTCTAAAATCTATTCTTCTTTTTCCCTTTTGTTGTATACATTAGGCATCGTTTGTGTCACGGCCCTGACCTCGCAAGCGCAGTTTAAAGTGGTTGGCTATTTAGTCAACTGGTCAGGTTTTGTCAGCGGCGCCAATGCGGTGGATTACACAAAAGTGACACACATCAATGTGGCATTCATTAATCCGGATGCGGCAGGTAATCTTACTCCGGTAACTAATCTAACTACCGTTTCAACTATTGTACACACCAACAATTCTAAAATCCTTGCGTCTATAGGCGGCGCAAATGGCAACAAGCCCAACTGGTCTGCTGTCATGGCTACTCCGACTTCCAGAACGGCTTTCGTTGCTAAACTCACACAATTAGTTTCTGATTATAACCTGGACGGTATCGATGTCGATATTGAAGGAGACTTATTAGATGGAACCACCATCACAGATGCTCAGTATGCCAGCTTCATAAGCGAATTAGAAATTGCCTTGCATAGTCAAAACAAATTGATGACTGCTGCTCTGGGGACTTGGTTTGCCTATAGAATTTCCGATGCTACTTTGCAAAAATTTGACTGGATCAATGCCATGGCTTACGATGCTTATGGCACTTGGACCGGTCCGGGTCAGCATTCCTCTTATAATTTAGCAGTAAGTGATCTTAATTTCTGGAATGACAGAGGAGTAGATAAAGACCACCTGGTATTGGGTGTACCTAGCTATGGTTACCGATGGACCGGTACTACATCGGCAGGGAGTTCTAGTGTGGGTTACAATGTGCTTGTAGGAAGCTATCCTAGAGCTGCCAACCAAGATTCCATTACTCCAGGAGTAGGTCAGGCTATTTATCACAACGGTATTCCTACCATTAAAGACAAAACGGCACTCGCTATAACCAATGCAAGCGGCATCATGATGTGGACTTTGCAATTTGATCTACCGACTTCAAATCCCGCTTCTTTGATCCGAGCTATTGATGAAGTGATACAGGCAACCCTTAATAACAGTGTTCCTGTTGTCTCCATCACAGCACCTGCCACCAATAGCACTTTTACAGAAGGAGATGTAATCACCATTACAGCCGATGCAACGGATAGCGACGGTACCATTGAAACGGTTTCATTCTTCGCCTCCCTGAATGCAACCACTTATTCATTAGGTGATGTCCTCACTGCTCCTTATTCTAAAACATGGACAGCAGAAGGAACTGGTACTTACCTGATCTATGCAAAAGCCAAAGATAATGCTTACGGCATCGGGACTTCTGCCAATAACACAATCACCATCAATGCAGCTACACAAGCACGTTCTTTCGGAGGTCCTTATGCGATTCCGGGAAGAATTGAAGCTGAAAATTTTGATATCGGTAATAACTTTGGCTACAATGATTTGACAGTTGCCAATCAGGGAAATGCTTACCGAACAACCACAGTAGACATTGAAGCCAATACAGATGGAGGAGCGGGATACAACGTAGGTTGGGTACAAGCTGGAGAATGGTTAAGCTATACCGTGAATGTAGCTGCAACAGGCACCTACGAGTTGAAAGCAAGAGTGGCTACTACCTCAGCGGGAAAGTATTTCCATATAGAACTGAATGGCATCAATGTTTCAGGAAATATTACGGTGCCTAACACCGGTGGATGGGCTACTTATCAAACGGTGACTATTCCTAATGTATCTTTAACACAAGGTCTGCAGGCGATGAAGCTGGTATTCGACAGCGGTGATTTCAACATCAACTACGTTACTTTCACCTCGTCTACGGTAACCGGTATCTCGGATGCAGATGCGTCAGGCAATTTATCAGCGGTGGTTTCTCCTAATCCTTTTTCTAATCAGGCTCAGTTAAACTGGAATTTAAAAAACGGAGGACAAACTAAAATAACGATCAATAACATGATGGGAGCCTCTCCTATTACGATAGCCGATCAGTATTTTGCTCCGGGAGATCACAGCGTTGAAATAGGTGCGTTGAATATTCCTGCAGGTATTTACCTTTGCACCATCACAAACGGCGAACATACGAAAGCGGTAAAAATCATTAAAGAGTAATAATAAAATCAGTGGCTAAAAGAGCGGAAGGTCATTCATCTTCCGCTCTTTTTTTATCCAGGTATTCCATCCGTATTGATTCATTTTTTTCCAGTCATCACTTCTCGCTATCTTCTTGTTGAATGGCCTGTTTCATCCTACATTACGCCGAAACAAACTACATGCTGTAGAATCTATCTACATACATCTTGTACAATACAATGTATTGAGAACAATAAAAATACAGGCACTCAGCGTTTTAATGCAATAAAATTTATTGGCACAATTTTACCCTAAAGGAGAGTATACATGTTTCACTCTTAACACATGAAAAAATGAAAAAGTCAATTCTTTTATTCGCATTCTCACTAGTAGCACTAACTTCTTATTCTTCAAGCGAGATCATCGCAAGCCCTGTAACTGTAGTATCTGTAAACGGAGAGGATAAAAAAGTAGAGATTGAAGTAGCTAAATTACCTGCTAGTGTAGCAGCATCCATCAATGAGACACACAAAGGTGCTTCTATTTCAAAAGCCTATCAACATGAAAATGCAGAAGGCAAAGTAACCGGTTACGAAGTGATCGTAAAATCCGGTGACAAAGAAGAAACATTAAAATTTGATGCGGCAGGAGCATTAGTAAAATAATGCTATAACCTATCGGAATGATCTACAAAAAAGTCCCTCTCGCACAGTCGAGTCAGGGGCTTTTTTAGTATATTAGAAAGTCAAAAAAAACGATTCATCCTTTTACGAAATCAATTCTGCCAGTGAAAAATATTCTAGTCGTTGATGATGACATCACGTTTTGCATGATGTTACAAAGCTACCTTTCTAAACAAGGTTATCAGGTTTTTACTACGCAAAAAGCGGAAGAAGGATTACGTATCATTCGCAGCCAATCGATTGATCTGGTATTATCAGATTATCGAATGCCTGATAAAAATGGTATCGAACTATTAGAGGACATCAAAAAAACGCATCCGCAAGTTCCTGTCATCATTATGACCAGTTATGGCGATATTCGCTTAGCAGTAAGAGCCATGAAGCTGGGCGCGGTAGATTATATTACCAAACCTGTGAATCATGAAGAATTGCGTGAGCTCATTCTCAGTGTATTTCATCCACCTGTACCTGTGGCTAGTCAAGACAAGCGTAACACAGTGAGCGAACAACCGGAATTTATTCAGGGACATAATAAACATTGGCAGGAAATAGAAAATCATTTGCAAGTCGTAGGCCCTACACAACTTTCTGTCATCTTACAGGGAGAAAGCGGAACAGGCAAAGAATTTGTCGCGCGTCGCTTGCATGCTTTAAGCACAAGAGCTTCTCAACCCTTTTTAGCCATCGACTGTGGTGCGCTTTCAAATGAAATGGCAGCCAGTGAATTATTCGGTCATGTGAAAGGTTCTTTCACCGGTGCCATGGCAGATAAAAAAGGTCAGTTTGAATTGGCCAATGGCGGCACCTTGTTTTTAGATGAAATCGGAAACTTAAATTACGAAATACAGGTAAAATTACTTCGTGCTTTACAAGAACGTAAAATAAAAAGAATTGGAGGTTCTTACGATATTCCGGTGGATGTACGTCTTGTAGCGGCAACGAACGAAGAACTAAACAAAGCCTTGCAGCAAGGTTCTTTCAGAGAAGACCTTTACCATCGACTCAATGAATTTTCTATTCATTTAAAACCACTTCGTGAAAGACCGGAAGACATTCCTTTATTTGCTCAGAACTTTCTCTCACTGGCTAATCAGGAATTGAACAAGGAAGTCAAAGGATTCGATGAAGAAGTGATCGCCAAATTATCAACCTACCCATGGCCCGGTAATTTAAGAGAGTTAAAGAATGTTGTCAAACGATCTGTATTATTGAGCAAACAAGAATGGATTACCTTGGATGCTATTCCAACTGAATTGCTCTTAAGTGAAACCGTTAGAAAAGAAGAAGAGCAGGAAGAAGGAACAGATCTCAAGGTTTTGTCAGAAAACCTTGAACGTAAAAAAATATTGGAAGCACTGGAAAAATGCAAGTATAATAAATCAAAGGCCGCACGTGTGCTTAACATTGATCGTAAAACCTTGTACAACAAAATTAGCTTCTACAATTTAGAGTTTTGATACGAGGCTTAATCTAGAAATGTCTTTTTCCAAAAAATAAAAAAGCTCATCTAGCCTTGCATGCAGTTCATTTACCGATTGATGGATATCTTTGTTATTGAGCTGTTGTCCATCGACTAACTGTTCCAATTTGTGCAGCACCAGCAAGACCTCTTTGGCTTCCAGTTGTCCGCACATGTTTTTGAGTTTATGCGCATACTCTCCTATCTGCTGCAGGTTTCCTTCATTCAGAAAATAAGTAATTTTCTCTAAATCCTCTTTACTGCAGATAATAAATGTTTGAATAAACCTCCCCAATTGTTCCTGATCTCCGTTTGCAAACATCATCACATTGGTAAGCGAATATAACGTTTGAGAATTGGCAATCCCTATTTCTTTCGTTTCGTGTGAAGAAACAGGTAACTCAAAAACCGCTCTCATGGCATGCCACAACTGAGTATAGCGAAACGGCTTATACAATAAGCCATTTACAGCTTGCTCCATTTCTTCTTCACGGATGAGCACGTTGGCTGTACACATCAGTACACGAACTTCTTTATTGGCACTTCTAACATGTGTTCGTATTCTTCGGATCATTTCCCATCCATCCAAAATCGGCATTTGCAAATCTAAAATGACCAAATCATAGGATGTTTCCTGCAGCAGTTGCCAGGCTTTAGAAGATTCTACACAAAAGGTTGCTTTGATTTTCCATTGTTCAAAAACCGGTTTCAGCAACACATGACTCATTTCATCGTCATCAATGAGGAGTACACGTTTGCCTTTCAACTCCAGGTGATCACCGTATTCTTCTTTTTGTTTTACTTTGTATTCGTCCTGAGCCGCATACTGGTAAGGAATTTCAATAAAAAAAGAGGTTTGTTTACCTACTTCACTTTGCACACGGATAGCACCATTTTGCAATTCAATAAGCTTTTTACAAATCGATAAGCCCAATCCTGTACCTCCATATTTTCTGGTCACAGAGGTATCTCCCTGCGAAAATTCATCAAAGATCTGTTTTATTTTCTCCGTTTCTATACCAATACCAGAATCCCTTACTTCCCCTTGCAGCAAGTAGGATCCATCGGCTTGCACCAATACAGATAAATACAACTCTACATAACCCTTTTCTGTGAATTTGATTCCATTACCGATGAGATTAATCAAAACTTGTTTCAGCCTCACCGGATCTCCGGATAGAATTTCATGTAAACCAGGTCCGGGATGATAGGTTAAAAACAAGCCTTTACGATCGGCTTCCGATTGCAATACATAAATGGTTTCTCTTGCTACATCGTCTGCTGAAAAACCAATACGCTCCAGCTGTATGGCGCCGGATTCGATTTTAGAGTAGTCAAGAATATCGTTTACAAGATTCAGTAAATGTTGAGAAGAGCTTTCCAGAATTTTAAGCGGAGGAACATGTTTCCCTTTCAGGCCCTTCATGCTTAACTGATCCACATAGCCAATAATGCTGTTCAATGGGGTACGTATTTCATGACTCATATTGGCCAGGAAATCTTCTTTGACTTTTGCCAGCTTTTGCGCTTCTATGGTTGCTTCCTGAAGCATCTGCCGATAATACAAACTTCTGGAGATGTCCATAAAAATCAAATAGACAAATACCAAAGCAAAAAAACCTCCGACCGCACTTAGTATAACCAGTTTGCGATACGATTCATCCGCGCTTGATTTTGACTCCATCACCTTTTGCTGAGCCAATGCATGTTCTTCCTTATCAATGCGGCGAAGTAAATTATTGACTTTGCTGATCAGGACCATATTATTGCTCAATAATCGAATGGCCCTTTTACGCAATTTACTATTGTATTTATTCTTAAGAATCTCCGCCCTTGTCAAAGAAGCCTTCATGTTGGTAAGCAAGGTATCGACCTTTTGATGATAGATCGTATCCGGTTTCACCATGGTTTCAGTAGTCACCTCCCGCAGGATTGAGCCTTCTGATTGAAGTGTATCGTCCATGGCAATCTTATCTTGCTTATTGCTGCCGAAAATTCGTTTGAAAAAATTCGTGTTTTTATTTTCCTCTTTATTCAGTTTTTCCTCCTTAACTATAACCGGTTTTTCTACCGTTGTAGTAATGGTGGTAATTTCAGAACGAGGTCCATTGTTTGCATCTTCTAACAAAGAAGAATCTCCTTTCTCCAGGGTTTTATAGACTTGGCCCATGGCCTGTTGGGGATTGGAAGAACGCATAACCAATAACCATTCATCGAGCGAATGAATGTATTGATCAAAGAAAAAATCGAGGGAATCTACTTTTTGATAATAGTCTCTTTTACCAATGCTGTTTTTTAAGCTGTCTATTAATTGGTTTGCCTGTGCTCTGTTTTGTACATAACCTTTCAGGTCCGAATTTTTTCTGGTGATGGCATACGTACTCGCCTTATTTTCCAATTCAGAAATACTGATGACTAACTCTTGTACTAAATGGGTTTCCTGTCT
>JAQZBV010000026.1 GCA_029237685.1 Cytophagaceae bacterium | reverse complement strand
ATGACTTAGCCAAAACGAAAGCTTCATCCATGAAGCGAACGGTAGGTTCTATAAATGTTGGTATCGTGGCTTCCAAACGAGTAAACGTCAATTTATCTTATTCCAATTTTTACAGCTTTGTCAATGTAAAGCCGGTTGACTTGCAGTTCTTACAAGGCGGAACGTTTGCGCAATTTGACACCCTGAATTATACACAGGTCGCTCAAACCATTACGGGTTCTGTAAATTATAAGTTAGCGGAGAACGACAACAAAAGCAGTATGATTGCATTCAATGCATCCCGCATGGATGCTTCCAATAAACAAGGCACTACCAAACAAACCAACTCCATGTTGAATGGAGGAATTCTTTTCAATCAACTCTGGAAGAAAAGCGGATTCAATTTAGGATTGAATGTGAATGGCAATCAAACATCCTATGCACAAGGTGATAATATTTTTGTTGGAGCCGGATTAACGGGAGGGATTCCTGTTTTTCAAAAGAAAGTGAGGGTGTCTCTGGGTTTGAATATCAATGAAAACTATGAGAAGGGAACATTGGTTGCGCGTCTATATTCAGTGACCAATAGCTACTCTTTAAGATTGGCTAAAAAACATGCTATCAATGCCAGTGCAAGGTATTCCGGAAGAGCCAAAGTAGGAGAGGCTTCCTTGGGCAGATATAACGGCAGCTTCAATGAATTTATGGCTTCCTTAGGCTACAATTATACGTTCTGATTTATCGATACAAGCATTGCTATATATAGTATTTAATTTTCTTTTTTTTACAATGAAAAAAATAATTACGCATTCGACAGACCAATACAGAAGGAATTCTTTTTTCTCTTACCTAAGAGGTCTATTGGTATTGATTCTGGCAGTTCAGACTTTTTCTGTTTACAGTCAAACGTATCCTGTACAGATCCAGCCGACGATTAGTTTTCCATCTACCTTTTTATCTGATTACAACGATCCTTCTAATTTGAATGTTCGTGTTTTTCTTTCGGATATCACCAAGACGGATTACCGCATCCGATTGAAAGTGAGGTTGACCAGTGAGAAGTTAAGTGCGATCAGCACTACCGGCATAGAATTGGTCTTGCAGGGAGGACAGGTTTATTTTTTAAGTGATACAGAACTGGGAGATTTATTTACTCCATCGAATTTATCGATTAACACCAACGTTCCCACTAATACAGATAATTCCTTACCGGAAGGCGTTTACACGATGGCCTTCGAAGCCTTCGATGCTACCGTCCCGGGTAATATTGTAGTGTCGAATGCAGCGACAGATTTTACAGTGTTTTCTGTCAATCGCTACGATCCACCGATGCTTACCTCACCGGCTAATAAAGAATCTTTTGATGTGATGACGATCAATCAGAACATTTTCTTTACCTGGACACCACGTCATATTGTGTTTTCACCTAAGCAACAGGTGAAGTATCGTTTCCGATTGATCAAGGTGCAACCGGTAGATCGTAATCCCTATGATGCGATGAATGTTACCTTACCGGCAGTGATTGATCAGGAAGGATTAGATTTTCCGGTGTTTGTTTATACACCTGCAGATTTGCCCTTGGAAGAAGGCTGTGTGTATGCCTGGCAGGTCATTGCTTATGAGGAAGTAATGGTAGGAGCACAAATGCAGAGTTCTTCGGCACGGTTTAAAAATTTAGGACAAAGTGAGGTATTTACGTTTTCTATCAAGGAAAATTGTCAGCCGGTTACCCCGATCAAAGCGCCTGTCGTGAGTAAGAACTTGGTTGCCCTTCAATGGAACTATGATCCGAGCCATAAGGAATATGAAATCGCTTACCGTCCCTTTGCCACGAGTCTTCCGTGGACACCGGTAAGTACAGTTGATAATTTATATAACCTTGATAATACCGTATTACAAGCCGGAGTGACTTATGAGTACACGATAAAAGCCAAATGTAAAAACTGGACGGATGCCGTATATGGCGGAACCTTTACGATGGCTGTTCCTACCTGTTCGGCACCGGCACCTGTTGCTGTAGATAACTCAGAAACAGACAAGACGATATTGACATGGCCTGTAGTGAATGGAGCAACGGCTTATCGTTTTCAATATAAGAATTCATCAAGTCCATCAGCGGCCTATACCAGCGTAGATCTATTAAGTTCGGATCAACGTTATGAATTACCTAAGTTGACATCGGGAGGTTATATCATAAAAGTAGATGGCGTTTGTGATGCAGAGACTGTAGAAGGGAGTCCTAATACAATAGCTTTTGATGAAACAGGCGTTGTGGGACCATGTCCGATACCGACACCTTTTCAATTGCTAGCTACAAGAATAAAATCAGATACGGCCCAATTGTCCTGGCCTGTGAGTACTGCTCATACGGGTTATTCGATTACATATTGGCACCGCGATTCCTCAGCAGTAAAACGAACGATCACCAGCACCGATCCGCGAGTGATTGCCGGATATATTTACGATGATCAGTTGTATTACTATCAGATAACATTCCTTTGTGGAACGAAGAGTACGACTACACCTCCAGGCATGTTTAGGGTAGAAGGTAATGCAGGAGGAGTAGTGACAGATCCAACAACGGCTAATTGTTTTCCTCCGGCAGTGTTACAAGCCGAACCACGTTCTACAACATCGGCTCTCTTTGATTGGTCAAAAGTAGACGGTGTGGATGAATACCAATTGTTCTATTCTGTTAAAGGAGCCAATCAATTCAAACCATTCAACACGATCTCCAATTCAGCGCAGATCAAAGATTTGATTGATTCAGAGAAGTACCAGTACATGGTACGCAGCCGTTGTGGCGGGCAATACAGCATCTTCTCCGATACCGCTTTGGTAGACTTGGCGGGAGGTAGAACGAATGCGAATTGTGATTCTGCCGCTTACTTTATTACCAAAGGTCAAACGACCACAGACATTCGTTTATGCTGGCCGAACAAAGCAGCAGATACCGGCTATAAGCTAACCTACAGAGAAGAAGCGCAATCTCCGGCGGACGAGTATACGCAGACCTTTGCAGACATGGTGGCTTTCAAGCGAGACCATTTATTGAATGATACATTGCGGTATACGTTTGATAATCTAAAGTCAGGTACGGCTTACATCTTCAAGTTGCAGGTTTTGTGTGGAACAGACGAAGCATTGAGAAATGCACCGTTGAAAGTTTCAACTGTTGCAGATGCGAAGAGTACAGGCGAATGTGGAAGAACGCAATCTTGTGATAAAACCAATGTCACTCCTTTGGCATCGCTTGCTCCCGGAGACAGCATCCATTGTGCGGACTACGGGATTCTGGTAGATAAGATTACAGCATCCAATCCAGCAACAGGTACTTATACGGGATCAGGTTTTATGAACATGCCATTCCCTGGTTTGAGTGATTTTGTGCGAATGAGTGTGAGCTTTAAGAATGTAAAGATTAATGCCAAGCCAAACAGTTGTATTTACGATGGTACGATCAACATCGACAGTGTCAATGCCTCGGCCATGCCATTGGAGTTACGTGATAAGATCAAAGCGGCAGAAGAACAAATCAGTGCTACCATCGACCAGGCACAGACAGCCATCACAGCGGCGCAGGAAGGTATTGATCAGGCACAAGAAGCATTACAAACAGCAGTAGATTATTTCCAGGGAGGAGATAACGTAGGAGGAGTCGTTGACGGCGGCTTAGGCGAAACGACTACAACACAAGTGATCACAGCGACGACAGCACCGGTCAGCGGTGGTCAGGCTACGCTTGGCGGCAAGACCTTTGCGGTACCTGGTTTAATCAAAGATAATAATGGCGATGTGTTCCAGGTTTCACCTACTGGAGCCGTGACGCACGTGGGTAAATACGATCCGGCATTAGCCAGCAATCCTACATTGGATTTGGAAGATGGGAAAATTGTTTATACTGAGTTTATTCCATCCAAGTATGATTTTGATGAATGGAAAAGTACCTACGCTGGTAAGATTCAAGTAGAACGTGAGTATGAGAAAATAGGAATAGATTATTATGTACCGGCGAAACTGATATTGCCGGGAGAACTGGATAAAGTGAATGCTTCCATAGTAGGAGGCAGTTACGATAAAACAAAGATCAAATTTGCTAACGGTAAAGGAATGGTCTACGATCATTCTTTGTCAGGAAGTACATTCACGATCAACATTGCCGGCGGTCCTGCAGCAGACGGACAGTACATCTATGCCTGGTTTGTAGACGGCGAGACGAAGAAAGCGATCGGAAAGTTATTGGTTCCAAGTTACGCGCCGCAACAGAAAGAAGTAGTGATCATAACGGTGGGTAAGTCTGTTATTGATGCAGCTAAATACCAGAAAGGATTGAATGATGTATATGGAAAGATCGGTATTACTTATACCGTTACTGTAGATGATTCGTTCAAGAACAATAAGACTTGGGATGGGGATGGAGATGGCAAAGTACAAGCTGCTGGTAGTAAATTATTGAGTACTGAATACAAAGGTGAAGAAGCGGCAATGATTCTGGCTTATGCGGATTCAAAAGGTGGAGAAGATAAATTGGATCCAAGCACCGCTTATATTTTGGCTGTTTACGAAGCTGCAAATTTAGAAGATAATTTGTTGGGTAAAATGCCTGCAGAAGAACAATTTGGATTTATATATGTCGGAGGTGCACAGGAAACTTCACTTGTTAGAACTGTAGCGCACGAATTGGGGCATGGCGCCTATCACATGGAACACTCGTTCCATAATATTTATTTAGGTTCAGATTCCAAAACAAAGACCACCAATATCATGGATTATGGTACTGGATTAGACCTTTGGAAATACCAATGGGATATCGTGCATGATCCGGGACATGTGTGGGGAGTGTTGAAGAGGGATAAGGATGCGCAGAATCTCCAAGTTCATTACAATCTATTAGATCCTGCAGGAAGAGTTTTCAGTACTGATGGCAATCCAATAGATATCCTGGCAGCCATTGAATATGGACCTGTATTGGAATTTACTTACTTTAAGACTAGTACGAGTACAGATATTTACACGGCAAGATATGACGCTTCAGGGAAGTTTACAGGGTATAAGTCGAAAGATGGCAATAGACCTTTTAAACAAGAATTTACTGATGATTTGTCTTTAGGTATTGATGTTAGGATACACGTTGTAGTGAAGAAAGGAGATCACTATGCATGGAAGTTTTTAGAAACTAAGGTGCATGATGATCCGTTAAGTGATTTTTCTACCTTAGTTTGCAGTGATTGTTCTACAAATGAATTGAATAATTCTCCTCAAGTAGGTGTATTCTCAAAGGATGCAACGCTTTATAATTCTGCGGGTGTTCTTTTTATGTGGGACTACAGTAATTTGAAGGAGGAATCTTTCAAAGAGTTGATTGGTGAAGTAACGTTTACGGACAAAACTAATATCACCTATACGGATTTTACATATGGTGCTAAAACCGTTCATTTAATTAAATCATCAGAAACAGTTTATGATTTTTCTGCTTACAGGTATCCTAGTATTGTTTCAAATCCTGTAATCAATACAGAGTTAACAGCTTTTAAACAAAAAGGAAATCCTAATAGTAATCTCTGTATTGTTACGAAGGATAATGAGATTATTCAGTACAATACTTCTACTCAATCTTACACAGCAAGAACGTTCACGCCTTTTGATCGCTTACCGAGTCAATCTCAATTGAATAAGAATAAAGGTGTTTTAATGGTGCAAAAACCTGATTATTCATACGACATTAAAGTTTCGGATAAGTTTAAACAAGATTTTGCTAATCAATATTTTAAAGAGGATGAAGATGCTTTGACAAAAGTAGGGAACTTTTTTGTTGCTTATGGACAAGGATTAGTGTTTGCGGGGAATCAATATCATGAAGCATGGGTTGAGCTTGCGGAACTATTAGAAACTTCAACTGATACCTACGTCAATGTCGGACTAGCTGATTATAAATGTACGACAATAGACAAATACAAAGATGATCATTATACGAAATATATGATTTTTGTCTTGTCATCAAAAGTAGGGAATGACAATCCTCCTGATTTGCCGGATAATGTTTACTGTGCAGATGCAATGGGTAAATGGAATAGTATTATTAGTATTCCAAGTGAATTAGTAAGTGGTGTGGCTGCCGTTTCATCTGTGTTTTCTTCAGAGCAATGGTCTAAAGGGAAAAAATGGACCGTTGATTATTTGAATAGTGATGATAAGGTAGATGCTGTAGTAGAATGGAGCAGCAATATGTACACGGGCATAAAAACCAAGTTGGCTGATGCAGATGCTTGTCAGTTGGCCTATTACAAAGGTCAAGTAGTAGGTATTGTAGTCACTGCTGTAGTTGCTCCTGAAGGTTTGCCTGATATGCTTGTAGGTTTATCGTTTAAAGCTGCAGCTAAGTTTGCCTCGTTGACTAAAAAAGTAGTTGGGAATGTTATTACTTTTTCAAAAGGTGCTTTAGATGTATTGAAAATATCTGAGAGATATGCGAAGTTTAAATGGAAACGTAAAAAAGGAGATGTCGCAATAGAAGTTCAAATTGATGAAACTACTTCAAACAATAATGATTTAATTGAAGAGTTGTCAAATGATATTGAAAGTGATAAAATTGAAGTCGATGATGATGGTTCGCTTATTATTGAGGACAATGTTAATGCAGATGATGATTTAGCTGATCAGTTAGATGATTTACCTCCGGTAAGAGATCCAAACTGGGTGGAAGTGTTAGATATAAGAACTAAGATAAATGCTAAAGTTGGTCACGTAATCGAAGATTTAGAACTTAATGCGGCTGGAACTGGTTTTTCAGGATGCCACAGTGAAATTTCGTTGAAAAAATATGTTGCCGCTAATCCTAACTCAAGATATGTAGTCCAAAATGTAACTTATGATATGAATTCAGGTATCGATGATTTATCAAGGGTTTATGAAGGGAATCCTGTAGTTGTAAAACCGGATGGAACGCAATTAGTTAAAACAAATAATGGAGGAGTGTCTTCTTTTTTTCCGAAGAATTGGGATAAGGATAGGATACTTGATGAAGTAGAGCATGCAATTAGTAACAATCATGGGAAAATTCCTTCAAAGCCCAATGGTAATGAGTATTATGGATTTTCAATTGACGGCAAAGTTGAAATTCATTTTTACTACAACACATCAGATGGGTCTATTAGATCGTTTTTCCCTAAGAAAAATTAAGACAGTTTATGAATTATAGTTTTGGAAAACATACCTATTTTGATAAAAGAGAGAGTAAAGAAAAAGTTGTCCCTCAATTATATCTTGAAAATGCAGAAGAGTATGGTTATTATTTTATTGACGAGATAACCAATTTGTCTAAAGATTATCTTTTAAAGATATTGGATGGGTTAGAGAAGGTGCTAATAGGAGAGTTGAGTCAGTATGATTTTGGATATGAAGTTTATACTATTGAATGTTTAAGAGATATAAGTTTAGTCAAAGATGTAACTGATAATTGGAGTATTGTAGGAGAAATTGCAACTAAAGATTTGCATCATCTTTTAAAAGATTGGACTAATTATATTTCTAGTTTTGATTGAATTAAGATAGAAATTGCCAATACTTCTAATGAGATAATATTTCTTTCTATTACTTTAACAGCCTCAATAAATGCGTTAAGCCATGATCTTGATTTAATAGACCTTTCTTGGCAGTTGCAACTCAATACCCATCTAATATTTTGTCGTTTTTTTGATTTATATACATGAGATTTAATGGGATGGTATTTGTTGAAACTATTGTTTTTGTCTTTTTTTAGTTATAATATTTGCTACAAGGTGTGATCTTTTCACTGATCCTTTCTTTACCTGCTGCTCTCCGGTCGCAGGAAACTAACAACTGGTACTTCGGTTCATCCGGTGGTTTTCCTAATACTGGTATCCGTATCGATTTTACATCGGGAAGTCCGGTCGTATCTACTTATATACCCATGTTAACAGAAGAAGGCAGTTCATCCATCAGTGATGCGAACGGCAATCCCTTATTCTATACCAACGGCGTTTCCATCTGGGATGCCTCAACCAATGTGGCCTTTGGAACAGGAATGAATGGCGGACAGTCTTCTACCCAATCGGCGGTCATTATGCCTAAGCCAGGTACTAATAATCAATGGTTGGTATTTACCTCTGGTGATAACGGAAGCCCCGGTTTGAGTTATTATACCGTGACAGGAACAGGCTCTCCTGGTGTAAGCCCTTTTACACTTTCCAGTGTAACGAATTTAGTAGCAGGCGGTGTTGCCGGTGAAGGATTATCGATCATAGGAAGTACGAAAGCAGGTTCTGCCTTTTGGGTAGTGGTGCGTGATAATGGCGGTACAGGTGTGGTACGTACTTTTGAAGTAACCAACACGGGTGTGGTCAATGCTACGCCTGTGACCAGCACACTATCAGGTCCTGCCGGATTTACAAATACGGCTTACGGTTCTACCATTGGTTCTATCAAAGCAAACACTTGTCAAAACAGATTAGCTTTTACCTATCTAAACGGTCATGTTGATATGGTCGATTTTGATGCGGCAACGGGTCAAGTGGTAACTAATACGGCAAGAAGGATTACGGTAGCCAGCGCAGGAGGTAACTCAGGAAGTTATGGCATCGAGTTTTCTTCCAACGATGCTTATTTATACATCACGAATTTATCGGGTGGACTTTTATACCGTCATGATATTGTGGCTAATACCACAGCCGTATTTGGTACGGTAACAGCAGGTAAAGAAGCAGGTGAGTTGCAATCGGCTCCGGATGGTAAAATATACATGGCGGTTAAAAATGCAAGTCCTACAATACCTCCGAGTTACCTGGATGCCATCAATAACCCAGGTGCAGCCGGTGCAACTTATACGCAAAATGCCGTGCTGCTTTCAGGTGTTACTTCCACAGGAGGAAATACTGGTTTTAGCTTCAGAGGTTTACCTACCTTTCCTAAAAATCTTATTGTAGGTACTCTGGTGGTGAATCCCGGTGATGGAGGCTTTTGTGTGAACACGGCCATACCACTTAGCTTTTCCTTCACAGGATCTATCAATGCTGCTACGATAAGCTGGACCGCTACCGGAGGCGGACAAACGTTTACTCCGGGAGGCGCATCTTCTACAAGTGCCAGCCCTTCTGTTAGTTTTTCTACTTTTGGTACCAAAACAGTGACGCTTACTTTCAATGACATTTGCGGTAGAACTTATACTGAAACGATGACCTTTGAAATCGAAGCATTAAAAACACCTTCCGGAACAGTGACTTGTTCTGCCCCTAATTTAATATTGGATAATCCGCTCGTCGATCCAGATGAACCGAATTATATTTGGTATAAAAACTCTGTGTCCGATGCTAACATCATTGGAACAGGGACCCCGGTAACTTACGCTTTAGGTTCAGATGGTTCTGCACCGAGCAGCATTTGTGTGAGCGTAGCTTCCAGTGCGCCAACTGTAGTGTCTTCTCTTAACAGAACTATAGCAGGGAGTAATGCTTTAGGAAGTGCTGCGAACGTGGCTCCTTATACTTCTCCTACTTTCGATGTACTTGCCGATCGATTGGTGTTGAGATCATTCAGAACAGCCTTCCGATTTGCGGGTACTTATTCGCTTACCGTAACCATCAGACAGGGAGCAACTGTAGTGTATACGAATACAGCAAGTACCGGAGCTGTAGGAGGTGGAGTAAGCTTTCCTGTAAACGTGAATACATCCTTGTTAAGAGGCACAGGTTATACCATTACAATCAGTACTCCTGGTAGTGATCAGTTACAATATGGTGTATGGAATGGGGCCTTGGTTCCTGGTGAAATCGCCTACAATAGCGGTCCATCTCCCAATACTGTTTCAATAGCCAGTTTGGTATACGATGCCTTTACTTATACCGCAACCGGTACTTGTGCGACTCCTGCCTGTTATTCTGTGACCTGTTCTTTACCTGTTGAGTGGCTATCTCTTGAAGCTAAGAAGGTCGGGAATATTGTAAAAGTGAAATGGGATTTGGCAAAGGAAGAAAATAATTCACGTTTTGACGTCCAAAGATCTTTGGATGGAATAAACTTCACCGCGGTAGGTAGTGTGCCTTCAAAGGGGGACTACAACGGCTATAGAGTATATGACTTCGATGACCAGTATGCTGTCCATGTGAAAACATACTATAAAGTAGTACAGTATGATGTAGACGGGAAATTTTCAAGCAGCACCATTGTGGTGGTATATCCTGAAAATGGGTTACATCTGATTTCTATTTATCCTAACCCGTCTTCCCATGATTTCAGTATGGAATGGCATGCAGAAACTGCCGCTCAATACCAGGTGTTTGATGTAAGAGGTGCTGTCGTTGCGGCAGGTACATTAGAAGCATCTGAAGGAGTTGAAATAATAGGAGAAAATTTTGTTTCAGGCGTTTATGTTGTAAAAGTATTTACGGCTAATGAAACCTTTAACCTGAAGCTGATCAAACAGTAGCGTATACTATTACATACAAAAGGGGGATAACGAAATTCATTTGTTATCCCCCTTTTTGTTTATTGTTATTGATGTTATCGTTTCAACGGCCTCAACAAATGCGTCAATCCATTGATCTTAATCTCATAGATCGTTGCCAGCTGCATGCCCAGCTTGCCCGGAGGAAAACCTTTGCTTTGAAACCATTCCAGGTAATGGACCGGCAGGTCACACAGCAACACGTCTTTGTATTTTCCAAAAGGCATTTTTACACTGACTAATTGCGTCAGTATAGCGGGATCCATCCTGTTGTCGTTATCACTCATTATCGTATCGGAAGGTAAACAGAAAAAGTGGTTCCTTCATTCACGATGCTTTTTACTTCAATTTTTCCCCCCAATAAATCCACTTGTGTTTTAATGAGGTGCAATCCCAATCCCTTTCCGTCGACGTGGGTGTGGAAACGCTTATAGAAGCCAAATAGCGAATCGCTATGTTTCTCTAGGTTTAGACCAATGCCGTTGTCTTGAATATCAATACGCAACATGTTGTTGTCAGATATACTACTCCTGATATGTATAATGGCCGGAACATGAGGTCTTTTGTATTTGAGCGAATTAGATACCAGGTTCATGAAGATACTTTGTATATAACTTCTGACAGAGTACAGTGAATTGATTTCATGAAAGTCCATATGTATTTGTGCTTCTGCAAAATCAATCTGACTTTTGAGTAAGTCTTTTACCATCTGCAATTCGTTGGATAAATAGACTTCGCTGCGCATCGTTTCTCTTCCGTCGGATTGAGATAGAATCATGTTCAGATCCAGTATGATGCTGTCGAGATGAAGGGTTGATTTTTTGATGTGATGGATGATTTCATTCTTAAACGCTTCGTCTGTTGATTTTTGTTCGAAGAGATTAATCAGTCCCAATAACGTAACGATCGGCCCTCTTAAGTTGTGCGAAATGACAAACGAGTATTGGTTGAGTTGTTGGTTGTGCAGAATCAATTCTTTATTGATTCTTTCCAGTTTCGCTTCATTGGCTCTTCGATCCGTAGTTTCTACGCCGACAAGGGAAATGCCAATCATGTTGGTTTTCGCTTCGTCCTCATAAATGCATTGAAGCATCATCTCTAAGTAAAAATGCTGATTATCGTCAATGATATAGTGCCTTGGAAAGACCACAATTTCTCCGGCGATGGCTCTGGTGAAGTAGGCCGCAAAACTATCTTGGTATTCGCCTTGCAGGTAATCAAGCATTGATTTTCCTACTACCAGCTCTCTGTTAAAAAGGAATAAAGCAGTCTCTGTTGCTTTTTGATTAAACCACAAAAGCTTTTGATTTTTATCCATCAGGATGTGCAAATGCTGTGAGCTCCCAAAGAGTGCCATCAGTTTTTTGTCACTTTCTCTCCTTAGTTTTTCCGAAACTTTTTGCGCGGTAATTTCTCTGCTGATAAAATATGCAGAGTAAGTTTTACCGTTTTCATCTTTTAACGGAGTGAGGTAATTGAGGTAGTGGCGGTATTCGCCGAGGGCTTCCGCCTCTGATTCGTAGTGAAGGGTTTCTCCTTGTTGAAATACTTTTTCCAGTGCATTACGCATCTGACCATGCACTGAAAGGGGAGTCACACTAAAAAGATCAGTACCTTTCATGGCTTCCAATCGTTCACGTGGAACTTCAGGCATGTGAAGAACAATAATCTTATAAGATGGATCAACCTGAATGATGATGTCTGGGGAGGCATGAAAGAGTGTCTCGTATATATTCTCATTCAATGCACGTTGCAAACGCTGTATTTCCTCTAAAAGTTTTTGGTTCTCTTCTATCAGTCTTTGTTCATTATGCTGCATGAAAGCAAAAATATAGGTCAGAAAAGTTGTACTCGTATTTTGTTAACAAACGGTATCCTTTAAATAAGGTTGGTGTTTGGATGGATTATTTTATCTCGTTGTGGAAAGCTTTTATATGGCCCAACAACACTTTAACCATTGAATGCTTTACGGAGGGTATCATCCAATTATTTTTAATGGGTAATTCAAATTATATATAGTCACATCAAACCATTTTGGTTTCAGTAATGATTCCTTTTGTCCTTGCCAGATGTATCAACTCATAGCTGTTCTTTACGCGTGATTTCTCCATCATGTTTTTGCGATGGGTGCTCACGGTATGTTTGCTGATGCAAAGCTCTTCCGCTATTTCTTTGCTCCGTTTACCTTGTGCCATTAAAGAAAGTATTTCAATTTCGCGTCCTGAAAAATGAAGTGTACTGTTTTTTGATGGGAAAACACGCGATAAGATTGTTTTGGTAATGGCGTTATCTTCTTTTACAGAAACAGAGAAATCAATACCGTCGTCCTTTTTAAGAGAGGTGATGTCGGTAATATTTACCAAAGTAAGTATGGGAAGTCCCCATTTGCTCACGCGTATACTGTTCATGTAATGCAAGGCCCATATGTATTCACCGTCGTTGCGTTTGATGCGGAAGGTGTAGGAGAAGACGAGGTTTTTTACTTTTCCTTTAAAAGCATAGATGGAATAATACTTGAACATCAAGGGCAACACATGGCGGTTGTAAACTTTCACGTGGTCAGGATGTACAAGGGACATAGAAAATTTTAATCCGCCGTTTTGAAAATCTGTATTTTCATAGCCCATTACTTTTTTAATATTCGGACTGAAATAATCGTAAGTAGTGGATTTATGATTGTATATAAAGGCTACAGAAGGAGAATTGTCATAAAAATTATTGAGTTCGGCAAAATTGAAATCCGCGGCCGGTTCTTCTTTTTTGTCTTCGGCAGCAGCCGGAAAGAAAAACTGCGTCAGCGATTGGATGGTTTCTGGTATAGACAGCGAATCATCCGACTTAGGTTTGGCCATAAAAGTAAATAAAAAGGTAGATCTAAAATATTGCTAAAATACAGTTGAATATACTTAAAAATAATGATTGTTGTTGCTTCTTTTTTTTGATATGATATAAATATAAGGTATTGATTTTGTTTTTGTTATCTGTGATGCAATGCTTATTACCGTCTTGGTAAAAAGATGGAATAGTCTGTATTTGTATTATTCTTAGCCAGTCGTGTAATCCGGCTTTTCTATTTTCTTTTTATAGGCATCATAGGCTGTCCTGATTTTGTTGCGGTAGTAAAGTATGACGCTACTAAAAATCAATATGACCAGGGCGCCTGTTCTCATGGTTGCTCCTGTCCCAATATGTTCTGCCAGCCAGCCGGCGCCAATATTACCAATCGGTGTAAGACCAATAAACATCAGGATGTAGATGCTGATCACACGCCCTCTTAATTCACTGCTCACTAAACTTTGAATGACGGTGTTCATCATGGCAAACTGAGACAGCAAACCTAGTCCAGTCAGGAACAATAAAATTAACCCCATCAGCAGATGTGAAGTATAGCTGAATAAAATCAGACTGATGGCAAAGAGTATACTGCCCCCCAGAATGAAGATCTCGGGTGATATTTTCTTTGAAAAGGTAGCGATCAATAGGGTAGCCAGCAAAGACCCCAGGCCGCTTGCTGCGTATAGGTAGCCTAACCCCGCCGCACCAAGGTGAAAGGTGTTTTGTGCAATCAACGGCATAAGAGTAGTATAGGACCAGCCAAACACCGAAGATACACCAGTAAAGATAATTAGCGTGCGTATAATCGGATGTGTAAAGGAATAGGTAAGACCTTCTTTGATGGCGCGAATGGCGTGAAGCTTTCTGCGTTCGGTGGGAAATTGTACCTTCATCCACAACAAGGCAATAAGCACTGCGATATAACTGAACCCATTCACGATAAACGCACCTCCCGTGCCTATCAAGGCGATTAGTAATCCTGCTATGCTAGGGCCTATCACACGGGCTGCATTGAAGATGCCTGAGTTCAATGCGATGGCCGATGGCAATTGTTCTTTGGTGACAATCTCAGAAATAAAAGCTTGTCTTGCCGGTGAATCAATAGCGGTGACGATGCCTAGTAAGAAAGCGGTAATCCCAATCATCCATACCGTCACTTCTCCGGTTAAAGTCAGTATACCCAGCGTAAAGGCAAGCAGCATAGAGGCCGCTTGCGTAGCGAGCAGGATTTTCTGTTTCGGAAATTGATCGACAATCACACCGCCAAAAAGTGTAAGAAATAAAGAGGGCAGGGTGGACAAAGCGGCGATGAGACCAATTTGCAAGGCAGAATTGGTCAGTTGCAACACCAGCCAACCTTGTGACACGATCTGCAACCAGGTACCGATGAGCGAAATTAATTGTCCTGAAAAATAAGCTCTGTAACTTTTATTCTGCAGAGCAGGAAAAGCGCGTGCTACCTGTTTGATCCAACCGGTATTTTCTCCTACACAGATTTCCGGACTTTCACTAATAATGTATTCTTCTTCCGGTGAACGTTTGGATATCATCATGCCATGCTTTGTGAACCTTATTTTGCGAAGATAGTATTTATTCAGGTGTTAAAACTGGGGAATAGTGAGAATACTTTTACTCATATATTTTAATTGGGGTAATTTATCCAGTGGTTCGTTCACCCGAAGTAAAATAACAGAAACTACTTTGTCTGGCTTATTTTTCTCATTTACATAGTAATAGCGCCAATTATTTTCATGTGGATGTATTCTTTTTAAATCTCCATAGCTGTGGCATTATTTTAACACATTCTCGATTGAAATAAACTAAAGATCATGATGAAAAATTCAACGCTACGCTCGCTCGCTGTTTTACTATTTCTTGCTTTTTTCTCCACGGCTTTTGCTTCTATTGTAGAGCACGAGAAAACGGCTACGTTTAAAGTATATGGCAATTGTCCCATGTGCATAGAGCGTATACAAGATGCTGCGATGGAAGATAAACATGTGAAAAGTGCAGTTTGGAATCTCGAAACCAAAATGCTAACAGTGGTTTACGATGAAGAAGGAGTGTCGTTGCAAAAGATCAATGAAAACATTGCTGCTGTAGGACATGATACCGAAACAGTAGATGCACCGAATAGAAAATATAGAAGATTACCAGAGTGCTGCAAGTACGATCGTCCTAGAAAATAATACATCGAGGGTTTTAGAGATATTACCCTCTGTTTTTAATTCAAAATCTAATTTTTATGTGCCATGGTCGATACGATCGATAAAGAGAAAAACAAAGAAACGAAAGATGCACAGACCATTTGTGAAGTGGTAAATAATCGTGAAGGGTATACATTGACTTCGTTTTTTGCGGACATGGGTGCTCTTGCTACATTCACCCTTCGGTTTTTCAAAGAAGCCTTTCGACCGCCCTATGAATTTAACGAATTTCTAAGACAGTGTTATTTGATCGGTTTTAAATCGTTGGGATTGGTTGGTATTACGGGATTCATCATGGGACTTGTACTCACCATACAATCCCGACCTACCTTAGCGGTCTTCGGTGCGGAAGCCTGGCTGCCCGCGATGGTGGCTATTTCTATTGTCCGTGAAATAGGTCCTGTCATTACGGCTGTGATTTGCGCGGGTAAAGTAGGCTCTAGTATAGGAGCTGAACTGGCTTCGATGAAAGTAACGGAACAGATTGATGCCATGGAGGTTTCTGGAATCAATCCCTTTAATTATATCGTAGTGACACGCGTATTGGCTTGCACCTTTATGATCCCTTTGTTAACCATATTCGCAGATGCGATAGGTTTATTGGGAGGATTTGCGGGAGTAAACATTAAGGGCGATACCAGTTTCTCTTTATACTTTTTACAAGTATTCAACAGCCTTGATTTTATTGATCTCTTTCCAGCTTTGATCAAATCGTTTTTCTTCGGACAAGCGGTGGGTATCATTGGTTGTTACAAAGGATACAATTGCAATCAAGGAACAGAAGGAGTAGGTAAAGCGGCCAATTCAGCGGTTGTCATGGCTTCGCTGTCAATCTTTGTCATTGATATGATCGCGGTTCAAATCACTAGCTTTTTTATGTAAAGATATGGAAGAGAAAACTACAATAGAGAATCCTACAGAGGACGTTGAAAGCAGTAATACGGTTGTTGATATCAAAGGATTGAAAAAATCTTTTGGCAACAAACATGTATTGCAAAACATCAATTTGACTTTGGCAAAAGGTGAGAATCTGGTTGTACTCGGAAAATCAGGTACCGGAAAATCAGTCTTGATCAAATGCATGATGCGACTGATTCAACCGGACGAAGGAGAGATCGAAGTGCTGGATAAAAACATTTTGGAGCTCAAAGAACACGAACTCAATGACATGAGGAAGTGTATTGGATTTCTATTTCAAAGTGCAGCGCTGTATGATTCGATGACGGTAGGTGAAAACCTCGAGTTTCCGTTAAGAGGAGAAAAGGATGTATCGGTCGAAGAAACGAATAAGCGTGTGCTGGAAGCCTTGCAAAATGTGGGCTTAGAAGATTCGATTCATAAAATGCCATCTGAATTATCAGGAGGAATGCGCAAACGAATCGGTTTGGCAAGAACAATGATGCTCAAACCTCAAATCATGTTGTACGACGAACCTACTACTGGTTTGGATCCTATTACTTCAAAGGAAATAAGCAAGCTTATTCTAGAAGTGCAGAAGAAGTACAATACTTCCTCCATTATCATCACACACGATATGGAATGCGCGAGAATTACAGCCAACCGCATCGTCATTCTTAAGGAAGGGGAAGTGGCTATGGAAGGTACATACGAAGAATTGAAAAAATCAGAAGACGAATGGGTTCGTTCTTTTTTTGAATAATAAATACAACTATACAATTATGAAAAACGATACAGGAAATAAAATCAAGTTGGGCATATTCATCACAGCAGGATCTGTTTTGCTTTTAGTCGCCATATACTTTATCGGTGCGAGACAACATTTATTTAATCGTACCATTATGATTACCGGTATATTCAAAGACGCCAGCGGTTTGATGGTTGGAAACAATGTTCGCTTTTTAGGCATCAACGTCGGAACAATAGATGGTATTTCCATTATGACCGATTCTACGGTTCGTGTGGACATGCAAATTGAACAAGATATTCAGAAGTTTATCAAAACAGATTCCAAAGCCATTATCTCTTCAGAAGGTTTAATGGGCAACAAGGCCATCAGTTTGACCCCGGGAGATAGCGGAGTAGTTATAAAGGACGGTGACTCCATCGCTACAATAAAGCCGGCAGATATGGATATGATCATGGCAAAATTGAATACGACGGCTGATAATGCTTCTGCTATCACTACTGACATGGCTGTCATCACCAAAAATATCCGCAACGGTAAAGGAAGTGTAGGCAAGTTATTCTCTGATACGGTATTTGCTGACAACTTAGATAAAACTTTAGTGAACCTGAAGTACGCCACCAAAGGCTTCGGTGACAATATGGAGGCCGCTAAACATTCGGTGCTATTGAAAGGTGCCTTCAAACGAATGAAAAAAGAAGAGCGTCAGGAAAAAAAGGAAGAAAAAAGAGAAATGAAAGAAGAGAAGAAGGAAGAGAAGAAGGAAGAGAAAGAGAAAGAAGAGGGGAAATAAACAACAAAACTGAATTATAAACAATAAAAAGGGAGTTCATGATAAATGAACTCCCTTTTTTAGTATAGCTGATCACAGGTTCTGATCATTATATTCTTACACCATAGTTTCTGCAAGACCTGATCAATACTTCCATGCGGTCTGTGATACGGTCTAATAGAGCGGCTGAAAATTCCGCTATGTTTTTAATACAATGTACATTCGGATGATCCTGGTATTTGGAATCATAGATCTTCTGCTCATTGGTCAATACCAAGTCAGATTCCGCGATAAGGTGATGCTCTCTTTCAATCATTTCAAACGATGCATCTGCAGATGCGATAGGGTCGTTGACACAATCATAAATGACCTTGTCAAAGGTAAATACTTCTATGAAAGAATTAAATACCGGAGAGAAAAACAATCCGAAAGGAACTACTTCATTGGTCACGTAAGAGGAGATAATATCTCTTAATTCATTTAAGGTGGCTACTTTGGCTTGCAATACGGTGATTTGATCATTGATAGCTATCAGGTCGACTTGTCCTTCATCTTTTGAATGAAAGTCTACGGGCAGTTCAACGAACAATACATTACGTTTTTTGGCCAAACGGCTTACAATATGGTGGGGTCTTTCATACATGAAGTTCCATCTCAATGGAGAAAAAACAATCATATCATAATGAGCGGCCTTTGCTTCTACTTTCTTAGGAGAGAAGGAAGGTTTTAAATAAAGAGAAGGCTGATTGAAGTCCATAACGTTTACTGTTTAGGTGATACGTTTATCTTCTTAAATATAATCACTCCTTATTTAACTATCGCATTTTTAATAGGACATTCGAAATGCATACATACATATAATTGTGAACAATATATCCTTCTGATTGATCGGTAATGTTTTTCCTATGTCTGCATACTAACTAAATGTTGTCAGTTGAAGGTTATGGATCATTATTGTAACATAGCCTTATGCTAGCATTGCTTTTTTATCATACTCCAAAAAAAGGAGTTCATTTTATAATGAACTCCTTTTCCTCACGTGAACAGTAAGATCACCTAGATCAATACACCATAGTTTCTGCAAGATCTGATCAATACTTCCATGCGTTCGGCGGTGCGATCCAGAATGGCTGTAGGCATAGACTTGCCGTGGTACTGCTCGCTCAAGTCAGGAAGGCAATGAACATTGGGATGATCCTTGTATTTGGCATCGTAAATGGTTTGTTCATTGGTCAATATCAAATCGGCTTCGGCAATCAAGTGACCTTCTTTCTCTTGCATTTCAAATGAACGATGGGATGATTTACCGCTGTCTGTCACACAATCGTATACTACTTTATCAAAAGTGAATACCTCCAGAAATGAACTGAAGATCGGAGAGAAGAATAAACCGATAGAAACAATGTCATTTGTTACATAAGTCTGTAGTATTTCTCTTAGGTCATCTATATGAGCTACTTTAGGTTGCAATACTGTGATTTGATCGTTGATCATCACCAAATTGATTTCGCCCTTTTCATTCGCATCAAAATCAATCGGCAGTTCAACAAATAAAATATTGCGTTTTTTTGCCAGGCGACTTACAATGTGCTGAGGTCTTTGGAAAATGAAGTTCCATCTCACCGGAGAAAAAACAATCATGTCGTAATACGAGGCCTTCGGTTCTACCTTTTTCGGTGAATAACTTGGCTTTGAATAGAGAGAAGGCTGATTGAGGTCCATAAAGCTGTGGTTTTAAGTGATGCCTGTATGGTGATAAAAATAGTGCCCCAATGTTAAGCTAAGGTGCTTTTTGAAAGATATCTGGAAAACATACCTTCAATGGTATTCAAGATCTTTGAATAAAAAAGGATACACTGCATTTTTCCATGCGCGCATCTCAACTTATTTGTGGATCAATTATTTAGCAGGGATTTATAGGATTATAATTGATGCTAAATTGTGGTATGAGTTCTACACTATGTGGGTATTATTTCGCGTTGTAGCTGGAAAGCGTTGTACTTTCGTTGAAAAAGCATTAAATAGAGTCATTATAATTATACGCTTGAACAAGTTTCCTCTCATAAGTCTGGCTTTTTTTCTGGTGTGGACAATGATGCTTGCATCGGAAGTGCATGCTCAATCTCCTAAAAAGAAAAAAACGAAAACGAGCAGTCCGGCAGTTGTCAATTTAATTTCTAACGGTGATTTCGAACTCGGAAACTATGGTTTCACAAGTGAATACCGTTACGATGATTTCGGCGCCACGGGTTCTTATGTAGTCACTAATAATGCTCCTTTACATCATGCTGATTTTGCGAATCCTACCTATGGCGATCATACCAAAGGTCGGGGGAGTTTTTTGATTGCAAATGCCGATGGGAGGTCCGGAAGAAAATTATGGTGCGGTAATGTGAAAGTAAAACCGAATACCCGCTACGAATTCACGGCTTACTTTTGTAATGTGTTTGCTTTGCTTCCTTCCAAAACAAATTTCGCCTTTGATGAAGGCGATGTCAAAGGCAATGATCCGGAACTCAAAGTAACGATCGGTTCAGAAGTGATTGCGCTGGAAAAAGATTTTTTTCACTTGTTTCGCTGGGTTGCAATTTCCGGTACCTGGTATTCAGATGGGCACAGCAGTAATGTGGATGTTTGTATAGAAAATACGAACACTTCTGTTTTCGGCAACGATGTCGCATTGGATGATATTTCTTTCATTTATTTGGAGACCATGCCGGAAGGGTATCAACCGCCTAAGAAAACAGTAACCCTAGTAGATCGTTATTATGTAGCTCCTCTGGATTCTGTAAAGAAGAAAGTACCATTGAGTACATACGGAGAGTTTGAATACCCTGATACCGTCACGGAAGGTGTTTATGTATTGCATCCTAAACCGTGGCGTCCCATTATGGTGGATCCTTTGCCATCGGTTACAAAAGTGGACAGCATAATAGAACGTATTGCCCTGCATCGATTAAGCTTTGATCAGACCAAAGCGGAGTTGAAGTCGTCTGCGATGGCAGAACTTGATTTAGTGGCTTTGTGGATGATGAGAGATAAGGCTGTACGCATTCGTTTTATCGGTCATACCGATAATCAGGGTGATCCGATATTAAATATCCGCCTTTCCGAGGAGCGTGTGCTCAATGTCAAGAAGTACCTCCTGGCAAAAGGCATTGCTGCAGAACGCATAGAAACGGTAGGGTATGGCGGAGCTTTCCCTATTGCCGATAACTTGACTGAAGAATCACGAAAACTGAATAGGAGAGTGGAAATGGAAATTCTGTCTAAGTAATTGAAAGATTAACTTGGTGCCAGGTCTCTTCTCCTATCCATGGCCTGTCCCCTGACAGGCCATTTGCTTGTATAACAACTAAAGATTGGAGATCGAAAATGTTGAAATGGAAATTTTGGCCAAGTAACAAGATCAGATTATTCTACTTGTACTTGAGGCAAGGTAAACTTAAACGAAGAGCCTTTATCAACTTCGCTCTCCACCCAAATCTCTCCGGATGTTTTAGATAAAAATTCTTTGCACAACAACAAGCCTATACCGGTGCCGGCATTGTGATTGGTATCGGGTGAAGTAAAGTGCGCATCTGTAAATAACAGGTTCATTTTTTCAGGAGGAATACCAATGCCGGTATCTCTTACTTCAATCAAAATACAATTCTCCTGCACAACAGCAGAGATGAAAACTTGTCCTTCGTTCTTGGTAAACTTTAAAGCATTGGCCATGAGGTTACGAATCACCATGCGTACAACGTTTTTATCTCCCATGACCATGAGGCCTTCAGGCACCTGGTCGAAAATCTTAATGGCTTTCAATTCGGCTTGACTACTGAAGAGATGAATGTTTTCTTTGACCAATTCTTTCAGGTTCAATTTGATGATATCAAATTTCATTCCGCCCATTTGTGTGCGTACCCAGTTTAAAATGTTGTCTACCAGGTTGATCATCAATCCCAATTTATTGTTGAGATGCGAGGTGTACATATTGATGTTGTCCTTGGTCAATTCATCTTTCAACATCATCGCCAGCAATGTTTGAAAAGAATTTAAAGGACCTTTAAGGTCATGTGAAATAATAGACAGCAATTTGTCTTTTACCTTATTAGATTCTTCCAGCTCTACTTTTTGCTGGTTGATCTTTTGTGTACGACGCTCTATTTTCTTTTCCAATTCTTCATTGGCCACTCGCTGTACATGGATCAATTCAGCTTGCGCTTGTTCTTTCTCTTTCTTCAGACGACTATATTTATCACTCAATGCGAGTGATAGTAAAGAAATTTCTATGATCGTACCCATTTCCATGGCATGCGCGACGAAGAAGTTTCGGTGTATAACGCCCGTAATGTTCAGGTTTAATAACACAATCCCAATCAAGTAAAAGGAAAAGGCAAAAGCGATAAAACGCGCGGATTTGTTCCCTTTGATCCAAATGGCATAGCTTGAAATCAATACCAGCATAGCAGATAAAGAGGCCATCAAGGATGCTCCTTTTAATGCTACTTCATATGATACAAAGAAAAGAGTTGCCAGTTCAAGGAGATAAGCGGCAATAAAATAGATATGAAGTTTGTGTACCCATGTCAGGTATTTTTTTGTTTCAAGGAAAATTTTGGAGAATATAATCGTAGTTATACCTGTCAGTATGGCTCCGAAAGGAATGATTTTTTCATTGATCCAATAATATTCCGGCCATATGTATTGGAAGCCATAGCCGGTATAACCGCAGTAATAAATGATGACAGAGAAGTTTGTCAATACGTAATAGATGTAGACTTTATCTTTTAGCGAAAAGAAAATAAATAGATTATAGAACATCATGATGATGATGGTTCCGAAAAACATGCCTCCGTAAATCATGCTGATTTCTTCCTGGGCAGCATAAAAGGTCTGGGGACTTTGTATATAAAGAGGAAACTGTCTGGACCCCTGTCCTCCAATATGAAAATAAAATGTATGCGTAGTCGTATCGTCAAGCTGCATTGGAAAGGCGAAGTGCTTGTTGAATATTTTTCTGGTATGGAAAGGTGTTTGATCTCCGGTTAATTCTTTTTGCCATGTCCCTTTTTCGTCCTGGTAATAAAATTCCAGGCTGTCGAAGTGTGGGTAAGCCATTTCAAAGATCCAATCCTTTTGTTGTGCAGGGATGTTGTTTTTTACTTTAACTTTAAACCACATGTTTTCATCGGTGATGCCAAAACTAATGGCTCCTTTTCCCGAATGAATAAATTGTTTATCGAAGTCAGGAGATTTTACGTGTTCTAGCGTGAGATTATTCCCTTTGTCCCATAAATAGTAAACTTGCTGACGAGGTTGATACATTTTGTCGGCATCGTCTAATACAGTGATTACACCCTGAGCAAAAGAGTTGTTTGCGCTGAGAATGAAAAAACAAAGAAAGGTGAAAACGATCTTTGTATACCTACCGTATAAGGAGTCTCGTAAAATCATTACAAAAAGTATAAAGACATTCAATAGATTAAATGGTTTTACGCAGTGCTGTATGAATAGTTGCATAAAGCGATTTTTTCACCTGTATTCTACATTCCATGGCCCTTATTATTACCAGTTCCAATGTCTTTAATTCAAAGAAGATGCTTAACCCATAGAGGATCTCGTCTTTGAGTATTAAGTTAAGAAGCAATCAAGGAAGCGATTTGTTCTTTAACCATTTGCGACTCCGGCATGTCGAACAACATCCAGGTATGCATCATCGATCGGTATTCGAAGTAGTTGAAAGGTACTTGCTGTGCGTTAGCTAATGCTTTTAATTTTTTTGCATCGGGATAGAGAATGTCATGGGTGCCAGTAAATATACTGATTCTTCCAATGTCTTTTAATTGCCCATATAATGGACTGACCTGATAAAAAGTAGGACCCGCAATCCCCGCATGCACTTTTCCTACTTTAATGGCTGCCGGATAGGATAACATGGGATCATACGGTAAGTTGGTTTTCAATTCAGGATTAGACATGGATACATCGAGCCATGGGGAAAGCATAATAACCTGACCCGGCGCATTTATTTTTCTTTCATGTGCCAATTGCGCTAACGCAAGCGCCATATTGCCTCCTGAAGAATCACCCATGAAAATAATGTTTTTACTCTCAGTTTTTAGCAGGAGCGATTGGTAAACATGATATACCATCTCCAGCCTTGTTTGGTAATCGAAAGGAAGCAGTGGAAAGTCTGGAGCCACTACGGTGCAATGATTTCGGTGAATTAAATCTCGGATAAAACGCCAGTGCGGACGAGTAAAGTTGATTGTAAAGGCTCCTCCGTGTAAGTACAGCACAACGATTGCAGAAGTTTTAACTTTAGAAGAAAGGGTAAATACATTTTTACCATTCTGCGTATGCCGTTGGACATTGGCCACTGTTTTTAGAGAACGGGTAGGGTAAGGGGCATTGATGAGGTAAAGAAGCGGGCCCGGCGCAGAAAAACGTTCCATGATTTTTTTTAATCCGCTCCATTGAAATGCCCGCTTAAACAGAAGGCTTTTAAAACTTGGCGCTTGTATATTGTAAAATTCTATGTTATCGTCGTTCATTGTTTCATGCTATTTTGCTGAATGGAGACATTTCATAGTAAAACTCATGCAAGACACCATACATGGTATTTGATTCGACAAGTTTTTTCAATGGGAGTGAATATGCTAAAAAAGAAGAGTTTTTAAAATTCTAATGAACAAATCATTTGGATTTTGTTTTTTGTATCACGAACTTCAATACCATTGAAATGTTTTTTGTTGCGTATATTTTCGTCTTCCCAGCTATTCTTAAGAATGAAAGTATTTTGTATTGGTATTGTTTACGGGCTATTGCTATTTCTTGCACCTGCAAAGGGCTATGCTTTAGATGTTATTCGTATTACGGATCAAACCAACTTTTTTGAAGTAGCTCCTCATTACATTACCAAATTCAAAGATCCCGATCGTATCCTGCAGATACAAGATATTCTAAAGTTACCGGCTTCCGCTTTCAAGCAAGACTCCATGTTGTATACAGAAGATCCGAATGCTACGTATTGGATCAAGTTTGTAGTAGAGCCTGACATCAAAGAAAGAAAAAAATGGGTACTGGAAATTCTGGATTCAAGACATTACGATGTAGAATTGTATGCGCTAAACGGAGGAACGTATCAAGTCATTTCCAGTGGACTGAAGCAACCCTTCGCTTCCAGAAATTACCTGCATAAAAATCTGGTCATGGATCTTGACCTGAAAACGGGTACAACCAATACCTATTACTTAAAAATTCATTCTAAAGTAATCGGCAGTATTTTATTCAAGATCCGGTCCAACGATGAGTTTTCTTCCTATGCCTTTAATGAGTATTATTTTCTGGGTATCTATTATGGCATCATCCTGATCATTTGCTTGCTGAACTTAATTCTTTATTTTTCTCTCAAAGAAAAAATATACCTGGTTTATTCCGTATACGTGCTGTCCTGGGGATTCAACTCTATGTTGGACGATGGCATAGGTTATCAGTACCTCTGGTCTTCTCATCCTGTTGTTTCACAGATTGGTTTTATTTTATCCAATCCTTTATTGTTGGTATTCTTCACCCTATACTCCAAGTGGTTCTTAGACAGTAAAACGTTGCATCCTAAGTACGACCGATGGATCAACTATTCGATGTTTTTCTACCTCGCTAATTATGTCCTGGATAAATTTGTTGCTTATCCCGGCGGTGTGATCTATTTTCTATTCCTGATCCACTTCTTATTTGTATACGTTGTTTCCATACGCCTATATCGGGAAGGTTTTAAACCGGCACGTTTCTTTATCATTGGTAATACGTTCATTATTCTGGGTTTTATTCTTCGTTTGATCAAGGATCTCGGCATTCTTGATATCTCCGGCAACATTTCTATTGTGGCCATCTACAGCCGTGACGGTGCCATCATCCTGGAAATTTGTATATTGTTCATTGCGCTTGGCGATCGTTTCCGGTTTTTGAAAGTTCAAAAAGAAGAAGCGCAAGCGAAGATCATTACACAGCTGGAAGAGAACGAAGCCCTGAGTCAGAAAGTAAACCAGGAACTGGAACAGAAGGTAATGGAACGTACCAAGGAGTTGTCAGAGAAATCCGTGGAACTGGAACAACTCAATGTCAAATTGGAACTACAAGCGCAGGAGATCAACAAGTGGAATCAAATCCTAGACCTGGACAATCATAAATTAAAACAAAAGATCAAACAAGTCAACGAAGCCCGTATCAAATCAGATGATGTGAGCTATGAAGAATTTTTACAGATTTTCCCTGATGACCTGGCTTGTCAGCGGTACATTGAAGAGATCAAATGGACAGAGGGCTTTCAATGTAAAAAATGCGCCAATAAAAAATACTTTACCGGCGCACGGATTTTTTCAAGACGCTGTACACGCTGTGGCTATAGTGAGTCGGTGACTGCTTTTACTTTTTTGCACAAGTGTAAGTTCTCCTTGGTGAAAGCCTTTTACATCATGATGAAAGTCAACAAGTACAGCGACGAGGTAAATTGCGCGGAACTGTCAAGAGAACTTGAAATGAGAAAAAGTACCGTCTGGGAATTCAAGAACAAAGTACTGGAGTGTAAGGAAGGGAAGAAGATGGACCTTGATTATCTTTTGCTGCATAACCTTAAATAAATAGAGAACTGAGAACTGACTTAATTAGTCAGATAGTATGGCTGAACATGTATTTTTCATTCTGTTCTCAGTTTTCCGTTCTCAGTTCTCAGTTTCTCAGTTCTCTATTTTTATTTGCCAAAATAATTAGTTTTATTTCGATTTGTAGTATATTTGCTAATAAAGTTAGCTTATTGCCATGTACGCCATTGTCGATATCGAAACTACAGGAGGTTATGCTTCCGGTAACAACATCACTGAAATTGCCATCTTTCGTTTTGATGGTAAGGAAGTTACTGATTGCTACCACACGCTGATCAATCCGGAGCAACGTATTCCTTCTTTCATTACTTCATTGACCGGTATCACCACGGAGATGGTAGAAGATGCCCCCACTTTTTCCGAAGTGGCGCAGGATATCCTGGATTTTACGGAGGGCTGTGTGTTTGTGGCGCACAATGTCAATTTTGATTTTACTTTTTTGAAACAATCGTTCAAGACGCTAGACTTAAACTTCGAACGAAAAAAATTATGTACGGTTAGACTGAGCCGTAAAATATTCCCTAAGCTTCCATCTTATAGCTTGGGGAATTTATGCGGTTCTCTCAATATAGAAATTACCGACAGGCACCGTGCCAAGGGAGATGCAGAGGCTACTGTGAAACTGCTGAAGCTTTTGCTGGAAAATGATCAGGAAAAATTTATCGATCAATCCCTGCATCGCCATTCACGTGAAACCTTGTTGCCCGCGCATTTGCCTCGTGAGCAGTTCGATGCTTTGCCGGAAGAACCGGGTGTCTATTATTTTCATGACCATAAGAGCAAGGTCATTTATGTAGGTAAAGCCATCAACATCAAGAAAAGAGTCATCAGTCATTTTTCAGGAAAGCAAAACAGCAAACAGAGTCAGCGATTCATGAATGAAATCTACAGCGTGAGTTTTGAACGCTGCGGAAGTGAATTGATCTCCCTGCTCTTGGAATCCAATGAAATCAAACGATACTGGCCGGCTTACAACCGTTCACAAAAACGTGTCGTTAAAAATTACTGCATTTATCAATACACCGACCAGCAAGGTTATACACGCTTATCGGTAGGTCTGATTCAAAAATTTCAACAACCCATATTGTCTTTTCGTACAGCAGTGGAAGCACGAACATTTCTGCTGGAGGCGGCGCACGAACATCAGTTATGCGGCCGCTTGTGTGGTTTGCAAAAATCTTCCGTGTCTTGCACACAGGCATCTCTTCTCAGCAGCTGCAAAGTATGCGAACAAGGAGAAGACCTGAGCCGTTACAATAAAAAGGTGGCACGCACGGTATTGACTTTTGCTGAGCAACAAGTCACATTGGCCATCAAACAAAAGGGCAGGACACAAGAAGAATACGCGGTGGTATTGATGGAGTCCGGCAGGTACCTGGGCTATGGATTCGTGCCGCAGGATATTGCCTGTACGTCTTTTGAAGAATTGAAAGCCTACATTCACCTGTATCCAGATAATCAAGACGTGCGAGGCATCATCGAAAATTATACCTACAGAGCTGATGAATCGTCGGTGATGTATTTTTAACCCATCAAATGAGTTGAATGATTGACATGATTCTTATCGTCTGAAGCGTAGTTTAAGTTCAAAGGAATTAACCAAATGATTCACGAGACCATTTGTGGAATTCATTCAGCCCGTATTTATTTACATGATTACCCAGAAAGAGTTTTTTGCGAAGTATAATATATTGGAATTGGAATTCAGATCCACCGGATTAAAATGGAAGGACCTGGAGAAGATCCATGCGGATTTTGAAGAGCGCAGAAAACAATACGAACCCACGGCCAAAGACATCGCCGAACGATTGTTGCAAGCCAAGAAAGTGCACTCTGTAAGGTACAGGGTAAAAGAGAGTGAACATGTCATCGAAAAAATCATTCGAAAGAAGATAGAAGATCCGAGTAAATCGTATTCGTTGCAGAATTATTACACCAAGCTCACAGACATCATTGGTGTGAGGGCGTTGCATTTGTTCAAAGACGATTGGGAATTGATCGACGATTACATTGTACGGACTTGGGAAACAAAAGAAACACCGACGGCTAATATTCGCAAAGGTGATCCGGATGAACTGACCAAACGATTTGAAGCGAAAGGCTACGACATCACAGAACACAAGTACGGTTACCGTTCGGTGCATTACATCATAGAGACAAGTCCTACCAAGCAATCGTTTACAGCGGAACTCCAGGTGCGCACCATATTTGAAGAGGGATGGAGTGAAATCGATCACAACGTACGCTATCCGTATGATTTGGAAAATCCTTTGTTGAAGCAATACCTCATCTTATTCAACCGCCTGGCCGGCAATGCCGATGAAATGGGGACTTACCTCAAGTACCTGCAAACAGAACTCACGAAAAAAGATTTGACACACCGTAATGCGATCATTGAAAGAGAAAAGATGATCGAGGAGTTAAAGCAAAAAATCGATGCATTGAAAATAGACCAGGCTACCAAATTAGAAATAGGCAGCAGCCTCGATCATTTATTTATCCGGTCCAAAGAAAGTGAATTGTCAAACCGTTTTCTGGCAGAACCCTCTTCGCTTTTCCAATCCTGGCACTTGTGCGAAAAGTGCGGCACTTTGTTTAACATGGAAGATTCGATTTCGCATTCGGGATGCTGCGAGAATTGCAGGAACTGAAAACTGAGAGCTGAGAGCTGAAAACTGAAAACTGAAAACTGACTGAAAACTGAAAACAGAGAACTGACAACAGAGAACTGAAAACAGAGAACTGAAAACAGAGAACTGAAAACAGAGAACTGATCTTTTCTTCTTTCAGTTTTCAGTTTTCAGTTCTCTCTTCTATGCTACCGTAATCTTCCCATCCAAATAAACATCCTGTATCGTATTCAAAATCTGTACTCCTTCTGCAAAGGGACGTTGGAAGGCTTTTCTTCCGGAGATCAATCCCATGCCGCCTGCGCGTTTATTGATGATGGCTGTTTTGGCGGCGTCTTTAAAATCATCGGCACCCGCAGAAGCTCCGCCGGAATTGATCAATCCGATGTTGCCCATGTAACAGTTGGCTACTTGGTAGCGGCATAAATCAATCGGGTGATCGGTGGTTAATTCGGTGTAAATGCGTTCATCCAATTTGCCATAAGAAGAACCGCCTGTGTTCAAGGCTTTGTAACCGCCGTTGTTCTCTGGCAATTTTTGTTTGATGATATCGGCCTTGATCGTTACACCCAGGTGATTCGCTTGTCCGGTAAGGTCGGCAGACAAGTGATAATCTTTGTCTTTCTTGAACGCATCGTTACGCAAGTAGCACCACAGAATCGTAAACATCCCCAGGTTATGCGCTTCTTCAAAGGCTTCGGCGATTTCAATGAGTTGTCGTCTCGATTGTTCTGACCCAAAATAAATTGTAGCCCCTACAGCTGCAGCGCCCATGTTCCAGGCGTTGCGTACCGATCCGAACAAGGTCTCGTCGCTGGTGTTGGGATAACTTAACAGTTCGTTGTGATTGATTTTGACGATGAAAGGAATTTGATGCGCGTACTTTCTGGCATGCAAAGACAAACCGCCAAACGTGGAAGCTACCGCATTGCAGCCTCCTTCAATGGCCAGTTTGATGATGTTCTCCGGATTAAAATATAAAGGATTTTTAGCAAAGGAAGCGCCTGCACTGTGTTCGATGCCTTGATCCACGGGTAGGATAGAGACATACCCGGTATTGGCTAGCCTTCCTTTTTGAAACAATTGTCCCAGGCTTCGTAGGGTTTGCGGGTTACGGTCCGAATGTCCGAATTGGTCAATGACATTGTTGGGATTCGGAAGGTATAGGTTTTCTTTTGGAATCGTTTTACATACGTGAGAGATTAAATCATCGTATTCTTTGCCGAGTAAGGTTGAAATGTTTTGTGCCATAGGTATAGATTGAAAGTGGATGCTTTTGAAGTATTAATATAGAATTAGTCTGTTATAGTTTTATATAAATAAAGAGAAATTGGAGTTAAGGAGTTTTTCTGGGTGTCAGGTCTTTCGACCTGACACGGAGGTTCAGCGTACGTGTGACTCAAACAGTGTCAGGTCGAAAGACCTGACACCCTTGAAAGGAATTATTTTGGTCATGTGAAGTAGGGTATAGAATTAGGGCGTGCCCCTCTGGGTCGGGCTATCCGCTCCAAGTCCTCGCTCGGAACTTTTTTGTGCGAATAACAAACCTCACAGGCTCGCTGTGGGCTTTCCGCTCCTATCCCTCACGCAATCGTATTTCATCCTCCCATTTATCATGTCTCATCTCTCATTTCACATTTCTCATCTCAATAAATTGGAACGTCTTTAAAGAATAACTGGTTCTCATCACAAATACATCTATCTATTAATCTACTTTATTAATCTGTGTAAATCCTGTAGATTTTATTGGTTGTTGGCGTCTCGCCAACAACTGGATTGTATGAACACGTTTTCATACCATCACTTGTTGGCGGGATGCCGACAAGAAAATAATGTTTTTTATAGGTGTGGCTGCGTGAGGGATAGGAGCGGAAAGCCCACAGCGAGCAACTAGGTATTATTGGAGAGAAAGGTTGTTCCGAGCGAGGACTTGGAGCGGATAGCCCGACCCGAAGGGACACGCCCAATTTATCACCATGTGACTCTTTATCTATCCTATAATAACCAATGATATGATAGGGAACGTTTTTAAACAATAACTGGTTTTCATCACAAATACATCTATCCTATTAATCTACTTTATTAATCTGTCTAAATCCTGTAGATTGATAAAACCACCTTTTTTACTACCTTCGTAATGAATTTATTTCCATCCACCATGACCCGCGAGTCCACTTATCAGGCAGCCAAGACGGTAGCACATATAGTAGAAGAGATTTTTCAGAACCACAGGTCCAAGGCGCTTAGTAACGGGAAAGATTATTTAGCCGATATACCAAAAGCTCATCAAATACAAGCGATCATTGAAGCAGCCTTCTGGATCAGTCTTCGCAGAGAGGAAGGACATTCACCGCGTATTTCTTTGGCTTTTCTTTCTCCTGAACAAGCGGGCCAACCGATATCATTTGCTCAGCCGATACCACTTGATCCTACCATGCTGACCAAAATTGCTCCGGGTTTTGAAAGGGCCGGTGTGCATTTGGGCGTTTGGTGCAAAAACGAAGAGCTGTACGTTTGGGGTGCTACGTTTCAAATTCCTAATTTATGTTTTGTCATCGATGTGTCCGAACCCGGACTAGTAGTCATTAAACACCGACGTTCCGATGCCTTGGGTAAATTTTCAAACGTTGCCGTTTTGACCGGTGATGAAGTGAAAATCGTCGACGATTACAATGCGGGCTTAACGGATAGCCCCACTTTATTGAAGAAGATGCTTGATCAGGGATCTTCCACAGATACCAATGATGCCTTGAATGTTTTACTTCAGTTGGCGGTTTCCATGCGCGCGCATAAAAGAGGAGGTACCTTGTTGTTCGTTCCTTCCGGCTCTGACGACTGGCGCCAGTCGGTTCGCCATCCTTTACACCATTCCATTGATCCGGCTTTCTCCGGCTTGTCGGACCGCATGAGAGAAAATGTGAGTGAAACCAATTTCACGGTGTGGCGCAATGCGATCAGCAAGGAAGTAGAGATCATATCGGGATTGACCGCTATTGACGGAGCCATTGTGATGAACGACAAGTATGAATTGCTGGCCTTCGGAGAAAAAATAAGAAGGAAAGCAGGCGGTGATCCTATTGAACAAGTGGTGATGACAGAACCTGTATTGGGAGGAGAAGCACTCGTCGTAGATCCCGCGCAAAACGGAGGTACGCGCCATTTGTCTGCTGCACAGTTTGTGTTCGATCAACGCGATGCTATGGCATTAGTGGCTTCCCAGGACGGAAAGTTTACGGTCTTTACCTGGTCGGAATATGAACACATGGTACAGGCCCATCGGATTGATGCGTTGTTGTTGTAATTGAAGAATGATAAATCATGAAGAATAGCATTTCCTATTTATTGATCGTTTGTGCTATTTTTTATTGCTGCAACAGACCAAGTAGTAGCGATAAGCAGGATGAAGATGTTACTGAGATTATAGATCCTGTTTTTGTACTTCCATACAAGGTGAAAGATTTAGATAGGTACCATGCATTTTTTAATGAATACCTCCACACAAAAGTGCAATTCGAGAAAGTTGATGTTCTGCAACCTAAAAATGGTATACTAATACCTATAAGCATCAAGTAAGGCTTTGCATTAAGATTTCTTACTCCATACTCGCGCTCGCACTTCATGCTGTCTTGCCCCTAAATCCCCTAAAGGGGACTTTATTTTCCGTTTAAATAAAAGACTATAGACATTTTGTCACTCTGGGACAAGCAGCTATTTTATCTACGGGGTCATATTAAAATCATGGAACGATTAATAACTCGTCCCAGCGGGACGACATGTCTATGGCAAAAAATATAATAATAAATCAAGTCCCCTTTAGGGGATTTAGGGGCAAGACAGACAGAATAAAAATAGAAATAGAAACAGAGCGTAGAAACAGTTTTTACAATCGCTCATGTCAAAGTTTTTTCATTTCGATTTAGTACTCGTCACTACTTTAGTACATCAGAAGCCCTCCGTCGTACCTCGAACTACTATTTTTGTACTTCCGAAGTCCTCCTGTGAACCTATTAGGTTCTCCTAGGCCCCTTATGGATTTTTTAAATATTCTTCTTGTGTTAAATTATTAGTAAATAGACTCTTATGTAAATTTGAAATACTAAATAAATTGGCTTAACAGCTTTTTTATGATCATAATACTAAATATATTAGCATTATGATCATCAACGCACACAGTCATTTTAGCCTTCGCTACGGTACCATGGCTCCCGCTGATCTGGTTGCTGAAGCGGTCAAACAAGGAATGACCGTTCTGGCACTCACAGATATTCACAATACTTCTGCTTCCTTTTCTTTTTACAAAGCCTGTAAAAAAGAAAACATAAAACCTGTACTTGGTATCGCCTTTCATCAAGATGATCGTTTGCTGTATATCGGGTTGGCAAAAAACAACAAAGGCTTTCAACTCCTGAATCAATTTCTATCCGAGCACAATCGTTCATCGCTTCCTCTACCGGCATCGGCGCCTGAACTGGAACATGTTTTTTTTATTTATCCCTGGAAACAGAAGCGGATCGAAGAATTGGCAGAAAACGAATACCTTGGTATCCGCGTGTCGGATCTTAACCGTTTTAGATTTTCTAAGGAAGCCAAGCAACAAGACCGCTGTGTCATCTGGCATCCGGTGACGTTCATGGATAAGAAGGGCTATAACGTACACCGTTTGCTGAGGGCCATTGATAAGAATACTTTATTGTCTAAACTTCTTCCGGAACAACAAGCACAGCCGGATGAATGCATGCCGACTGTTGCCGAGCTGCATCAAAGATTTGAAGAGGTACCACAAGTGATTCAAACTACACAACAGCTGTTGGATCAATGTGAAATCGTATTTGATACTCAGAGTAAAAATAGAAAAACGTTTACCGGCACGGTGGAAGAAGATCATCGTTTATTAGAGCAGCTGGCCATGGAAGGCTTGGCGAAACGCTATCCGCCAAACGATGAAGAAGCCTTGCAGCGTGTGAAGAAAGAGCTGGAAGTCATTCAGCGGTTAAACTTTAACGCTTATTTTCTCATCACCTGGGATATTTTGCAGTATGCGCAATCACAAGATTTTGCTTATGTGGGCAGAGGCAGTGGCGCCAATAGCATTGTCGCTTATTGTTTGTTCATTACAGAAGTGGATCCCATCAAACTGGATTTGTACTTTGAACGCTTCCTTAATCCTTACCGCACGTCACCGCCGGATTTCGATTTAGATTTCGAACATTACGAGCGGGAAAAAATTACAGAATATATTTTCAAAAAACACGGGCTGGAACATACCGCTTTGCTGGCCACTTACAACAGGTTCAAAGGCAAATCCATTTTACGTGAGTTGGGAAAAGTCTTTGGCTTACCCAAACAGGAGATTGATGCACTGGTTGATAACCGTGCAGTATTAAAGACCAACAATGCAGACCGCGATAAAATCATTGATTTGATTTTTAAATATGGAGTAGAGCTGGAAGGTATACCCAATCACTTATCCATTCATGCCGGAGGGATTTTGATTTCGGAAGAACCGGTGAATTGCTATACAGCTACTGATCTTCCTCCCAAAGGTTATCCCTTGACGCATTTCGATATGTTTGATGCAGACGAAATGGGTTTGTACAAATACGATATCTTGGGTCAACGCGGTCTGGGACACATTCGCGATACGGTGAAGATTGTGAAAAAGAACAGAGGGGAAGACATAGCATTCAATACACAAAAAGCGATAGATGATCCTTTGGTGCAAGAGGCTTTGTATACGGCGGATACCGTCGGTTGTTTTTATGTAGAATCTCCAGGCATGCGCATGCTGTTTAAAAAGTTGAAGTGCAAGGATTACCTCACCCTCGTGGCCGCCAGTTCGATCATCAGGCCTGGAGTTGCTCAATCCGGGATGATGAATCAATACGTACGCAATTTCCAGGATCCCGATAAGGTGGAATATTTACATCCCAAAATAAAAGAATTGTTAGGAGGAACTTATGGTGTCATGGTGTATCAGGAGGACGTGATTAAAATCGCGCATGAGTTTGCCGGATTAGATATGGGAAAATCGGATATCCTTCGTCGTGCCATGAGCGGTAAGTACAAAGGATCTACAGGCTTCGATATGATCAAAGAAGAATTCTTTGAATCTTGTTTTAAGCAGGGACACGAAGAATTTGTGGTCACAGAGATATGGCGTCAGATCGAGAGCTTTGCGAGTTTCTCTTTTTCTAAGGCGCACTCCGCAAGTTTTGCCGTGGAGAGTTACCACAGTTTGTATTTGAAGGTACATTATCCCATGGAGTTTTATGTCGCTGTGCTGAACAATGAAGGCGGCTTCTATCCCCGCGAATATTATGTACAGCAGGCGCGCATGGCGGGCGCAGTCATCAACGCACCTTGTGTAAACAAGGGCGATTACAGAGATACCATTGAAGGGGTACAACTGTATATCGGCTTCCGGTATATTCATTCCCTGGAAAGTAAAATAGGAGAGGTCATTGCCTTGGAGCGTTCGATCAATGGGCCTTACAAAGATCTGTATGATTTTACCAAACGCATTCCTGTTTCTCATCAGCAACTGATGTTGTTGATTCGTATGGATGCTTTTCGGTTTACAGGCAAATCAAAAAAGGTATTGTTACTCGAAGGTTTTCGTTTGTTCTCCAAAACGGCTCACATCTCCCGCGGTGCAGAGCTCTTTGAACCGGATCTGAAAGATCTTGAACTACCGGAATTGAAAAATTACTCTTACGAAGAAGCCTACGATCAAATCGAATTGCTGGAGTTTCCGTTGTGCTTTCCTTTTGATCTGCTTCCTGAAAAATACAACACAGGCATTCTCGCTTCGGAACAATTGAAGTACCTGAATAAAAAAGTAACGATGGTCGGTTATTTCGTTACGTTAAAAAATAGTTATACTTCAAAAGGAGAGCGCATGGCTTTCGGTCATTTCTACGACAGGGAAAGTAAAACGTTTGATACGGTACATTTTCCTCCTTCGTTAAAGCGCTATCCTTTTAAAGGAAACGGATTTTACAAACTGACGGGCAAGATCTCGGAAGAATTTAATTACCCCACACTGGAAGTGGATTACATGGAAAAATTACCCCTCGTGCAAAAAGAAATCATATGATGCAGGACAATGAAAAACGCTCCATCGTACACATGGATTTGGATTCTTTTTTTGTTTCAGTAGAAGTGAAAAAGCGCAGAGAACTTGCCGGTAAACCTGTCATCATAGGAGGCTCAAGTGATCGTGGAGTGGTAGCCTCCTGCAGTTATGAAGCGAGAAAGTTCGGTGTGCATTCCGCCATGCCTTCTAAAATGGCTCGCTTACTTTGTCCGCATGCGATATGGATCAAAGGAGACATGGAAGAATACAGCCGGGAATCGAAAGTGATTCGGGAGATTATTTCAGAGAAGGCACCGGTATTTGAACAAGCCTCCATTGACGAATTTTACTTGGATATTTCAGGATTGGATAAATTTTTCGGTTGCATGAAATGGACAAGCGAACTCCGACAATACGTAATGAAAGAAGCAGAGCTTCCCATTTCATTTGGTTTGTCTAAAAATAAAATGGTTTCCAAAGTGGCTACGGGAGAGTCGAAACCCAATGGACAAATGCAAATTCCATTCGGCAATGAAAAACAATTTCTTTCTCCCTTAGGCGTAGAGAAAATACCGATGATCGGCAGAAAAACTGCAGAACAATTGCAGCAGGTAGGTGTGGTCGATGTAAAAACATTAAGCGCCATGCCGGTTAAACTATTGGAATCGATGTTTGGTAAAACAGGGCCATTGCTTTGGCAGCGCGCCAATGGCATCGACCATACACCGGTAGAACCTTATTCCGAACGCAAATCACTTTCTACAGAAACGACTTTCGAAACCGATACCATCGATGTAAAAATGCTGCGTGCCAAGATGCTGAAGATGGTGGAAGAGTTGTGTTTTAGTTTGCGCAAAGAAAATTTTCTGACCGGTTGCCTGACGGTGAAACTGCGTTACTCCAATTTTGATACACAAACCAAGCAGTGTTCTTTTCTCTATACCTCCTCGGATGAATTTTTAATGGAGAAAGTCACGGATCTATTTGAAAAATTATACAACAAGCGCATGCTGGTTCGCTTGATTGGTGTTCGCCTGAGCGATTTGGTGCATGGCAATTACCAGATCAGTCTGTTCGATGATCCCAAGCGTACGATCAATCTGTACCAGGCCATGGATAAGATCAGAGCGAAACATGGCGAACATATATTGGGACGTGCGATAGGAGCATGAATAAGAGAGCGGAGCTGACTGTCGGACATTAGTAAAAAGCTTGCGTTAACTCTATCCGGCTTGCCCCTAAATCCCCTAAAGGGGACTTTATTTCCCGTCTTAATAAAGATTATAGACATTTTGTCCCTCCGAGACAACCAGCCATTCAGTGTGGCGGGGTGCATTAAATCATGTTATCATTCGTCCCCAGCGGGACGACATGCCTATAGCTAAAAAACAGAATAATAAATAAGTCCCCTTTAGGGGATTTAGGGGCAGGACAGCAAGAGTAACAGAGAAAGAGAAATTAAGCAGAGCGGAGAACAGTGATTGCACGCCGCTCTCAATTTAGGGGCAAGACAAATCGTCTATCCATACTGGTATAATTTATGAATACAATTCAATCGTATTCATCAAACCTTACCATTATGGAAGTAAAATCAAACATCAACGTATCGGGACCTGAACGCCTTGTTTCAGTCACTGCCGGTTCCGCCTTGTTATATAAAGCCCTGACAGGAAAAAATAAAAGTATCTTAAACGCAGCATTGGGTGCCTATTTGGTTTATCGTGGTGCTACGGGCAATTGCGTCGTATATTCTGCTTTCAATAAAAAAAGATTACCCAATCCGGCCAAGAACATTACCATTGAAACTGCGCTGATTGTGAACAAACCGGTAAGCGAAGTGTATGCCTTTTGGAGAAGACTGGAGAATCTTCCTTTGTTCATGACACATTTGAAGAGTGTAGAAGAGTGGGATGAAACCTTATCAGAATGGAAAGCAAAAGTTCCGGGAGGTTTGGGTACCATCACCTGGAAAGCAGAAATTGTAAAACAATATCCCAATCACATGATTGGCTGGCAATCGCTGCATGGTGCAACGATTGAAAATGCCGGTAATGTTCGATTCAGGGAAATAGATGAAAATACAACAGGTATAGAAGCGGTCATTTCTTACCGTGCTCCGCTAGGTATAGCAGGAGAAAAAGTAGCTCGTCTGTTTACACCTTTGTTCGAGAAGCTAGTGAAAGATGACATAGAAAACTTTAGAAATTACATTGAAACAGAAGAGTATTTATTGTTGGATCGTAATAATAAGATCATCTATGAATAATATCTCATGATTATTCATTTCAATAAGCCAGTGAGTAATTCGCTGGCTTATTTTTTTTGTGTACTAATTCCTCATAATGTGGAATTGCTGAGCATAAAAAAAATAGTTTTGAGGATTTTATTCCTTTTTTTTAGGTACTGGTCACCAGTAGTATGAGTTTTACTTTTACTGTGATGACAGATTCGGCTTCTTTTTTTTACCCAAGGATCAATTATTGCAGAAGTACAGCTATTGTTAATCATTAACCCTCGTAAGGATGCATAAGTATAAAATGGGATTGATAGGGAATTGCTCGTTCATGGCTTATGTAGACACTTCGTCTAATGTGCGGTGGATGTGTATGCCTCGGTTTGACAGTGATTTTTTGTTTGGATCTTTGTTGGATGAAGAAAAAGGAGGCGAGTTTTCTATTCGGCCGGTAGATAGCCGTGCAGAAAGCCATCAGTATTATTTACCCAATACAAATATTCTGGCTACAGAATTTGTGATGTCAGATGGAAGCCGGTTTAGAGTATTGGATTATGCCCCGCGATTTTTGCAGGTTAGTCGTGCGTTTAAGCCTTTAATGTTGTTTCGGAAAATAGAATTATTGAATGGCGCACCACAGATAAAAATTGTATGTACTCCTACACATCACTATGGACAGCATAAAGCGGAGGTTTCTGAAGGCAGTAATCACTTGCGTTTTTTAGGATATAATGATCAGGTGCGATTAACAACCGATGTGCCTTTAGCATACATTAAAGAAGAAAAAGAATTTGTACTGACACAAAACAAATATTTGTGTTTTAGTTACGGTATTCCGCTGGAAGCGCCCTTAGCGGAAACCGCAGAAGAGTTTTTATTTAAGACGACACAGTATTGGCAAAAGTGGGTGAAGTCGATGTCCATTTCACAGTTGTACCAGGAGCAGGTCATCCGTTCAGGTTTAGTGTTGAAACTTCACCAATACGAAGATACAGGAGGCATTATCGCAGCCGGTACGACGAGTTTGCCAGAGTTTCCAGGCAGTACAAGAAATTGGGATTACCGTTATTGCTGGATGCGTGATACCTATTATACACTCAACGCGTTAAACAGTATCGGCCATTTTGAAGAGTCGGAAAAATACTTTGAATACATTGTAAATATCATACGCAAAGAGAGCAACAGGATTCAACCTTTATTTTCTATTACAGGCGAACACAAACTTACCGAAATAGAAATTCCTTTGAGCGGCTATTTAGGTAATACTCCTGTAAGAATAGGGAATGATGCGTTTACACATATACAAAACGATGTATACGGACAAGTCTTGGCGAGTATTCTGCCGATGTACATAGATGCGCGACTCGTTCATCTTGGCAGGCTTGATCATGAAAACATACGTCAATTGATGCGTTTGATTTCAAAAACAATGGAAGAAAAAGATGCCGGTATTTGGGAGTTCAGAAATCTTAGTCAGCATCATACTTATACCTATTTGTTCCATTGGGCAGGAGCGAAAGCAGCCAAACGCATTGCGATCTTTACAAAAGACGAGGCTATGCAGCAAGAAGCCGAAGTACTGATGGATAAAGCGGCTTCATACATCGAACGGGCTTACGATCCGGAACGCAAGGCCTATATGCAGGCTGTGGATTCCAAACACCTTGATGCAAGCTGTTTGCAACTGATCACCATGCATTACCTGGATCCTTCTTCCGAAAAAGCTCAACTTCATTTGCAGGCTATGGAAAAAGAATTGATGTCCGACAATGGATTGTTTTATCGTTACGTACATAAAGATGATTTCGGTCTCCCTGAAACTACTTTCCTGGTATGTTCTTTCTGGTATGTAGAAGCCCTGGCTTGTGTAGGAAGGGTAGACGATGCCGTTAAAACATTGGACCGCGTCATTCAGCATGCCAATCATTTGAATCTTTTCAGCGAGGATGTAGGAGTAGACGGCAGTCAGTGGGGCAACTTCCCGCAAACATACAGCCATGTAGGTTTGATGAATGCGGTGTATCGGATATCTGCCAAGCAGGATCATCCTACCTTCTATTAATAAAACGAATACACTATGAAGATTAACAAACTCATCATCGTTGCTTACCGAATGCCTTTCAAACTGGAAGAAGGGGTATTGGTACAAAATTCAGGAGGATTGGTATCGGCTATTTTATCTTTGGCCAGTCAGTTGAAACAAACGGGACAGCTGCCTGCGGATCAAAAGATAACTTGGGTAGGCTGTGCCGATGGCTTACCGGAAGATACTTCACCAGAAGTTTTAAAGAATAAAGAATTTGAATTGGCTCCCGTTTATTTGGAGACAAGTCTCAATGAAAAATTCTACGGAGGATTTTGTAACAGTACAATATGGCCTTTGTTTCATTACTATCCCTTTATCACACAATTCGAAGAAGAGAATTTTCACGCCTACAAAGAAGCCAATGAATTGTTCTGCAAAGCCATTGAACCGCTCTATGAAGAAGGCGATTTGATATGGGTTCATGATTATCACTTGCTGTTGCTGCCTGATCTTCTTAGACAAAAATACAACAAGGCTACTATCGGATTCTTTCTTCATATTCCTTTTCCTTCTTTTGAATTGTTTCGGTTATTGCCACGACAATGGCAAAGAGAATTGTTGAACGGCATCTTAGGCGCAGATTTGGCAGGCTTTCACATCAATGATTATACGCAATACTTTGCCAAAGCTGTAGCGCGTGTGCTGGGTTACGATTACGCGTTGAAAGATATCATGGTGGAAGATCGGCCGGTGCGTACGGATACTTTTCCCATCAGTATTGATTATAAGAAATTCAATGAGGCGTATGATCTACCGGAAGTAATTGAATTTCGTGAAAAAGTAAAAACAGAACAGAAAGAAAAGAAAATTATTTTCTCTGTGGATCGCTTGGACTATTCCAAAGGTCTGATTCATCGCTTGACAGGTTACCAAGCTTTCCTGGAAGCTTATCCGGAGTGGAAAGAAAAGGTGGTGTTTATTATGGTCATTGTACCATCAAGAGATACCATTCTTCAATACCAGGACATGAAGCACGAATTGGAAGAAACCATAGGTCGTATCAATGGGAAGTATGGCAGTTTTAACTGGCGTCCCATTATTTACATGTATACGTCATTGAGTTTCTCAGAACTTTTGGGTTTGTATTCTGTGTGCGATGTAGCTCTTATCACACCTGTAAGAGACGGAATGAATCTGGTGGCCAAAGAATTTATTGCAAGCCGGAAAGATAAAGACGGAGTATTAATTTTAAGTGAAATGGCAGGAGCCGCAGCCGAATTGGAAGGTGCTATTCAAATTAATCCTACAGATAAAAGCCAAATCGCGCATTCTTTATACCAGGCCTTAAATATGTCTGCCGCAGAGAAAAATGTGCGGATGGAAAATATGCAGCATAGAATTAAATCATACGATATCTTCAGATGGTCAGAGGACTTTATCAGTGAATTGGATGCCATTAAAAACAAGCAGAATAGAATGAAAACTCGTTTGGTGGATCAGAAGATTGTTCGAAGCATTCATGAAGACTATAGTCAAAGTACCAAACGTTTGTTCTTATTTGATTACGACGGTACATTGGCTGCGTTTAATTTGATTCCTTCTTTAGCTTTTCCATCCGAATCTATATTTACATTAATACGAGAGTTGGCTGCCTCATCGGACAATCAGATTGCTATTATCAGTGGAAGGGATAAGGATTTTATGCAGCAAGTGTTTGCCGAACTTCCTGTCTATTTATCGGCTGAACATGGTGCCTTTCTTAAAAAACCTTCTGAAGCCTGGATATCCGATCGGGTACAGGATTCTAAATGGAAAGAGTATGTGATGCCGATATTTGAAAAATATGTGAACCGCTGTCCCGGAACATTTATTGAAAACAAAGAGACCGGTCTTTGCTGGCATTATCGTAAAGCAGAAGCCAGTTTCTCTTTTACACGATCGAGAGAATTATTGGAAGAGCTGAGTAATGTGATCAGTAACCAATTTAATCTGAATGTACTCGATGGAAATAAGGTCATCGAAGTCAAACCCAGTGATTGCAATAAAGGAATTATAGCAGCTAAACTCATTCAATACATTCAGCCCGATTTTATTTTATGTATAGGCGATGATGTGACAGATGAAGATATGTTTGTTTCTTTACCTTCTTACGCACACAGTATAAAAGTTGGTAATAAATCTACGCATGCACAATATAATTTACCCGGCCAGCATCAGGTGCTTTCATTTCTGGTAGATATCACTAGCATTGACCTGGAAGACGCCGTAAGAAATTAGCATAGAAATTTAACCACATTTATAGTCAAATTGTGGCACATTTATCCATTGGATACTATAAAAATACTGTTTCGGGACACCTCATCGCATTGGCACGTTATTTCCTCTTTAGTAGAATGTAACGAATCTTTAAGGGGTGTCATACCTTCCGATCACATCGGAACAGACTGAGAAATACCCATCGGACCTGAAGCAGGTAATACTGACGTAGGGAATTTAAAGATTCATCAAAGGATCCCACTGAAAGCGGGATCCTTTTTTTATATTGTGATAAGAAAAAAAAACCATGACAAAAGTAGATGCGATCATTATCGGAGCAGGTGCTTCAGGACTTTCGGCAGCACGTGAGTTGAGCAAAAAAGGGAAGAAAGTGATCATACTTGAAGCAAGAGATCGCATAGGGGGTCGTATCCACAGCATGAAAGGCGAAGGCTTTGATGTGCGCATAGAAGCCGGAGCCGAATTTGTACACGGTAATCTTCCCCTGACCTTACAACTCTTGCAGGAATACGGCATTGTCTACCATCATGTAGAAGGAGAGATCTGGAATTTTAGAAAAGGTAAATTTTTTAAAGGCTATGATGTGATTCAACACCAGGAAATTTTGGAAGAAAAGCTGCGTGGTATCAAAGAAGATATTTCCATTGAAGAATTTATCAACACTCACTTTTCCGGTGAACGCTATGAAGAAATGGTGGATGCCATTCGCGGATACATTGAAGGTTATGATGCGGCAGATATAGCCCGAGCCAGTACATTGGCTTTCAAAGAGGAATGGCAGCAGGAACAGCCCTGGGAACAATACCACATCAACGGAGGCTACAGCATGTTGATGCATGCCCTATGGCAGGAGTGTCATGAACACGGTGTAAAACTATTCTTATCGGAAGTGGTCAAGGAAATTCATTGGAGCGCTTCGCATGTGGAAGTCATCACAGATGTGAAGACTACTTACACGGCAGATCAAGTATTGATTACCGTTCCCTTAGGTGTATGGCAGGCTCCTGAAGGAGCAGAAGCAGCGATCGCTTTTTTTCCTCCTTTGCCTAAAAAAGTAGAAGCCGCTTATGCCTTGGGTTTTGGACATGTGGTGAAGTTTGTGTTAGAATTCAAGCATGCTTTCTGGAAGGATAAATCGGTACAGCAAGCTATAGGTGCAGATTTGCATAAGTTTTTCTTTTTATTTTCAGATGCCACTGTTCCTACCTGGTGGACACAAGAACCCAATCCTGCTCCTGTACTCACCGGTTGGCTGTCGGGACCTGCGGCCTTGCAGTATACAGGGGATGAACAACACATGACAACCGATGCTTTACAATCACTGTCTGATATTTTCAAAATTGAAATAGAAGAGTTAAGAAAAGAATTACTGGCCAGCCGTGTCTTTCATTGGACAAATGATCCTTATGCTTTAGGGGCCTATTCGTATTCTACTTTAGAGGCCGATAAATTCATGCAGCAATTCATGAAACCGGTAGGACAAAGACTGTTTTTTGCCGGTGAAGCACTGGACCGGGGGCATGGTACAGGCACGGTAGAAGCAGCACTGGGAAGCGGATTGGAGGTAGTGAAGGAAATGATAACTGAAAACTGATAACTGATAACTGATAACTGAAAACTATCATGGAACTTCTTTTCCCCTCAAAGGGTTAAGTAATTTCAAAAGCATTAATGGCGAATAGTTATGAAAGTAGACATTTGGTCGGACATCCGCTGTCCGTTTTGTTACATAGGAAAACGCAGGTTTGAAGAAGCACTGAGTCGTTTTGAACATAAGGATCATATCGAGGTGACTTGGCACAGCTTTGAACTGGATCCTGCTATGAAAACACAACCCGATAAAAATCCTTTGGAATATTTGGCGGAGATTAAAGGGCAAACCTTGCAATGGTCGGAGCAAATGCACGAGCAATTGACCGGCACAGCAGCTGCAGCAGGATTAACTTTTAATTTTGAAAAGTGTGTAGTCGCTAATTCTTTCGACGCGCATCGTTTGATTCAGTTTGCAAAGACAAAAGATTTGGGAGATCAGGCCAAAGAACGTTTGTTGAAAGCTTATTTCACAGAGGGAGCCAATATCGCCGATCATCCTACTTTATTGCAATTAGGCATCGATACCGGATTAGAAAAAGAGGAAGTAGAACATGTACTTCAAGTAGGAGCGTTTACAGAAGAGGTGAGAAGCGATGAAGCGACTGCGCAGCGTTTGGGCATACGGGGCGTTCCTTTTTTCGTGGTGGATCAACAATATGGCATATCCGGCGCGCAAATGCCGGATACGTTTTTAGAAGCGCTTGAGCATGCCTGGAAAGAAAAAGAAAAGATTGATGCTGTAAGCCAGGTGACACCCACTGAAAACAGCGATAGCTGTGGAGTGGATGGAAATTGCTAAGGCAATAAAATAATTACTTGCAAATTTTGCCTGACCCGATAATTGTTGTTATTATAGACAATCATTTAATCCAGAGTACAAATGCCTAAAGTCATCGAAGCCACCATTGGGAAAGAACATTATACTACGATCGTTAGCAATGGAACACTTCAGCTGGTAGCAGATGAACCAGTAGCAGTGGGTGGTACAGAAGAAGGTTTTACTCCTAAAGAGTTATTCTATTCGGCATTAGCTGCCTGTACCTGCATGACCTTAAGGATGTATGCCGATCGCAAGCAGTGGCCATTAGACAGTGTCAAAGTTACCTTGTCGATGGAAAAAGCGGCAGAAGAAACAGAAGGGATTATTTTGGATCAGCACATAGAGCTTAGCGGATTGCTTACTACAGAACAGCGGTATAGTTTGTTGGATATTTCTAAAAGATGTCCCGTTCATCATCTGCTTTCGCAACCGATTCAGATCAATAATCATTTACTTTAATCATAATAATCAAAACATCATAATATGCTAGCTATCGGAACACCTGCGCCGGATTTTGCCTTGCATTCCACGCCGGATCAAAAATTGAAGTTAAGTGAATTGAGAGGGAAGAGAGTGATTCTCGCTTTTTACCCTGCAGACTGGAGTCCTGTATGCGGCGATCAGATGGGCTTATACAATGAAACGCTGCGCTTCTTCAAAAAGCACAATGCCGAATTGCTCGGCATTTCTGTAGACAGCAAATGGTGTCACCTCGCCTTTAGTCAGGATCGTAAATTTCATTTCCCTTTATTGGCAGATTTCGAACCCAAGGGTGAGGTAGCTCGCTTGTACGATGTCTACGACGATAAAGAAGGAGAGACCAAGCGTGCTTTGTATGTCATCGACGAAGAAGGTATCATCCGTTGGGCCTACTTATCACCGGTGGGTATGAATCCCGGAGCAGATGGCATTTTGAATGCCCTGGAAGAATTGGATAACGTGAAACAAAATTAATATGAGCGGCTCTTTATTGACAAAAAAAGTGACGGACAAAGATCAGGTACAAGGGAATCTTTCTGCGGCTATAGAATTGGTTGAATATGGCGATTACCAGTGCCCCCATTGCGGGAGGGCTTATCCGATCATTCAAAAAATACAAGAGGCTATGGGAGACAAATTGAAATTTGTATTCCGCAATTTTCCTTTGACCAATATACACCCGGATGCGATGAATGCAGCTGTAGCAGCAGAAGCGGCAGGGCTACAGGGTAAATTTTGGGAAATGCACGATGTTATTTTTGAACATCAAAACAGACTGCTTGAACATCATTTGATCTCTTATGCAGAAGAATTGGGTTTGAATGTCGAACAATTTAAAAACGACATGCTCAGCGAACCGGTGATCACAAAAGTAGAAGACGACTTTGAAAGCGGTATGCGCAGCGGGGTAAACGGTACTCCTTCCTTTTTTATCAATGGAGAAAAATACAGCAACAGTTGGGACTACGAACCGCTTTTGGCACACTTGAAAAGTCTTTAAAATTTTATTAGACTTGGTGTGTCAGGTCTTCAGACCTGACACGGATGGAGTTAACGTTGACTGCCTGCTATTGTCCAACAGTGTCAGGTTTGAAAACCTGACACCCAAAAACGAGGTTCACATCGACCGATGGCCTGTCAGGTGATAGGCCATCGGTCGAAAATTTTATTTCAGGTAAGTGATTTTATAGAATTTAAATTTTTCATGGTTGATTATACCATCGTCAAAACGGGTGATGTATTGTATGGAACAATACTCGTCACTGAATACAATTTCATCCCTTAGTTTGTCAATGGTTAAAATTTCGCTATCCATCAAAAGATAGGCTTGTTTGTGGTTGTTAAGTGAATGAATCTGTTCAATTAATTCTTCCTTACTGACTTGCCAGGTCATGACCGTCCATTTTCCATAGCTTCCCCAGCCTTTATATTCAGGATAATACAAGGGTTTGTCCAAATAAGCCGATACCGCTGCACCGGCATTGAAGCTACTGAGGATGATCAATTCATTTTCGTAGTGATGCTGTTGAATATACTGGGCCGCTTCTTTTGCATTGCAAAAGTTTTTTTGAAGATCCATAGTATAAGCATAACCCGCCGCGACGACCTGTAAAATCAATGTGCTGTAGAATAATCCCTGACTGATCCATTTATTTTCCCTGGTTAAAAAAGGAGGGATAAATCGGTGGAGGTATGGCGTATAGTTACGTTGATCCAATCCATAGGATAACCATACGGCCACATAATAAGCAAGAAAGATATAGCCCCAATGCCTTACGGTATAGTTATACATCAGCTCTGTATAAAAGAACGAACAAATACCAATAGAGGTAAGCAGCACAATCAGTAAAGACAGCGGCTTATTTCCGAATGCCTTGATTAATATGAAAGGGAAAATCAGTGCCAGAACAGTTCCTATGAGTTTATTGGCGGTGAAAATATTGGTGTTCAATGGATAGGGTTCTCGCAAATCCGGGAAGTGATAAAAAGCTTTAAAGGGAACAGTAAATGCTCTCAGCCGATCCATACTAAAGAAGGCAGGTTTTGCTACATGCGCGAAGATCGTATCTTCTACAGGAAGTATTTGCAAAATCCCCAGGAGTATACCTGTAGCCATTACTGTAAGGACTAAGCCCCACGTTTTTTTTGTGACAGCTTCCTCTCGTTGCATCTCCAGCAGACAGACCACTGCCAATGGAATAGACAAAATAAGTGCAATGAAATGGGAATTGGCGAGCAGGAATAAAGTCAAGGCAATCAAAGGATAGTTTTTTCGCTCACGGCAGAGGAGCAACGCATAACAGGTGATGAACAGTATACCCAACGCATAATTTCTACTGATGATGTTGTACTCGTAAAAGAAAAAATAGCTAAAGGCAAACAACAGTTGCTTGATTTTGCTGAAGGGTGCATAACGTGCCATTAAAAAAATGGACAGGGTAGTGATAAAGATATGCAGCAATTGCATGCACAACACATCATGCGATACTTTAGTGATCAGCCAGAGCAAAATGTACCAGATCATCGGGTGACCTTCCTGTCTGGTGTTGACTATCAAATCCCAAAAAGAAGCGCTGTCTCTGCTCAGCGTAAAACTATGCGCTTCGTCCAGCCAGATTTCATGGTTGAGGATTCCCCAAAGACTCAGGATAAAAAAGCACAAGGTCAACAGGCCTGTAAAAAGAAAAGAGTGTTTATGGAATGCCATGTGTTTTAGACTTTGCTGCACCAATGCGAGGACTAAAATATGCAATTCTGTTTTGATTACCACTTTGAAACCTTTTATTTCTGGGTTCGCTTTGGTTGTTTTATACCAATTGGAGGAAGGATGAAAAAGATAATATTGGTTTTTATAGAATAATTGATATATTCATTCAACAGATCCCTTACTCAAAACAAATAAATTTACTATGGCAAAAAAGAAAGCTAAAGCTATTTCTGAATCTTCGATAGACCATGTTAAACAACTGGCAAAAGATGCAATTAAGAAAGGCAAAAGAAAAGTATTGACGGCAGCATTGGAACTAGCGGTGGAGGTACTTCATAAACTTGGAACAGGCGAAAAGAAAGCGAAGAAAGTTTCCAAAAAAGCATCTGGCAAAGCGGTCAAAAAAGCGATCAAAAAGGCGACAAAGAAAGTCGTTGACAAGGCTACGAAAACCGTTAAGAAGGCTGTTAAGAAGACCAAGAAAGCTTCATCAAAAAAGAAAGCGACTAAAAAACAGTCATAGTGTATAAAAGAACGGACAATCCTTTGTCCGTTCTTATTTTTTTTTGCTTAAACAGCAAAGGCATATAGACCCGCCAATATGGTTTTAGCGTCTTGTATCCGTCCGTCTTTTACCATCAATTTGAATTCATTCAAGTCGAATTCCGCCAATTCTATACGTTCATTTTCGCTGGCTAGTCCTCCGCCTTTTGATTGTTGATCAGCAGGGGTTACGGTAGCATAGTAAATATGAAAGCGCTCGGAACTATAACCTGGAGAGGCGAAACAGGAGAGTAGGAAACGAATGTTTTCCTTTTTAATGGTATATCCCGTTTCTTCTTCGGCTTCTCTGATGGCTGCTTCTAGTGGTTCTTCTCCTTCATCTATTTTTCCTGCGAGCAGCTCAAGCAAGTATTCATTCGTTTGATCCGCCACCGGATAACGAAACTGTCTGGTCAGTATAATTTTATTGGTGAAGGTATTGAACAACAATACCGCCGATGCGTCTTGTCTTTTGATTCGAAGGCGTGTATAAGATGTGTTTTCGTCTTCTTGTATCGTTGCTTTTTCAACCACAAGCTTATTGTTGAAAACGATCTCTTCATTTAGTACGATAGGCATAGCTCTATTGAAGTGTAAGTGATTTTGTTGCTCTCTAAAAGCCTTCAGGCCTCTAAAAATGCTAAAAAATCTTCAAAAATAGTGTATGATCGCTTCTTTTTAAACCGTTCGTGCGGGTTCAATTTTAATCTTTAGTATCTTATGGGATCGTTAAGCAGATTAAAGAAAAATGACATGAAAAAGACAGCATTCATAAGCCTCTTCTTGCTGATTAGTCACTGGACTTCTGCTCAGAGTAGTCTGACCCTGGATCAACTCAAAGCATTGAAGAATGAGATTCAACCGGATATTATTCAGGTCGTAGACTCTGCCATTACTTATCCCGTTACAGGATTGATCAATATTGATATCAAAAGTTCTTTGATGGGAGAGACCATTGTAGAAGTAGAAGTGTGGGTCGTAGATTCCAAAGGGAAGTTAGTATACAATAATATCTTTGCTGCGAAAGACCTGTCAGAAAAGAATTTTGATCAGGAGTACATGCGCTACATGAAAATGAAAGGAAAAAAAATATTGAAGCGCCGACATGTTTTGGTTAGCCAGGATCAACGAAAGACCAGTGATTCATAGGTGTCAGAAATTTGAGTAATAGAGTCATCATATTTTGTGCAATTGGGTATTTTTTTTAATGTGTTTTTATTTTGTCATGATCTAATTGGCTCATTTTCTTCTGTTTCTCCTCATCGATTGATTAGGCTTAAAATTTTCAATAGTATATATACAACGAATCTTTAAAGGGTTTTTGGATATACAACAGCAACCCTCAACTGAGACAGTCTATGACTACCGACTCTTTATATGGTGCTTCATCACTAGAACTGAGAAGATACCTTTAGCGCCTGTAATACATACTGCGTAAGGAATTAAAGATTTACCAAAGGATCCCTCTGAAAAGCAGGATCCTTTTTTTATATCCAGAATTGATAAGAAGTGTGAGTAGTGTATTAACCAGCTAGCTGATGAATTGTAGAGGCTTTTTATCAATCATTAAAAATAATTTTACCAGAAGTAGCTTATTGCTGCATAAATATAGTTTTTGGATCAATGGCATACTATTTTCTATACTTACTATACAACGAATCTTTAAGGGGCTCCTGATCCGTCAGGTCACCCGGAGAACCGACACTTGCATGCTGAAGTATGGATCTGTTGAGATGTTATGCCCCTTGTGTATACCATCACAGAATCGGAAAACAGTTCATGCTGCCGTAGGGATTTAAAGATTCATCAAAGGGTTTCGTTCATACGGAACCCTTTTTTATTGTATGCATTAATTGCATCTTTAAAGGGAAAATTGCAGATGAAATCAAACACAGATCCATATGCCGTATTAAAGCACCGCGACTTTCAGTTTTTCATCATGGCCCGCGTGCTATTTACAGTTGCCATTCGAATACAAGGTGTGCTCGTAGGTTGGCAAATTTATATGCTTACTAAAGATCCATTGTCTTTGGGAATGATTGGGCTTGCCGAAGCAGTACCCGCTATTGCACTGGGTTTGTATGCCGGACACCTGGCAGATAAGGCGAGTCGCAAGCACATTGTGCGGCTAGCCTATGCGACCTTGTTTTTGTGTTCTTTGGCATTGGGTATTTTGTCTACAAACATTCAGCAAGAAAATAATGCCCAACTTATACTGTCGATTTATACCTTGATATTTATTACAGGTATTGCCCGAGGTTTTATTTCACCAGCTATGTTTGGTTTGATGACTCAGTGTGTACCCGAACATTTATATCCGAATTCTTCTGCCTGGAACAGCACCATCGGTCAATTGTCTATAGTGACCGGTGCAGCGATGAGCGGAGTTATTTATGGTTTTACCGGATTTGCCACCAGTTATTTTATTTCTGCTGCGCTGCTGATGATGGCTGTAGTCTCTATTACCTTCATCAGTCCCAAGCCCAAGCCTCTGCCCATAGCAGGGGAGCGTTTGTTGGAAAGTATATTTGCCGGAGTAAAATTTGTTTTTAGCAACCAGGTATTTTTGGGAGCACTTTCATTGGATCTCTTCGCCGTATTATTTGGCGGAGCCATCGCTTTGCTTCCTATATTTGCGGAAGAAATCTTACATGCAGGGCCTCAGGGTTTAGGGCTGTTGCGTGCAGCACCTGCTTTGGGTACTTTCGCTATGGCTGTTTATCAAATTTATCGTCCCCCTTTGTATAACACAGGAAAACTCTTGCTCATATCAGTGGCCGGATTTGGTGTGTGTATGATTTTATTTGCCTGGTCGGAATATTTCTATCTTTCTCTCCTGCTTCTTGTATTGAGTGGCGCTTTTGATAGTGTAAGTGTGGTCATCCGTTCTATTATTATGCAAACACTGACTCCTGCTCATATGAAGGGAAGAGTATCGGCGGTCAATTCTATGTTTATTGGATCTTCTAATGAGATCGGTGCTTTTGAATCCGGTGTTGCTGCACGCTTGATGGGGACCATTCCTTCCGTGGTATTTGGAGGATGCATGACTTTATTGGTAGTTGCCTATACGGCGGTTAAAGCTCCTCGCTTGCGCAAACTCAATTTGATTAAGAAGAATGAATAGTGGATTTTTTGCACAGTGAGAGTAATTGTTTCCCTTTAACATTTATTAAATAGTGTAAATAAATGCAGGAATAGCAAAGGCACGGTCTTTGGAATGTGTTGTGAAATCTTCAACCAAAATTTTACTACCATGAAAAAGAGTCATTTATTTATTGCTTTATGTTTAAGCGGTTCTGTTGGATTATTGAGTTTCACCAGAACAAATTCATTTGCGGATACAACAGGTAGCACTGCGCAGACTACTGGTAATCCGACTACATCTGGTACAGGAAGTACGTCCGGGACAGGAACCACATCCACTACAAGCACCACAACTGGTAACGATGGTACGACAAGCACCACTCACAACGGAACTACCGATGCGAGCACAGCCGGTACGACTGGCAGCACAACCAGAACAACTTCTACAACAGGCACTACTTCCAGTACAGGAACTACTGCTACAACATCTACTACCAAAACAACTTCTTCTACAAAAAGTACTTCTACTACACGTTCTACCGGTTCTACAACCCGTACTACAGGTACTACAGGTACCACAGGAACTACTTCTACTACTACAGGAGGAACAACAGGAACAACGATGTAATTAGGAATGTATCGAAGCCGGTCTTGATGGACCGGCTTCTTATTTTTTTTAACCAATGAAATACTTGTCTTTTGATTTAAGGGCCCTGGCCTTTATGCGTATTGGCGTGGCTGCTGTCATTATGATCGACCTGATCATTCGATCCACTGATCTGGAAGCCTTCTATTCTGATACCGGTGTAATACCGCTGGAAATGTTATTTCGCTACGGATGGAACGAATACTTCATTTCTGTCCATACCATGAGTGGTCTCTGGCAAGTTCAACTGATCTTGTTTTTACTTTCCTTCTTCTGCGCCTTGATGTTGCTCATCGGGTATCGCACACAATTGTTTACCTTTTTGTCTTGGTTTTTATTATTGTCACTTCATAATCGAAATGGGTTCATTCTACAGGGCGGGGATGATTTGTTGCGCATGGTATTGTTCTGGTGTATGTTTATTCCATGGGGTCTTCGTTACTCTTACGATAGTATAGCTTCGCCTTATGTACCTAAAATAGTTGTGATGCCGACAAGTGTTGCTTTGTTTGCTTATTTGGTACAAGTGGCATATTTGTATACAGGATCTGCTTTGCTAAAAGGGCCTGAGTGGAGCAGTGATTTTACGGCTTTATATTATACCTATAGTCTTGACCAAATTGCTTATCCGATCACCAAGTATTTGTATTACCATCCCGGTTTATTGAAAGAATTGACACGCATCGCTTTCTATTTTGAATTGCTTATCCCTGTTCTGTTTTTCGTACCCTTTGCTCATTCTGTCTTTCGATTGGTTGCCGTAGCATTGATTGTTATATTTCACGCTTTCAATTCCATTACTTTATTCATCGGATTATTTCCTCTTATCGGTATCGTAACAGCATTAGGTATATTGCCTACTTTTGTCATGGATAGGGGCGATCTTTGGTTTATGAAAGGGCGATCACTCCTGATTATAATTGTTTCAGCAATAGCGCTTCGCATACAAAATTTTATAGCCTGGAAACCATCTATTGTTGTGCCTTCTTGGTTAAGAAATGCGCAGACTGCAATGCTGATTTTTTTAACCGTTTTTGTATTCGATTGGAATTTCAGTAACCTCAGTTTTATTCATAGTAAGTTGTCCGATCAGTTGAGGTTTATTGGTTACAGCTTAAGATTAGATCAGAGTTGGGGAATGTTTGCACCCGGTGTATTTAAAGACGATGGCTGGTATATTTTAAAAGCAAAACCGGACCGAACGATTCAAGGATTGGATGTCATTTATGTCAAAGAATTTACGCAACCCGATTATCATTATTCAACGCCGGAAGAACAATTGTTGTGGCGTTGTGAAGATTGATACGCGTGTTTAAACAGTTACTTCATTGGCTGCGCATATCGGCTGAAAGAGCATTGATTTTATTCAATAAAACATTTATCTTGTTTTGAATATCCATCAATAAAGGATTAAAAGAAACAGGAATGCCTCAGGATAAATACAGTGTTTTTGATGAAATAATAGAGGGCGTGCAAATCGTAGACAGCGATTGGCGTTATGTATATGTAAATAATACCGTGGCATTGCATGGGAAATACAGTAAACAGGAATTATTGGGCTATACCATGATGGAAAAATATCCGGGAATAGAAACTACGGAGATGTTTGCTAGTCTGAAACAATGCATGACAGATCGGAAACATGTGCAGATGATTAATGAATTTAATTTTCCGGACGGCTCTACCGGATATTTTGAATTAAGAATGGATCCTGTAACAGATGGTGTTTTAATATTATCTTTTGATGTCACGAAACAAAAGCAAGCGGAATATTTTCTTCAACACAGCAATGCTTTATTAGAGGAGAAAGTGAAAGTACGAACGGCTGAATTGACTGCGAAAAATAGAGAGTTAGAACAATTTGCCTACATTGCTTCCCATGATTTACAGGAACCCATCCGTACGGTCGCTAACTATATAGGTGTTTTGAAGGAAGATTATTCAGATCAATTGGATGAAATTGCATTAAAATACCTGGATGTGATGAATCGAGCCAATCATCGCATGAGTCAATTGACTTCTGCTTTATTGGATTATTCAAGATTAGGAAGAGACAGAGAAATAAAGACCGTTGATTTTTCAAAGTTGGTAAAAGAAGTCATCGATGATCTTTCACAGGTTATCACCTCTTCAGCGGCAAAAATTACAGTCGAACAATTACCAACCATCAATGCTTATGAGGTAGAAATGCGCCAGGTATTTCAGAACCTATTGACCAATGCGTTGAAGTTTAAGAAAAAAAAATCTGCAATAGCAATTAATATTTCTTGCAAAGAAAAAGAAGAGGCATGGCAGTTTTCCATTCAGGATAATGGTATAGGAATCGATAAAATTCATTTTGACCGGATCTTTGAAATCTTTCAACGCTTGCACCAAAGGGATCAATACGAAGGAAACGGTATAGGATTGGCCAATTGTAAGAAAATTATAGAATTGCACCGTGGACACATGACAGTGGAATCAGTAGTTGGAGAAGGAAGTACGTTTTCGTTTACTATAGCAAAAAATATAAAATGAATAATAAGGTAAATTGCATCATGCTGGTAGATGATAATCCGGATGATAATTTTATTCACGAACGCGTCATCAGGAAAAATCTGGTCGGTATCAAGGTGATTACTCAACCTTCCGGATTAGAAGCGTTAGAATACCTGAAAGCAAGATCATTGCACAAGGAAGAGCATCCCGATCTTATTTTTCTGGACATCAATATGCCGGGTATGAACGGATGGGAATTTTTGGAAGAGTACAGGAAACTGGATAAAGAACTTCAAAGCCGAGCGATCGTTGTCATGCTTACTACATCAGATGACCCGGACGATAAAACGAAAGCTAAACTATTAGGTATTCCTTTTGATTTTCAAACCAAGCCTTTAACCAAGGAAATGCTGGATTTCGTTTTGGAAAAATATTGTTCGTTCTAGTTCAGTAAATTTTTCCATTCGTCAGATTCGGCGATTCTTTTGATGACGCGGTTTCTTTCCAGAAGAAGATTGCGCATGTATTGTTTTAAGAACAGGGTTTCGGCCAGTCTCCCCAGTGGACCGCATGGCGCTTTAAATTCAAACCGACAGTTCATAATGGTTGCATCGCCCTGTGTTCTGAAAGAATGAATATGTTCCATCGAAGCAAAGATTCCTTTTTCCATGATGTCTGTGAAATGACTGTATTTTTCTAACGCAGTTATTCTGACAGTCAATTGATGGTAGACACCAAAGTGTTTGGCTTTCCAGGTTACTGTTTCATTCCATTCAATCAGACCGGATGTCCTTCCCGCAATGGCCGTTTCATTGCTGTGCGCCATCGATTGTAGATGAAGGTCTATGCTTCTGGATAAGTCAAAGACTCGTGAAACGGGAGCATTGATAGCGGTTTCAAGAAGTATTGTTGCCATATTAATAGATTAAATGCAGAATAGAAAGGGCCAAAGGTTTTGCTACAGCATCTATGAAATTCTTATGAAAGAGTAAAGGAAGAGGTAGTATTAACCAAGTCATTACCCATACATGTCCCCATACACGATGTGCCGTAATTTTTTGAATAACCATCGTTTTGTTTTCTATAAACATAAGGAATGCATGTAAAGCAAAATACAATAAAGGCAATCCATAACCGGCTTGCACGGGAAAAGAAATGGCAACCTCATGCAAGATACCGGAGAATAGAAAGGAAGCGGCCACGGATTTTTGTTTGCCTAAAACAGGTAAAAACGGTTTGTACACAATGCTTGCTGTCATCTCAGAAAAAGCCATGTTCCATCGTTTGCCCCAAAATTCTTTTAGAGACCTGGCTTTGTAAGGAGCGATGAAGAGTTCTTTTACATCCAGCCCTAATGCTCTCCACAGCCCGGTGCTTAAATTTAGTATTCCAAAATGCAGGATAAAACTTAAGCCAACCAGTAAGAGAAGATTGGACAAGAACTCTAAAGAGATGAACGTAGAAAGCAGCAATAAGAGGAGACCCAACAGGATTCTTGAACAGCCTTTCAATATAAAATACCAAACGCCTGATTGTGCCCTTGAAATCAACGCTTCAAATAATACAGGTCTCATGCCAAACCAACCTTGTGCAAAAGGCAACCATTGCAAAAAGTGAAGGCGTGGTTTTCCTGTATATGTTTCAACCATCACCAATCCCTTCATGCTTAACAATTGTATGGATGTAATAAGGAGCATTCTTACCAGTGGCGGCTGATCCAGTGTACTGTAGATAGAAATCACGGTACTCATCACAGCGATAGTCCAGCTGATTCCTCTCGCCGTTGTTTTATTTCTGATAAAAGGAACAAAGTATCCGGTGAAGAGTAACAAGATGGAGCATGCCACACTATAGAAGAGGACTAAATCCATGTGCCATTGTATAAAAAGGCGGTGAAATAAATGCCTGTGAATAATGCGAACAAAAGAATTAATGCGATCTCTCCTGATTTATACCAGAAACCTTTTGGAGCTTGCGTCGTGTCGAAATAGAAGAATTGAATCAGAAGTCTTGCAAACCAATAGATGGTTATGAACAGTGTGATGTATTGAGCCAGAAAAGAACGATCGAGTAGTTCTTTCGTTCCTAAAACAGAAAGTAATCCAAAACTAAAATTGATGATGAGTATATAGCCTGCATAAGCCCAAAACATTTGTTTCAAAAGCACCGGCAATGTGTTCAATGATTTATGCCATTCCAGTGCCTTAGGAATAAAGGTACTCGCGATACTCAGCACCATATGAGCTATCCCGGCAAGAAAAATTAACACGTGTAAATACTCGGTCTTCATCTATTTAGTTTATAATGTCTTCAAAAGCCTGATCAATGTTTTCATATTTAAAAGAGAATCCACTTTCCAGTAATTTTTCAGGGATCACCCAACGGCTTTTGAGTATCAATTCTGTTTCTGTACGAATGAGAAAAGCTCCGGGTTCTAACAGCCATTTAGGAGATGGCAATCCAAAGGGAACCCCCATGGCTTTGCGCAACTCTTGCATGAATACATGATTCTTTACAGGGTGGGGGGCAGCGCAATTGTAAGCACCGGATAGGGATTTGTTTTTCTGAATAAAGAGGATGATGTTTTTCAAATCTTCTATGTGTATCCAACTGAATAGCTGCTGTCCGTTTCCCTGATGACCACCTAAGCCAAATCGTACCAGGCGTTTGAGAGGCACCATAACCGGTGCCTGTTTACCGAGTACAACAGCGATACGCAAAGCGACTAAACGGGTTTTAGGAAGTTGAAAATCAAACAATGCTTTTTCCCAGCTAGTGGCCACATGGACTGAAAAACCTTTACCTATTTCACCTTGACTTTCAGTCATTGGTCTGTCTTCCGCGTGTCTGTATATGGTCGCTGTACTGGAGTTCAACCATAATTCAGGAGGTCGCTGGCATTTTTGCAAAGCCTCACCTAAAGTTTTGGTGGTTTCAGTACGGGACAACAAAATTTCTGTTTTGTTTTTTTCATTGTAACGGCAGTCAACCGATTTACCGGCGAGGTTAATGAGCATTTCAGCATCCTCTAAGGCATTGACAATACCTTGCTGATCGTTCCATGATACAGCTCCTGCGCTGCGTGCAATAATGACGACCTGATAGTCTTGTGCAGAAAAGTATTCCGCTAAATACGTTCCTATAAAACCTGTTCCTCCGGCAAGTACAACTTTCTTTTTCATAAGATTAAAGGATAAAAGGTAAAATCAATAAGCGATACAGAATCCAGGTATAGCAAAGGTAGCTTGGCAATTGCAAACGATGAATCCTGCGACGGTGTTCAAAGAAGAGCGTCGCTAGCACCAAGGCAAAGTACCCCACATTGACTTCTACCGGTAGAGAATAAAAGTGATTCACCACAAGAAGAGGAATCAACAAAAGCGAACCGATCATGGAAACCATCAACATGTTTTCGAAATATACCCATTTTACAGCAAAGGGTTTGTGGTATATAAAAGGAAATTGAAACACCAATTGTCCTGTAACGATAGCCAGCTCAAGTCTCCAATCATAAGGGATGGCCAAAAACGATTGAATCAGGAGAGAAAATCGGCTAAGAGTAAAAGCGGTGAAGGCTATGGCACTCAGCATAATCGCTACTCTATAAATCATCGGTCGGTTCGCTTCCATGGGATTGTATTTGTTTAGTTCCATATATTCGTTAGACCAAGTATTCTGTTAATCATTAAATCATTCATTTCATGGAAACAAAAGATCTTAACTAAAACAGAGGTCTAATTTTTATCATAGTCAGTTGCGTTGTAAGCTTTGACTGGCTTTTCTTTTTCCGCGGAAGAAAAGCAATAAATTCAGGAAGAGAATCACGCCAAGGTAAATTGAAAACCCTCCAATTTTTTCACTCAAGGCTTCAATCATTTCCTGATAATTGTGAATGTGGTACGTTTTCAAAATAAGCAGCGCGGCGCCGACATTGAGCAGGTAAAAGCCAATCTCAAACAAGCGATTGGTGGCGAACGCAATTTCAGCTCTGCCGTGAAAAATATCGAGCATAAATATTTTACTGTTTTTGAATAACGTTCTTGCAACCAGGATAGTCATGATGACTGCGATAGGCAGGTAGATCAGGTAAGTTTGAACAATCAGTTTGTTGGTCAGTTCTGAGGTACTTAGTGTAGTTTCCATATAATTAGCGTTTAGGGTTAGGTGTATAAAGTCTTTTTTCAATCGTAATGAATACAAAGATGTTGAAGAGGTGCATGCTGCCGAGTACCAGGTATACGACACCTATTTTTTCTGCCAGGAATTCTGCGATGGAGATGCTGTTGTGCAAGTCTTTTTGCTGAGTGAAGAACAACAATACAAATCCCAGGTTGATGAGGTAAAAACCAATGAGTAAAATAGTATTCAGCGGTTGTACAATCTCCGGACGTTGTATAAAGATAGAAGCCAGAAAATGTTCGCCGTTGGTATACAAACTCCGACCCAGGAAGTATGTCGTGTTTCCGGCAACCAGTAAGTATAAGACGAAGGTGAGTACAGTAGGATTCATAATTATACTATTTCATAACTTTCAATAACTATTGAAACATTGGTTTAAATTTTTTTAACGTAGTTTTCCTAAAATTTTAAAGAACCAGTTTTGATTAGACTTGATAAAGAGATCTAGTACAGATTCAGTTTGTGTGGCAAATTTTTGAAGGTCCTTGGTCACTTTTCTAAATTCTTTTACTTCGGCTGTATCGCCTTCCACCAGTGTAATGTCATTCAATAATTTTATGATAGGATCGAGTTCTCTGCGTTTTCTTTCTTTTGCCACTTGCACACCGATGTTCATGATGTTCTTGTCGGCTTTGAAATATTCTTTGCGTTCACCGGGTACCAATACTTTTTCTGCCAGGCCCCAATCCATCAGGGCACGTACATTCATGTTGGTATTGCCGCGTGAAATTTTTAGTTCTTCCATCAATTCCTCTGTAGACAAAGGTACCGTCGAGATCATCAACAAGGCATGGATCTGAGCCATGGTGCGGTTGACACCCCAGCTTGACCCCAGGGTACCCCAGGCTTGTATGTATTTCTCTTTGGCTTCTGAATATTTCATGCTGTAAACCTAAGTAATCTTATTGAACTTTCAAATATTATTGAAAGTTTATACGGTAAAAGTTTTCCCGAGGTTACGATTTTGTATTTATTTAGTAGAGTGTTGGAAATTAAAATGTTACTAGAATGGTTTTATAGTATCCATAATTTGAGCACAATACCGATAATAGAAGCGGCTAAAATGACCAGCGGTTCCTGTAGTTTTTTGAAGCGCAATAAAACCAACGCCGTAGTGACAGCGATCAAAAGAGTGGGAATGTCGATTAAATTTCTTTTAGCCAGCACCAATACCGCACCTGCTATAGCACCAATAGCTGCAGCAGTAACGCCGTCTACAAAGGCTTTGATGCCCAGATGTTTTCCATATTTTTTAAAATAGGGAGCCGGTAAAATCGTAAATAAATAACAAGGAATAAAAGTAGCCAAAGCGGCTATGCAAGCACCCGCTGCACCGGCGGTGAGGTAACCGATAAATCCTACTGTGATAACGACAGGTCCGGGAGTAATCATAGCTACGGCTACGGCGTCTACAAATTGTTGCTCATTTAACCACTGGTACTCTTTCACTACACCTCCGTACAAAAAGGGGACAATCGCTAAGCCGCTTCCAAAAACAAAAGCCCCCGCTTTGGTAAAGAACCAGGTAATCTGCCAAAGCTTACTGCCTGTGGCAGTCGCTACGGGTATTTGTAACAAGGAAGGCCAGATGATCATACCCAATTGTGGCCTTCGAAATGTCGGAGGACATTTCTTAAACCAGATCAAAATACCGGAAGCGAGAATGAGCCAAATGTTTTCTTCTTCTGTGACAAATGTAAAAACGCCTAGCACTGTAAAAATGCTCCATAACCAAAGGTCTTTGCCAATACTTTTAGTGGTCAGTTTATAACTGCTGACCGTAATGATACCAATCACCGCTGCGCCTACACCATAGAATACGGCTTGCATCCAGGATAGACCTCCTAAGGAAACATAAGCCCAGCCAATGCCTAATACCATTAAAAAGGAAGGGAGTACAAAAGCTAAGCCCACCAGTGTGGCTCCCAGTATATGATAGTGTACATAACCCAGGTAGATAGAAAGCTGTGCCGCTAAAGGGCCTGGAGCCAGTTGTGAAAGCGCTATGCCTTCTTTGTAATCGTCTTCTGATATCCACTGCTTGCGTTCTACCAAATCTCTGTGCATGTAACCGACCAGTGCTACCGGACCTCCGAAACCCCAGGTGCCTAACTTCAGAAAGTAGATAATTAAATCTTTTAGAGAATAAGAAGGTAATGCCTGCATAACAATAGATTAAAATCCGATGCCAAATTGAAAAGCTACTGTATAAGAAGGGGCGGAGAGATTTCCATAACGCGCAGGAAACAGCGCCGCAATAAAAACAGTATTGCCTTGATCTCTGTAAATGACTTTGTTTAGTATAGGAGTAAAACCATAACGTCCAGAGGCTTCATACGCTACACGTCCTATGAGTGTAAAGTCATGTCCCAAACGGTACAGGACACCGGGATGGAATAAGAAATTAGAAAGTTTACTGTCGTTATTCGCGAACTTAATAAAAGGAGTAAACTCCAAAGAAACGCCGAACTTAGAGCTTTTCCAGATGTTGATGCCCCAGGGATTTCCTACTACATAATAATCTGTGAAGTTCGCATGATTTCCATCGTCGCTCCAACTGTACAGCGGATGCACAAGGCCTGTGTAACCTTTAATTTCAGGGTATTTATGGTTTTCGACTTTGTTTTGTAAAGAATCGGATTGCCCGAAAAGTGTCAGGGCATTTATTGAAAAAGTTAAAATGATTAAAAGCTGTTTGTAATTCATAGCATATATTATTTTTTGAATTCCCAACCGTGTGTTTCGGTACTCACGTATTTGCACCAGCTGTATAATGCATCGTATAGTATCATGCCGTGTCCTAACATTTCATGATCGTTTTTGAAGTTGTAAGAAAGACCCGCGGAGATGGCAAATAATCCTGCGGCTTGTATAGATAAATTATAATCGTCAGTATCCGCTGCTCTCACAATTACAGCAAGGCGTTGAAGTCCTTCGTCTTGCAAGTGGTGTTTTTTAAGAATATAATCAAAGGTGCAAAATTCTCCTTCGTGTGTATATTCAACACCGGCTATATCATAAGGAATCGCATTCAATTCCTGTGATTTTTCAATCACTTGTTCGGTGGGAACATAAATAAATTCCGCTTCCGGATCCACGAAACGTTTGATCAGCCATGGACAGGCGATGCGGTCTATTTTAGGACGTTCTCTGGTAATCCATTTCATAGCGATACATTAAAGTTCTATAATTTGATAACCTACAGCATAGATGTTTTTGATTTCCACTTCTGCTTTCGCTTGGACTAATTTTTTCCTAAGGTTGCGAATGTGTGTAATCAACAGGTTGTTGGATTCTTTGTTTTCAGATTCTTCTCCCCACAAGTACTCCGCTAGACTGATTGTTTGCACAGCCTTGTGCCTGTTCATGATGAGGTAAAGAAGAATGTCGTACTCTTTGGGTGTGAGCGTTATGGGATTGTCCCATACACAAACATTTTTACTGCCCAGGTCTATCACAGTATTTGCAAAATGTATTAAATGGCGGGTATTGAATTTTTTGCGTCGTACAATCGCAAGAATACGTGCTTTAAGTTCTTCGGTGTGGTATGGAATCGAAAGGCAATCGTCAGCGCCTGCCTGAAAGGCGTTGACTTTTTCGTCTACCGCCAATTCCGGCTTTAATAAAATAAGTCCGCTGTTTTGACTTTGAAGTATGAGTTCCGTAAGGATTTGTTGCCAGTTGCCTTTAGTAGCACTGAATAATAAAATACAATCGTACTCGTACAGATGTACCTTTTCCGAAGCCTCAGCAAAAGAAGAAACAAGCTCTATGGTAAAGCCAGTTTCTTTTGCTAAAGACTTAGCATGCAAAGTATAAGTAGAGCCATCTGCAATGGCGAGTATCTTCATGATACAAACTTACAGTTGAAAAATGAATAAAATGTGAATTTGTAAAAAATACAGGGAAGTATACCTCTACTCCAGATCGATCTCTTTTAGATAATTCTTTTAGATTAGCAAGGAAGAGTCCTAAATAGATCTGAATACGTCAAATTATTCCTGAATAAATAGTTTGCCTGAATAGTAAATGTCTTGAGTAGCTACCTGAATCAAATAAATACCACTTGATAATCCTCGAAGCTGCAGCTTCTTCTCCATGACTCCTGATGAAGCCTTATAATTTCCTCGGTCCAGCACCTGACCTGTGGAGGTAGTAATAAGATAATAAATATCTTGTGGGTTCTCTAATGTGGTTAGGATAGTGGTTGGCGTAATTGCTACCACAGTTTGTGGGGAGCGTGATAATGATTTTATGGGAGAGTATGAAAACTCTCCGTCATGATCCACTTGCTTTAATCGGTAATAGTTTGTTGTGCCTGCAACATGCTCATCCGTAAAATAATATTCTTGTTTTAAGTTACTGTTACTTCCAGACGGAACCATCCCAATTTCTGTAAAGTTTATACCGTCATGGCTTTTCTCAATACTAAACTCTTTGTTATTTTCTTCTGAGGCTGTCACCCATGTAAGCTGAGCAGAATGATCGGATAACGCAATAACATCGAATGAAGTCAGTGTAACAGGCAAGGTGCCACAGTTTGCGCTGCAATTGATGCGCAGCCAATTCAATTTGAGCGGAGCTCCGTTACTAGCCGTCAGGTAAATTTTTTGCTGGCCGGCGGGAAGGTTGATACCAGTGAGTGTTCTTGTAGCCCATGTACCGCCTGTATTTAAAGAGGTAGTCGTGCCTAACAATACATTGCCCGGATAAGTCCGTACGGCGATTGTACTGGCTGTTGTAGAGTTGACACGGAAGTCTATCGTGTAAGTTTGTGCCGTGGGAATATCCACGTTGTAATAAAGAGTATCATTAGCGTGGGCTACCGGTGAGGCAAAGTGGTAGGCGTCCAGTCTGCCGGAAACGTCTGTTGTAGGCTCTAGTAAAATGGAATAGGGCCATGTACATGCGGAGCCGTTCCAATTGCAATACGTGACGCTTTTACTGATGTAATGCTCCGCTTCTATGATGGAATTGACATTGTGGAAAAAGTTTTTGTCATAGGATGACATGTGCACATATATTTTTCCAAGATCGGTAAGTCCTCCTGTAGCTTGTGTGAAAATATCGGTACTTGTGGCAGTAGGAGAAGAACGGGTCATAAACCAGGAATAACGAAATATGGCAGGGTCCTTTTCCATGTAGTCGATGACATCAACCATTAAGGACCCTTGCTGTATGGCATTGTTGGAGCCGCTGTAATCAAATTCTGTGATCCATATCGGAAGGTTATATTTTTTATAAAGCTGTGTTACTCCATAAAAACCCCAATACCAGGTGTCGTACACATGCAAGCCAATATAGTCTACACGACAGCCTGGACAGGCATTAAAAAAGTCATCTAACCATACGGTACCATGCAAGTTGTCGTAACCAGGCAAACAAGTACCGGTACAATAACTCATAGCCGGACTGACGATTTTCAGATTATAGGTATTGGCAATCGCTTCTACTTGTGGCCACAAAGCAGCAGCTTGTGCCGCAGTCATGTTGGCTTGTACATCAAAGTTGGGCTCATTAAAAGCCAACAGATATTTTACTTCGGGATGGGCATTCAGGTAATTGGTCAAGGCAGTGGGGTTCCAATTGCCATTCCACAGCATGGGGCAGAATTCAATGTAGTTTTGATGTGTATTGATTACTGCAGGATCCGGTGTATTGGCCCAATTGTAATACCAGGATAAACTGTCCGCCACTATACAGTCTGCATTGTTAAGCAGCGGACCGGCTATTCCTCTTTTGGGACTGATAGTTTGTGCCTGGGTAGTTGATAGCGCAACTAGTGTGAGAGCAATAGCTATTTTTGATCCTGAATAGGAAGTATTCGGGATCGAAATAGAAAAGACAGAAAGGAGGTAACTGTATATTTTCTTCATGAGAAGACAGCTGGTGAACCGTTGGGTTAAGGTTCTATTAATATACAGGAAAAAAGCAAAATCTTACAGGGTTTACCAGGTAAAATGGGAGGGTGAGCCATTGTTAGATTCTACCATTTAGCGGAAGAGTGGCGAAAACCCTCACACGAGCAATAACAAGCCAATATTAGAGGAATGCTGATTTTAACCCTGATCCCAATCTTGAATTTCATGTATAATGAATTATATTTGAAGACATCACGAGAAAAAGCGCACTGAAAACTCCTCTTAAAAAACATCACGAAACCAAGGTTCCTAACAGCGAACAATTGATTAAGACAATCATTAATCATACGCCTGTTATGATTTGGGTTGCAGGTCCTGATAAGCTATGTAATTTTTTTAATAATGGTTGGTTGGATTTTACGGGTCGCAGACTGGATCAAGAAATAGGAAACGGTTGGACAGCAGGTATACATCCGGATGATATTGATCGTTGCCTCGATGTCTATTTTTCATCATTTGATACACGGCAGGAGTTTTACATGGAGTATCGCTTAAAGAGATACGATGGACAATACCGCTGGATTTCTGATAAGGGTGTTCCTAATTACGATGCAAACGGAAAATTCGAAGGCTACTCAGGCGCCTGTATGGATATTCATGAACGGATTGAGTTTGAAGAAAAAATAAAAAACAGCGAAGCAAGACTTAGGATAGCCGCCTTGTCAAGCGAATTGGGCACTTGGGATTACAACCCCATCACCCAGGAAATGAGTTGGGACAGTGCTTGCAAAGACTTGTTCGGTACGGCGCAGGATACACCTGTAACGCTGGATTTGTTTTGGATGAAAATGCATCCGGAAGATCAACCTGCGGCCCTTGAGAAAATGCTGCGGGCGCTCAATCCGGATATCCTGGAAAATTATGAATCCGAATATAGAATCGTTGGGTTACCCGATGACCAGCTGCGTTGGATACGTGCGAAAGGTAGAGCTTTTTTTGACCAGCACGGCAATCCTGTAAACTTTGCAGGTACGGTATTGGATATTACCAAAGAGAAAGTGGCTCTGCTCGCTTTGCAAAAGAATGAGAAGAAATTCAGACTCTTGGCAGATGCTTTACCTCAATTGATATGGACAGGTGATGCGAGCGGAAAGTTGGATTATTATAGTCAGAATTTTTTTGACTACAGTGGATTGTCGGCAGAACAAATAACAGACAATGGTTGGCTGGATATTATTCATCCGGAAGAAAAAGCTGCCAACCAAAAGAAATGGGAGGAATCGCTGCTAAGCGGAGAGACGTTTATTGCTGAACATAGGTTGAAAGGACGCACAGGTGAATACCGCTGGCAGTTGAGCAGGGCCGTGGCTTACAGAGATGAACAAGGTAAGATCCTGATGTGGGTGGGCACAAGCACCGATATTAACGATCAAAAAATAGCTTCCCGTGAGCTCGAATATAAAGTAGAAGAAAGAACACAAGAACTGGCCATCAAAGATGAACAATTGAATAAACAAACAGAGTTTGCGGAAATCATTTTGAATTCATCAGTAGATATTATTTCTGTATTTGATAATGAACTTCGTTACTTGATCGTCAATAAAAAATTTGAAGAAATTTACCAATGCACATCGGAAAGCCTGATCAATAAGAAATTAACGGAAGTGTTTCCATCGATGATAGATTCTGAGTTTCATCATAAGCTTCAAGAAGCGTTAGATGGAAAAGCCTCTCATATTTCAGGTTATCAATCGCTGCTTACCAATCGTTTTTACGAAACCTATATGATACCGTTGGTTTCTAACAATTGGGTATATGCCGTACTGGTGATCGCGCATGACAATACAGAGCTTATACGTGCTTACAATCAACTGGAAATAAAGAACAAGGAACTCGAAAAATCCAATCACAACCTGGAACAATTTGCTTACATCGCCAGTCATGATTTACAAGAACCGCTCAGAAAAATAAGAACTTTCTCAGAGCTGTTGCATGACAGTTTGCCAAACTTGGACGCACAATCTAAATCATATTTTAATAAAATAGACCTGTCTGCACAGCGCATGTCTTCGTTGATCAAAGATGTGTTGAACTATTCACGTTTGTCTATTTCAGAACAAGTTTTTGAACAAGTAAAGCTTAACGATGTATTGGATGAGATCAACAATGATTTCGAATTGATGATCGCTGAAAAAAAGGCGATCGTGAACATTGCCGCTTTACCTGCTGTATCGGGTATACCTTTGCAGTTGAATCAGCTCTTTTATAATTTAATCGGAAACGCGTTGAAGTTCTGTGATCAGAATCCGGTGATAGACATTGCCTGTAGGGAATTGTCCAAAGATGAGGTGTTTAGAATTCATCCATTGAATTCTTACCAACGCTATGTGCTCATTACTTGTACAGATAACGGCATTGGTTTCGATGAACAGTATGCCGATCAGATTTTTAATATTTTTCAACGGCTGAACAACAGGGGACACTATGAGGGCACAGGTATTGGCTTGGCTCTTTGTAAGAAAATCATGGAGAACCATCATGGATTCATCAGAGCTTCCAGTAAGCTGTCTCAAGGCTCTGTCTTCGAATTGTATTTTCCGTTGACCTAATGGGTTGTTTCGCTTTCTAATGCTAAAAAATGTGTAACCTCCTGTTGTTCGTTTGTCAGGGGATAGATGGTCACCCGGCAAAGGTATTCCTCCTTGTTTTTCCTGTAATTGACGACCGTTTCAGTAAAAGGTTTGTGAAAGGCTAATTGTTGACGGATGCGTTTTTTTGTTTCTTCCGAAGTGTTGGATCCTTGTAAAAATCTAGGTGAACGTCCAACAGCATGCTTGATCGGATAACCCGTCATTGTAGAAAAGGATTTATTGGCCCATTGTATGATTTGTTGAGCATCCGTAAGTACAAGCGTGTAATACTCTTTTTGAATAATTTCTTCCAGGTTGTTGAGCCAATGGTATTTTTTTTGAAACTGAACTAACACTTGCAGGTCACTTTTCTTTTTCTCTTCGATGGCTAATTCTCGGACATAACTGGTGTATATATCTCCCGATAATAAAGGATGAGATTTATTCGTCATCGGCTTTATCTTGCGGCTAAGTTTGGCCTGTTCTTTTTCCGAGAGAGAAGAAAGATAGAGGTCAAAACATAGCATGCTGCTGATGTCTTTAGGAGATTTACTCATAATTAAAGGTAATCAATCGGCTTATTTATTATAGAATTAATTATTTAGTTCGCCTACTCTCTATGCTCAGGCTGGCTTTTTTAAAGCACCAAATAACAATGCACAATTGCCAAATAAATGACAAGTTCCAATGCTTCAAATCAATTATTCTTTTTATAAGCGCATAGAGAGAACATTTCAAGATTTGAATATTTGGTCAATGGTGCTTATTTATTATTTGTCATTTGGTGCTTGGATTATTGCCAGATCTTCAAAGGTGAACTAAATTACTAATTCTGTTTATTTAAACAAGAATAGCGCTCAATTGTTCGATCCTCCGTCAAATTACTTGTTGTGGCATATTTTTTTCCTTCTATTGACAAAAAACAAATATGTCAGTTAAAGGTCCCATTATAATTATAGAAGACGACGAAGACGATCAGGAGTTTATTTCGCAAGTTTTAAAAGAATTGGAGGTGAAAAATGAAATTCTTTTTTTTACTTCCTGTCTTCCCGCCATGGATTATCTCTTATTGACCCACGATAGTCCTTTTATGATCTTATGCGACGTTAACTTGCCGATTAAGACAGGAATAGAGTTTAAATCTGAAATCGATGCAGATCCCATGCTGAGGAAAAAAAGTATTCCTTTCGTCTTTTTTTCTACATCAGACGATCAACCTACTGTGAATTATGCCTATACTCAATTGACGGTACAGGGCTTTTTTAGAAAGGCATCAAGGTTACAGGACATTAAAGATTTAATGAAAATCATCATCGATTATTGGACGCATTGTCTGCACCCTAATACCTAGTAAATAGGGGTAATAGATCTACCAATAGGGGAAAAAATTCCATTAGCTATCGTCCATATGGGTTTCATCCGTTTGCTTTTTCAAGACTTTGATTTCTGTTTTTTCTTTTACGATTCCTTGTCTCAGTAGCGCATAAAGACTCATGTAAGCATTCGCGATCCATACTAAGGCAAAGCCGGCGATAATATACCCACGCCAATCATCAAATAATAAATGATACTGCGTAAGGATCAGAAAGGCAATGACAATATAATGGCTGAAACAATATTCACAGGTGAAAAGGTAAAAGAACTTCCTCTTCCAAATCGTTTTTCCTTCGTGGCTATTGCGGATGCAATAATCTCTGGGTTCACGAAATACTTCTTCATGTGTTACGGTCCAGGCCACGGAAGCAATGGGTAGTGCCAATAGGAATAGCCAATATATTTGATGAGATATAGTCATATGCTTTACCTTATGACTATTTTTTTTCAATAATTATGCCTAGGATGAAAACATCCTATCTTCATAAGGATGTCTAGATTGGTATTCTATTTGAAACTTGTTCAATGGAGAGAATGAAAGAGTATGAGCAATCTGGAAAAAATCAGAAAAACGATCAGTATATCTTTGCAAAATAAACTGAATAAGCTTTACCCTCCTTCCAGCAGGATTGATGATCAGTTCAGGGGGATTGATATTACTTTTATTACAAACGAACGAGGAGAAGTTATGCATTTATACATCGGAAGAAGAATGTCTGGAGGCGATATCTCAGGTGAACATTACGTCAGACAAGTAAAGCAAAGAGAAAACAATGCGATAAGTAAAAGCCATTGGGATAATAAAGGGAAGGTTTCAGGCAAGTAATTTATGTGTGTGTACTTTCATCAGCCGTGTGTAGTGATATCTACAAATGAAGGGCTTTTGTAGAAGAAATTGTTGTTTCAAAGACTTTAATGGATGGTTTTTCGATAAAATAGAGCGGAACTGTTTTTGCTGAAAAGAATGAAAAAGTAAAAATTTATGGATGAACAATTAGAAGAAGAACTGGCAATTCCTCAAAAAATAAAAACAACCGACAACGTTAACGGCTCAGCTACCTCAGGCTCTAATGCGACCTATTGGTTGGAATCCACACAACCTTTGTCTAGTCAAATACTGAATAAAGGACTTAAAACGGATGTGGTCATTGTTGGAGGTGGTATAGCCGGATTATCTGTTGCTTATAATTTGGTAAAAGCGGGCAAGAAGGTAGTAGTGGTTGAAGATGGTAATATAGGAAGTGGAGAAACCGGCCGAACCACGGCTCATTTAGTGAATGCGCTGGATGATCGTTATTACGATTTGGAACGCATGTTCGGAAAAGACAAAACAAAATTAGTAGCATCGAGTCATACGGAGGCTATTAACTTTATAGAAAATATCATAGCGATTGAAAATATAGAGTGTGAGTTTAAGAGAGTAGACGGTTATCTATTTCTACATCCAAGTGACGAACCTTCTACCTTGGACAAAGAGTTAAAAGCTTGCAATGAAGCAGGGTTGCAAGTAGAAATATCAGATGAAGTCCCCGGTCTAAATGATTCCACAGGGCCATGTCTTAAATTTCCTGATCAAGCCAAGTTTCACCCTATGAAATATTTGGAGGGCTTGTATAAGGCAATTATAGAGAAGGGAGGGCTAGTATTTACGAACACACATGCGGAAATAATTGATCACACGGGCATCGTAACACGTGATGGGCACGAGGTAAAAGCAGATCATGTAGTAATAGCTACCAATAGCCCAGTTAACAATAAATACATCCCACACCTGCAGCAATATGCTTATCGTACCTATGTAATAGGTGCAAGAGTTAAAAAGGATACCTTGCCTGATGTGCTATGGTGGGATACAGGGGATGTAAATGCCAATGCGGAAATCCCTCCTTATCATTATGTAAGATTGCAACCTTTAGATGATCAGTATGATTTATTGATTTCAGGTGGAGAGGATCATGGAACGGGTTTGGCAGATGCCGAACACATCACAGAAGGGGAGCGTTATGCCTTGTTGGAAAAATGGACAAGAGCACATTTTGAGATCGAGGATATTATTTATCAATGGTCGGGTCAGGTGCTGGAACCGATGGACTCTCTGGCTTATATTGGTAGAAATCCTACGGATCATAAAAATGTATACATCGTCACCGGTGATTCCGGTAATGGTATGACCCATGCTACTATTGCCGGTATCTTAATCAAAGATTTGATTGTAGGTAATGAAAATGAATGGGCCGACTTGTATGACCCTTCCAGGTTCAAATTATTTACTGCCGGCAAGACATTCTTCAAAGAAGTTGCTCAAGGTTTGATCAGTTACATCAAGACAAAGCCTCATCCGGAAGATAATGAAATGGAATCCATTCCTGCTGACGAAGGGAAAATAGTGAAGATGGACGGTAAACCCTATGGAGTATATCGGGATGAAGCCAATCAATTACATATAGTAGAAGCTGAATGTACACACATGAAGTGTATTATCAAGTGGAACGGTGACGAGAAGAGTTGGGATTGTCCTTGCCATGGTAGTCGTTTCACTTACGAAGGACAAGTCATCAACGGTCCGGCGAATAGAAATTTACTATATCATAAAGAAGATAAAGTGTTGGTTAACCGATAACTTACACCGGCCGTTTTTCTTTCAGACTATGCTATCATTTAAAAAAAAGCAATATTCATTTTGGTTTAAGAACGGCCTTATATTGGTTTTCCTTTTTCTGTTTGTCATTTCTTTAATCGGACAAACTTTCAATGGATGGAAAGAATTTAATGATTTCTTAGGGGAGTATAATCAGCCTTCTATTACGTATTCATCCTATTTGATAAGTGGTCACTTTATACAAGCGACCTTTGAAAATTGGGAAAGTGAATTTCTGCAAATGGCTTTGTTTGTCATCTTTACTATTTTCCTCAGGCAAAAAGGATCTTCCGAATCGAAATCATGTGAGGAACCCATTGTGGAGCCTTCAGAACTCAAGCCTCATAGTGATTCTCCTTGGCCTGTAAAGAAGGGAGGGATTTGGCTCGCATTGTATAAACATTCCCTATCGATCAGCTTATTGCTTCTCTATATTTTATCGTTCATTTTGCATTGGTATGGAAGCTGGCTGAATTATAATCTGGAACAAAAACTCAATCAAAAATCTTTAGAGACATTTCTACAATACGGTTCATCCAGCAGGCTTTGGTTTGAATCTTTTCAAAACTGGCAAAGTGAATTTCTTTCCGTATTCGCTATTGTATTCTTATCTATTTACCTTCGCCAGATGGGGTCTTCTCAATCGAAGAAAGTCAATGCAGCGCATAGTGAAACAGGAGAGTAGGATTCGTACTCATTACTTGATCAATTCATACTTAGACGCTTCTCCTTTACCCCAGCAATCCAGGTTATAGATCGTTGCATCAGCGATGTTCTTTAATGCATTTTCTGTTAAAAAAGCTTGGTGACCCGTAACCAATACATTTTTAAAGGTGAGCAATCGACTCAATAAATCATCTTTCATCATTTCATTTGAATGGTCATAAAAGAATAAGCCTTTTTCTTTTTCATATACATCCAATCCCAGGTAGCCGATCTTTCCTTCTTTTAAAGCATCTATGGCATCGCTGGTATTTAATAGCGCACCTCTGGAAGTGTTGACAATCATGACACCTTTTTTCATCTGTGATAATGTGTTTTTATTGATGAGGTATTTGGTATCAGGAGTAAGTGGTGCATGGATGGATATGATGTCTGATTCCTTGCACAATTCTTCTAACGTGGTATAACGGAGGCCGTATTTTTCTGTTAATTCAAGGTTGGGCTGAATGTCTACAGCTAGAATCTTACAGCCAAACCCATGCAGTATCTTAGCCGCAATAGCTCCGATTTTACCTACTCCTACAATACCTACTGTTTTCCCATAAAGATCAAAACCAATCAATTCATCTAATGAAAAGTTAAAGTCTTTCACTTGATGGTCTGCACGGATGATTTTACGGTTCATCGCCAATATCATGGCGATGGCATATTCAGCGATGGCATAGGGCGAATATTCAGGCACATTGCCTACGTTGAATTTTAATTCCCCGGCTTTTTTTAGATCTACCTGATCGTATCCCGCGGCCCTCACGGCAACATGCCGCACACCTATTTGGTTGAGTTTATCCAATACTTTTGAAGAAACATCATCGTTGGTGAACACTGCAATGGCTTCACAATCCTGCGCAAGGCTTGCTGTCTCTACAGAAAGTGCCTCTTTGATAAAGGATAATTCATGTTTTTTTGCATTCGATTGTTCAAGGTAGACTTGTTCAAACGGCTTCATGCTATATAGGGCTACTTTCATATGGTTATGTGGTGGTGAAAAGGATGCATGCTATATACATAGAAACGTGGCCAATCAATACTTTAAATGATAAATAGAAATAAAAACAATCGGGTATTAATTGCCCAAACCGATCACCAGTAGCTAGATGCAAGTGTTGATAGATATTTGAAGTTGAATAACCACTCTTTTTAGCTATATTAATGAAATACCTCAATTATCCTCACTGGCTCTTTCTCCTAAATCGAAAAGAACAAACAGTACGCACTGATTTGTAATCCTTCTTTTTCTAAGCCGAAGCCTTTTCTCTACTATTTATGAAGGCTACGCCTACTAATGTTTTTGATATCTTGTCACGGTTGCGTATTTATTTCCTTAGGGGTTATGCTGTTCGCAATCATACCAATGATGAACCTTTTCGATCTGAACTTTACAACTCAGATCAAATGGAAGTACACGGAAAAATTGTAGCCGGTTCTCATAAATTATTAAATCATCGTTCTTCTGATCAGTTGTTGAAACGATTGGATGATAATGAGAGAACATTGCTGGAAGTTCGCAATCTTCTAGTAGAAAGCATACGAGCTGGAAAGACCATTACTCCCGCAGCAGAATGGCTTTTAGATAATTTTTACCTGATCGAAGAGCAGGTTGTTATTGCAAGGAAACATTTACCTAAAGGATACAGTGAAGGACTTCCATACCTTGCTAACGGTATCTCTAAAGGATTGCCTCGGGTGTATGATATTGTGTTGGAAATTATTTCACACAGTGATGGAAGGGTAGATGTAAAAAGCCTAAATGATTTCCTTAATGCGTATCAAAGCCGTGAGTTACTCACATTAGGTGAGTTATGGGCCATTCCCATTATGTTACGTTTGGCTGTAATTGAAAACCTGCGCCGGGTGGCAGGTAAAGTAGCATTGGACATGATTGATCATAACCTGGCTGACTACTGGGCAGATAAAATGATGACCACCGTACAGGAAGAACCAGGAGATTTGATTCTGACCATTGCTGACATGGCTCGTTCAAAACCACTTCTGGATAGTTCTTTTGTTGCGGGTTTTACGCGTGAATTGCAAGGTAAAGGTCCTGCATTGGCTTTGCCACTCAGTTGGATGGAACAACAGCTTTCGGGTCTGGGGTTGAGCAGCAATGAACTGGTCAGACAAGAAAATCAAAAGCAAGCTTCCGACCAGGTATCTGTGCGCAACAGCATCGGTACCTTACGGTTATTAGGTGCCACAGACTGGCGTGATTTTGTGGAAGCACTGAGCAGTGTAGAGCGTGTATTAAATCAAGACATCACCGGGATCTATCCTCAAATGGATTTTGAAACAAGAGACCGTTACAGGCATGTAGTAGAATCTATTTCAAAATCATCTGCGCTGACAGAGACAGAAGTGGCTCAAAAAGTTTTAGACTTAACGATAAAACATAGGGAAACAAATTCTTTTTCAATAAGAGAACAACATGTTGGGTATTACCTTATAGACAAAGGACTACAGCAAACAGAGCAGGTCGCTAAACGACGTTTTAGTATAAAACATAAACTGATCCGGACCGCTTCACACATTCCTGTTTTTCTGTATCTCTTATCCTTCAGTATTTTCACCTTGCTCGTAGCAGGAAGTATGTTTGCAGTGGCTTATCGTCACGGAATGCACAATACCTGGGTACTGACTTTAGTGGCTCTATTATTTGTTTCGGGAGCAGCTCAATTAGCCGTATCTCTGGTGAATTGGGTGGCGACGCTGTTGGTGCGGCCGTCGCTTTTACCACGACTTGATTTTTCCAAAGGTATTCCGGTGGAGTATCGCACATTAGTAGTGATACCTACCATGCTTTCAAGCCCTGCTTACATAGAGCAGTTGATGGAAGCGCTTGAAATTCGTTTCCTGGCCAATAAAGAAAACCATTTGCATTTTGGTCTATTGACTGATTTTTCAGATGCGTTTTCAGAACATATGCCGCAGGATAATGAGCTGTTGAAATTAGTTTGTAGCCGTATCGAAGCGTTGAATGAACAGTATAAAAAATCATCGGACGATATTTTCTTTTTGTTTCATCGTGCAAGAACCTGGAACAATAAAGAAGAGCGTTGGATGGGTTACGAACGCAAGCGAGGAAAACTGGCGGCATTGAATGCGTTACTGCGAGGTCGGAGCAAGGGAGAATTTTCAACGGTGATTGGTGACCATGAAATACTGACCAATATCAAATACGTCATTACACTCGATTCCGATACTCAACTTCCCAGAGAAGCGGCGTGGAAGTTTATTGCTACCATGGCTCATCCTTTGAATCATGCGATTTATAATGAAGAACTCAAGCGGGTGACCGATGGATACGGAGTGCTGCAGCCGCGTGTAAGTTCTGGTATTCCAAAGTCCACTTCCTCTTTATACCTGAAGATGCAAGGCAATACATCCGGTATTGATCCTTATACCAGATTATCATCGGATGTTTACCAGGATTTATTCGGTGAAGGTTCTTTTATCGGCAAAGGCATTTATGATGTAGCCGTATTTGAAAAAGCATTGAACGATGTGTTTCAGGAAAACCGTATTCTAAGTCATGATCTATTGGAAGGCTGTTATATCCGATCTGGATTAATCAGCGATGTCATGCTTTATGAAGACGGTCCTGCTGAGTACACCACAGATGTCAAGCGGCATCACCGATGGATAAGAGGAGATTGGCAAATAGGCGCCTGGATGCTGCCCCTGATTACAGGAGCAGACGGGCATTTGCACCAAAACAAACTATCTACTTTATCCCGATGGAAATTTTTTGATAACATTCGCAGGAGTTTACTACCTGTATCTTTAGTGCTTTTGTTAGTGATGGGTTGGTCTGTATTGCCCTTCCCTTGGTTATGGACATGGACCGTAACACTTATTATTCTACTTCCTGTTATGGCCGCAGCGGGATGGCAGTTGATTCACAAGCCACTTGATCTGACGTTGAAAGCCCATTTATCTGAAGTGGGTATTTCAGTGCGGGATGTACTCATTCGTTTTATATTCGGAATAGCTGTATTGCCCTACGAAGCCTATCGCAATGTTGATGCCATCTGGCGTACCAATTGGCGCATGATTGTGTCACGGAAAAAATTATTGCAATGGACCCCCTCGGCCTCTTCTATAGTTACTGATCACGGCATTTGGTCTGCTTATTATACCATGTGGATGTCTCCCTTATTAGGAGTCGTTTTTAGTGCCTGGCTGGCGTATTCACACCCTTTAGCATTGGGTGTCGCTTCCCCTATACTTGTCTTGTGGTTATCAGCACCTGCCATTGCCTGGCGCATTAGTCTACCGGAAGCAGCGGAAGATTTTACTTTACCGGAAGCACAAACAGTGTTCCTTCACAAATCGGCCCGAAGAACCTGGTCGTTTTTTGAACAGTTTGTCAATGCGGAGGAAAACTGGTTGCCGCCTGATAATTTCCAGGAGCAACCCACACCGGTAATCGCTCACCGTACCTCACCCACCAATATAGGATTGGCTTTACTTTCTAACCTCACAGCCTATGATTTTGGTTACATCAGCGGCGGTGACTTGATTGCACGTTGTGATCATACCTTACAAACCATGATGAAACTGGAGCGTTACCAGGGACACTTTTACAATTGGTACGATACGTTAACTTTATTGCCTCTACAACCTCGCTATGTATCTACCGTCGATAGCGGTAATCTCATTGGACATTTACTCACACTTCGCCAAGGACTTTTAGCTTTACCTGTTCAGCCGGTAATGACTAAAAATATCTATGACGGCTTAATCACTACCACTTCAATCGTTTGGGATCTTTCCAAAGGACAGCACATAGAAAAAATTGAAAACATCCAAGCCTTGCTGAATGTAGCCGCAAACGATGAACATCGTTTATTAAGCACAGAAAAAGAATACCTGGAAGAATTAAATGCACGGGCAAAGGCATTAGTAGAGCTACAAGCGGAGAAAGAATCCACATTCTATAAGTGGACAGTGAAATTAGCAGCTCAGGTGCAGCAGCAATTCGAAGAATTGATATACCTGAACTCCTGGCTGCAAGCAGTGGTCATTCCCAAACGTTTTGATCAACTCCTTATCCTGAACGAAATTCCTACTTTGCAATCGATGGAAGGCACAACGGATTTGGCGCTGAAATACATCAAACAGTACGAAGAACAAGGACTGAGTGTTCAGGAAAAGGATGGGTTGGAATTACTTCGTTATTGTTTGTTAAAAGGCAACAGCATCGCTGCGGAACGTTTGATTACACTGAATAAAATGGCACAGCAGTGTGAGCAATTTTCCGATGTGGCCTACGATTTTCTATATGTAAAATCAACAGCGCTTTTGCGCATTGGTTTTAATGTAGACGAACAACGGAAGGATAATAGTTTTTACGATCTGCTCGCTTCAGAAGCACGATTAGGAATTTTTGTTGCTATTGCGCAAGGTAAACTTCCGCAGGAAAGCTGGTTTGCCTTGGGACGTTTATTGACCAACTCAGGCGGTGATCCTATTTTGTTATCGTGGAGCGGTTCGATGTTCGAATATTTAATGCCGCAATTGGTGATGCCTTCTTTTGAGAATACGTTGTTGCATCAAACGGCTAAAGCAACGGTGAAGAGACAAATAGAGTATGCCACACAACGTGGAGTGCCCTGGGGAATTTCAGAATCCGGCTACAATACCGTGGATGCCAATCTTACCTATCAATACCGTGCCTTTGGTGTTCCGGGATTAGGATTGAAAAGAGGATTGGAAGAAGACCTTGTCATCGCACCTTATGCTTCCATGATGGCTTTGATGGTATCCCCTGCAAAAGCTTGTGATAACTTACAGGAATTGTCTGCACAAGGATTTGAAGGAGAGCATGGATTTTATGAGGCGGTTGATTATACCGCAAGTCGTTTGCCGAGAGGTAAGTCTTACAGTGTGGTGCATTCATACATGGTGCATCATCAAGGCATGGGATTTCTTTCACTGGCGTATGTGTTGTTGAATAAACCAATGCAACAACGTTTCTCCGCAGAACTTCGTTTTCAGGCGACCTTGTTATTGCTTCAGGAACGTATACCAAGAGCGACTTTGTTCTATGCTCATACGGCGGATTTGGTAGAAACGCATACCAATGAAACCGATATGCAGGTGCGTACGATCAACACCCCTAATACCATTTTGCCGGAAGTACAGCTTTTAAGCAATGGAAGGTACCAAGTGATGATTACCAATTCAGGCGCAGGATACAGCCGTTGGAAAGATCTTTCGGTGACGCGTTGGAGGGAAGACGTGACAAAAGACGATCGTGGAATTTTTTGCTACATCAAAGACATCAGTACCGGTAATTTCTGGTCGAACACTCATCAGCCTACTTTACAGCCGGCTAAAAGTTACCAGGCTATTTTCTCTCAGGGCCATGTAGAGTTTCGAAGGCATGACCATGGCGTAGATACTTATACAGAGATCATCGTTTCTCCGGAAGATGATACGGAGATGAGGAAAATAAAATTGACCAACAGAACACAATCTGTAAAAGTATTGGAGATCACCAGCTATACAGAGGTGGTCATGGCTAGTCAGGCTTCCGATGAAGCACATCCGGCCTTTAGTAATTTATTTGTACAGACAGAAATAGTACCTGAACATAAAGCCATTTTCTGTACTCGAAGAGCTCGTTCTCATAATGAATTGCCACCTTGGATGTTTCATTCCATGGAAGTGCGCGGAGCCGCAGTGGAAGCGATTTCCTACGAAACGGATCGTATGCAATTTATTGGAAGAGGCTATACCATTGCTCGTCCCCAAGCTTTGGATGCGGCAACGCTTTCCGGAAAACAAGGATCTGTATTAGATCCGGTATTGGCCATTCGTTATCGGATCAGCATCAAACCCAATCAGACCGCTACAGTAGATTTGATTTATGGCATCAGTGAAACAAAAGAGGGATGTGAAAGTCTCATGCAGAAGTACAGAGATCAGCATTTGAAGAATCGTGCCTTTGAACTTTCCTGGACACATAGTCAGGTGCTCTTACGTCAAATCAATGCCACCGAATCCGATGCACAATTGTATGCCCGCTTAGCGGCTTCAGTCATTTATGCCAACCCGGCACTGAGGGCAGACAGCAATATTTTGCAATCCAATCTAAGAGGTCAGTCGGGATTATGGAGTCACTCTGTTTCCGGTGATCTGCCCATCGTATTGTTGCACGTGTACGATACCGAGAGCATGGACCTCGTCAAGCAAATGATACAGGCCCACGCCTATTGGAGATTGAAGGGCTTAGCGGTTGACCTGGTCATTTGGAATGAAGACTACGGTTCTTACCGACAACTCCTGCATGACCAAATACTCGGATTGATTACGGCAGATGCAGGCAATAGCAATCATCCAGTCTATAGTAAACCTGGTGCAGTCTTTGTGAAATCGGCCGATCAACTGTCTTCTGAAGACCGGATTTTGTTTGAGAGTGTAGCACGTGTCATCATCCACGATAACAAAGGCACGCTGTCAGAACAGATGAGCAAGTCAATGAATGAAAAGGCATTGCCGGTATTATTGGATGTGAAACCTGTTACAGCCGAACACATCGTCAGTACCTTAAATTTACCGGAAGACTTACTGTTCTTTAACGAAACCGGAGGATTTACAAAAGACGGTAAAGCCTACAAAATTAAGATCGATCAAAAGCAAACAACACCCGCACCATGGGTCAATGTCATTGCCAATCCTGATTTTGGTACGGTCGTTTCAGAAAGCGGTTCTGCTTATACCTGGGCGATCAATGCGCATGAATACCGTTTGACACCTTGGAGCAATGATCCGGTAAGCGATGTAGGAGGCGAGGCTTATTATTTGCGCGATGAGGAAACGGGGTTATTTTGGTCTCCTTCTGCTTTCCCAGTGAAAGCTGCGTCTCCTTATATTGTGACACACGGCTTCGGTTACAGTACATTCGAACACGATGAACAAGGAATAGAGACAGAGATGACCACCTTTGTAGATAAAGAAACGTCGATCAAATTTGTCATTATAAAAATAAAGAATAATTCCGGCAGGGAACGTAAATTATCAGCTACCGGTTACCTGGAAGTGATATTGGGAGATGTGCGTTCTAAGACGAACATGCATATATTATCGGAACAGAATAATCAAAATGGCGCCTTGCTATTTAGAAACAGGTATAACTCTGCTTTTTCTGAACGGGTGATGTTCTTTAAAGTAGAGGGACCCCGACAAAGTTTTACAACCGATCGTTTAGAATTTATAGGGAAGAACAAATGCCTTTCTGATCCCAGAGCGCTATATCGCTCCAAGCTGTCAGGCAGGATAGGAGCAGGTATGGATACCTGTGCAGCGATACAGGTGAAGCTAGATTTGCTGGATGGAGAAGAAAAGGAAATCATTTTCCAAATGGGAAGTGAAATCAATGCGCAATCTGCACACGCTGTTATTTTCAAATTTGCCAATCCGAAAGCTGTGGCGGAATCTTTGAGAAAAGTAAAAGAATACTGGGAGGAAACAGTCAGCGCCGTACAGGTGAGCACACCGGATGTAGCATTGAATACATTAGCCAATGGATGGCTTACGTATCAAACCATTGCTTGCCGGATATTTGCACGCAGTGGATTTTATCAATCCGGCGGGGCCTTTGGTTTCAGGGATCAGTTGCAGGATGTCTTAGCCTTATTAAATACTCAACCCTCGCTGGCCCGCCAACAAATTTTACTCAGTGCTTCCAGACAGTTTGTGGAAGGCGATGTACAGCATTGGTGGCATCCTCCCGAAGGCAGAGGAGTACGTACCCGTTGCTCAGACGATATGCTTTGGTTGCCTTTTGTTACCAGCCGTTACTTGACTGCTACAGGAGACAAAACACTGTTGGCTACACCGGTCGGTTTTCTGGAGAGTCGTTTGTTATTGCCTGAAGAAGAAACGTTGTACGATTTGCCGGTGAGTGGTAATCTATCCGATACCTTGTACGAACATTGTGTACGTGCCATTACACACAGTTTGCATTTCGGTGTACACGGTTTGCCGCTGATCGGATCAGGTGACTGGAACGACGGCATGGATCAGGTAGGGCATAAAGGAAAAGGAGAGAGCATATGGCTTGCCTTCTTCTTGTATGATGTATTGGTCAATTTTGAAAAGGTAGCTACGCAACAAGGTGACACCGTATTTGCGGAACGTTGTGTGAAAGAAGCGGCTTTGCTTCAAGCCAATATCGAAGAATCGGGTTGGGACGGAGAGTGGTATAAGCGTGCGTATTTCGATGACGGCACTGCCTTGGGTTCTAAAGACAATACGGAATGTCGCATCGATGCCATTGCTCAAAGTTGGTCGGTGCTATCTGGTGCCGCACCAAAGGACAGGAGAGAAATGGCCATTGATTCCATGGACAAGTATTTGGTACGAAGAGATCTTCGATTGATTCAATTGTTAGATCCTCCGTTTAATGTAGACGGCATGAATCCCGGATACATCAAAGGCTATGTGCCCGGTGTGCGGGAAAATGGCGGACAGTATTCACACGCTGCCATCTGGGCCTTGATGGCTTTCGCCGCTATGGGCGATCGTGAAAAGGTATGGGAGTTATTCAGTATGGTACAGCCCTTGAGTCATGCAGAGAATGAAGCATCGAGCAATATCTATAAAGTAGAACCTTATGTGATGGCTGCCGACGTATATGCCAATGAATCTCATCAAGGCCGCGGTGGCTGGACCTGGTACACGGGTTCTTCCGGATGGATGTATCAATTCATTACAGGTTCTTTGCTAGGCATGGAAGTACATACCGATCAGTTACGATTCAATCCATGCTTTCCTTTGGAATGGCCTTCGGTACAAATCAATTACCGCTATGGAAAGTCGATGTACCGCATGACGGTTTACCAGGTACATGCAGCTGCATCGTATTGGAAAATGGGTGAGCGATCAGGACAAGGAAATAGTATTCCTCTTGTGGATGATGAGAAAGAACATTTAGTTGAAGTATTCATTGCCATTGCAAAGTAGAATAAAAAATCCCCTTTATCATGTCGTGATAAAGGGGATTTCTATTTTAGTTTAAATACTTGATAAGACTTAAGTATTCTTTTTATTTTCTTTTTTAGCTTTCTTATCCGCTCTTTTTTCCGTCAGACTTTTTCCAGCTGCTTTCTTGTCTCCTTTTTGTGGTGATTTTTCTTTGGCCATAGTGGTAGGGTTTTACATAATATAGTCCATTAAAAGCACAAGTCATATTCAAATCTTGTACTACATAAAGACCACTAGTAGATGACAAGTATTTTAATAAACTAACAACTAACAACTAACAACTAACAACTAACAACTAACAACTAACAACTAAACACCCTTAGGATCCTCTTTAGCCAATAGCTCAGGTGCAGACGCTATCACTAATGGTTCAATCTCTATATTGTAAATGACGTGCTGTACTAAAGGTAAAATAATGTGAAAAATGGATCCCGAACTCCCATTTGATTTGGCAGATATTCCCCCTTGATGATTCAATACAATTTTTTTGCACAAGGCCAGGCCAATTCCTGTGCCTGAAAATTGTTCATTGGAATGGAGTCGTTTGAAAATTTGAAAAATGAGGTGTTCATATTTTTTCTCAAATCCGATTCCATTGTCTTCAATTGTAATTTTACAATATGATCGCTTTTGATTTAACTCAGGGTAGTTCATGAGCTCTTGAGGAGTCATGATTTGGCAAGCAATTGTGATGGCTGGTGATAAATTGGGATGAGTAAATTTTAAAGAGTTACCTATTATGTTGTGAAAAAGCTGTGTCATTTGTAGCGGCACGGCTTGAATGGTGCATAACGTATTTTTAGAAATGGTCGCATGCTTTTCCGTGATCAATACATCAAAGTCTTCTAATACTTGTGTTAAAATATCATCCAGACTTACTTCTGAAAACTGCTCCTTGGCACTTTCTAATTTTGAAAAGTTGAGCACTGCCTTAATCAACCCGGACATGCGCTCGGCGGATGTATTTATTCTGTCAATTAATTTTACTGCTTCATTAGGCAAATGTTTGCCGAAACTCGTCGTTAGCATATTGGAAAATATTCTAATTTTTCGCAAAGGCTCTTGTAAGTCATGCGAAGCAATGAAAGCAAATTGCTCTAGGTTTTTATTGGAATGTGCGATCGCTGAGTTAGATTCTATAAGTGATTGCGTTCTTTCGATGACTTTTTTCTCCAGTTCTTCAGAGAATGTTTTTTGATCGTGGATATCCGTAGCTGTCCCTACCCACGAGGTAATCTCTCCATTGCTATTGCGTATAGCCAATGCTCGGGCAATATGCCAACGGTATGTACCATCACTTCTTTTGAGCATTAGTTTCATGTCAAAATTATCCCCGGATTTTATGGAGTGTGCCCAAATTTCCATAAACTGCGGATAGATTTCAGGACGCAACACAGATTGCCAGCCGCGATCTATAGCTTCTGTTATGCTGAGACCGGAGTAGTCAAGAAAGAATTGATTGAAATAATTCACTGAACCGTCAGCAGAAGCGATCGTAGCGATTTGGGGACTGGATTCAAATACGGCTTTCAGATAGTCAGCATTGGCTTTGAGTTGCGTTTCCACTGTTTTCCTCTCCGTAATGTCTTCAATGGCCAGCAAAATCAGACATTCATGATTGCCTTCGCTGAAAAATTTGCGCGCATTCAAAAGCATGATACGATCTCCCAAGACTGGGAATGTACGTTTGACTTCATAACTTTCATGAAAGTCATCTTCCAGCAACGTTCTTTCCAATAAAACGCGCAGTTCTGTAATATTCCATTCGCAGCAGATAATTCTTCTACCGTGCTTTGTAATTCCTCTTTGGATATTTCAAGTTCTTCATTCAGGCTGCGTAATTCTTCACTGCCTGAAACAAGCTCCTCGTTTGCGCTTAATAGTTCTTCGTTACCTGCTTCCTGATCTTCTGTGATGGTGCGCATGTCATCACGCGTTTGAGAAAGTTCTTTCTCTAATTGTAACGCACGGATTTCATGTGGATTAATTTCTGTTTTTCCTTCAGTAGTTGAATGTTTGGAGGAAAGGATAGGAACTTGTTTAACATTGGTAAATAGTATCAGGAAGTATGGATTGATGGTATGAAGCAAAGGAATCACTTCAATGGTCACCCATGTCATCTGATGCTGAATCAGCATAGAAATACCTTCTTTCACGTGAGGTTGTAGAGTTGTTTTTACTTTCAATAAAATACTTCTCAAATCAATCGCCAATTCAGACTTCGCCATTTTAAGAACATTGAGACTCGGCTTTCCAGATGCCGACTCTAACCAATCTCCGGTGGCCCCACGAAACTGAACAATTTCTAGTTGTTCATTCACAATCACTCCGGCCGGTGATTTGGACAAAATAACTTGTTCGGCGTTTTTTTGAAAGTCGTCATTAAGTTTTTGATCTTTCATCGATTTTACAGAACTAGGCGAGGAGTGGTTTTGAGATTTAGCTGCTACATGAATAAACCTGCCAGATACAATTTTTTTAGCATACATTTTTTCTTGTTCATTCAATACGTTAAAGAGATCGGCGGATTTACTTAACGACTCAGATTTTCCAAGTATCAATATTCCGTTTTCTTTTAAGGCATAATGAAAAGTTGTCATGGCTTTTCGCTGCAGAAAGGCGTCCATGTAAATAAGTACGTTTCTGCAACTGACCAGATCCATTTTCGCAAAAGGTGGATCAGAGATAATATTATGAGTGGCAAACACACATAGATCTCGTATGATTTTTTTTACCTGATAACCGTTTTGGGTTTTTGAAAAGAAACGATTCAATCGTTCTTCTGAAATGTTCTCCACTTCACTGGCTGAATAAAATCCAGCACGAGCTTTAGCGATAGCTATTTCGGAAAGATCTGTAGCAAATAGTTGTATTTGAACTTTGTTGTTTTCTTGTGAGATGAACTCATAGAGGCACATGGCGATGGTATAGGCTTCCTGTCCGGTTGAACAACCAACAATCCAAACGCGCACACTTTCATTGTTTGTTTTGTTTGCAGTAAGTAACGGCACTACCTTATTACAAAGTGCATCAAACATCAGAGGGTCACGAAAAAAATCCGTAACCGAGATTAGCATGTCTTGGTACAAATACTCGATCTCTGTATTGTTCTCTTTCAAGTAGTTGAAATAGTCTTCTTTTTTCTCCAAGTGCAACAGATCCATTCTCCGCGCAATTCTTCTCCCTATTGTTGTTTGTTTATAATATGCAAAGTCGACACCTTTTTGTATTTCGAGTAAATTTAAAATTTGCTTGTGGAAAACAGTTTCAGTTTTTAGTTCTACTGGATCTTCAGGCGAACTTAGTTTGTTTTTATAAATAGTATTTAATTCTATTAATTTATGAATGATTTTTTCAGGTGTGAGTACATAATCTACTACTCCTTGCTTAATGGCACTTTGAGGCATTTCATCGTAAGCTGCAGTCTGTTGTTCCTGAGCAAACGTAAGTCCGCCGAATTGCTTAATGGCTTGCAATCCTAAGGTTCCGTCTTTACCAGTACCGGATAAGACAACACCTATCGCTTGATTTTGATGAACTTCCGCTAAAGAAGTAAAAAACAAGTCAATACTTTTTTGTGTTTTAACTGGCCTTGCGGTCAGGTTCAATATGCCGTCGTTTGCTGTCAGTAATTTATTAGATGGTATGACATAGATATGGTCTGGCAAGACTTCTACTTTATCTGTAATTTCATGAACAGGTATCGTGGTCATTTTTTGAAGCAACTCTACAAGAATACTTTCATGACTGGGATCTAAATGCTGAACAATAATATAGGCCATACCAGAATCAATAGGTATGGCTTTTATCAAGGGTTTGAATGCGTTCAAGCCGCCGGCTGATGCTCCAATACCGACTACCCAAAAGGCATTAGTGGAGCGAATGATTTCATCTGGGTTGGTTGTTCTCATCATAGCTTTGAATTCCTGGAAGGGGAATATTTAAAGCTATAGGCTTGATGAGGTAAGTGAGGTAACCTAGAGCTATTGTAATATAGTATAAAATAGGGTATGAAATGGAAATGGAAAGTTTTATCTCATCCTTCTTCGAAGAGTATGAAGCGGCTCAATTAGTACTAATTCTCTGAGCAGTAATAGGTGTCACTATAGGAGTAATTAATAGCATTGTGCCGGAATTACTTTTACCGTATCTTCTTAATCTCAGTATTCCAGAGGCTTTTCCCATTGTGGGTATTAAATGTGTGATTTGTTAATTTAAGCGAATCATCTGTTGCTTCGCAAAGTAGAGTAGAATAGTTATTAAAGGTGTAACCATCTTCTTTTTATAAATAACAAAGCATTTAGCAATTCTTCATAAAGAGCCATAAGGACTCTTAAAGTACCTTTCTTAGAATGACTATCTGAAAAATGAAAATAGACACTTATGTAGGCCTGTTAATCTCGTAAGTTTTAATGATCTGGGTGTTTATGGCATCATATATGACTCTGATGAATACTAACCGATAAAATGATGATAAAAAAAAGACTCCATCCACACATACAAGTATTGAAGAGATGCAGGATAAAATTCTGAGCATCAAAAAACTTGTTTGTGATTATAAATCTGAGAGAAAAGAGAGTTGGATCTTATTTAAGGACCAAGTGAAAGAAGATATAGGTAATCTGAAAAAAGCAATACAGAAATTGTCTGATGAAGCAAAAAGAGACTAAATCGCCTGCTGTTTGCTTTGGCTGCACTCCCTTACTATTTTTCTTTAATCGATATATGAAACAAAAAACGTATACTTCAATAAAAAGTAATGTAATTCCAATAGTTGTAGAACACCAACCACCGGTATATCTTTTGCCAATTGTTGAATGTTTTTTATCACATGGTAGATTTATGCAGAAGTGGTTATTGTTGCTGGCCTTACTTCTTCTTTATACTAATGTGCAGTCGTAAAATAGTTCTCTCAGTAATTTTCTAAAGAAGAAAAGTCATTGTTTGAAACGTATGGCTTTTATATTAATCATGATTTAGTACTGAAACCTTATCGTTTTAGATACCTAACTTATTTACCAACAAAGGAAGCGGCAATCCCTGACTAATAATCGTAAACAGAACCACGACCAAGGAAATAAAAATGATAGCGGTGCGCTGTGTGGAATGGTTCTCCATTTTGCAGTTGTTTAGGCCAACTTTTTTCAATAACATGACCTGATTTCCAGTCGGAGATCATAGGAATTTAGAACTCTTATAGACCTGAAAAGATAGTAAGAAAAAGTGTGTATTAAAATCCACAACCCCTGGATTCTTAAACTTGTTTGTTCGGGATTTATTTAAAAGATTTGAATCTAAGTAACAATGAATTCATGTCAAAGCATTATTTTTATACCTGTGAAACATGCTAGTATTTTATTAGTAGATGATGATGAAGACGATCAGGAAATTTTTTTTGCTGCTCTAGAAGAATTGTCGTATCCGGGTGTTTTTAAACCCTTGTCTTCTGCAATAGAGGCATTGAAATTGCTGAAAGGTGGGCAGGTTAAGCCTGATCTTATATTCCTGGATTTGAACATGCCCATCATGAACGGACAACAGTTCTTAAAAGAAATAAAGAATACAGTAAATGCACAGCATATACCTGTTATCATTATTTCTACCTCTTCTAATCCTCAAACCATTCAGCAAACGAAGGAGTTGGGGGCCTATGATTTTGTTACGAAGCCAGATAAGTTCGATGAGTTGGTGAATAAACTAAAACCGCTAATCTGATTTGGAAACATTATCGAAATCCGAGAATTATTATTTTCTGCGCGGCGGCGGAGAAATGGGAGCGCTGATGAGAGGTTACGATTGGTCATCGACTTCGCTTGGTACTCCTGACCAGTGGCCGGGCAGTTTGCGCCATACGGTCAGCATATTGTTAAATGCTGCTCTTCCTATGGCTTTGTTCTGGGGAAAAGAAAGTATTTTCTTTTATAACGATGCATTTATACCTAGCCTGGGCCTTGAAGGTCCTCATCCCATACTTGGAAAAAAAACAGATGCCTGGAGTGACAGGAACGATCTTTTGCTAGGCTTGGTCGAACAAGTCTCAGCTACGCAACAAGCCATTCGTCAGGAGAATCAATTGGTATCTTTTTACCGCAATGGCAAGCTGGAAGATACTTACTGGACATTCAGCTATAGTCCCGTGTATGAGGAAAACGGCACCGTTGGAGGTGTCTTGTCCATGGGTACAGAAACAACTCCTGAAATCAAAAGCCGTGAGCGGCTCAAAAAAAATGAAGCGCAACTCCGCGCCATCCTCGACAGTGCCCCTGCTGCAATCGCTTTATTTGTAGGACGTGATCTGGTCATTGAAATGCCTAATCAGTCTTTTATTGATATCGCAGGAAAGGGGCAAGATATTATAGGAAAGAAATTAGCAGAGGCGGTTCCAGAATTACAAGGACAACCTTTTCTGAAAATATTGGATGATGTATTTACTTCCGGCAAGCCGCTTCAACTAGAGAGTTCTCCTATACAGATTTTACAAGATGGGGTATTGAATCAGTACTATTACGATTTTACCTACACGCCAGTTTTGGATGCGAACGGTGAAGTGTATGCGATACTGGACATCGCCATCGATGTGACCAAACAAGTCATGGATCGCCAAAAGCTGGAGCAGAGCGAGCAGCGTATCCGTAGCCTGGTTGAAAGTGTTCCTTTCCCGATCGGCGTATATACCGGTAAAGAAATGAAAATTGAGTTCGCCAATAAAAATATTTTGGATGTATGGGGCAAAGGATACGATGTGATCGGTAAACTGTATAGAGAAATATTACCAGAACTGGATAACCAACAAATTTTCAATCAGCTGGAACAAGTCTATGCCACTGCTATTCCATTCCATGCGAAGAATGAACAGGTAGACTTGATGCATGAAGGTAAGATCAAACCGTTTTGGTTCAATTATAGTTTTACACCGTTGTTTGATCAGAACAATAAGGTATACGGTGTCATGAATACCGCTGCAGACGTGACGGATCTTAACCTCGCTACGCAAAAGATAAAGCAAAGTGAATGGAACTTCCGCAACATGGTGTTGCAAGCTCCTGTTGCCATGTGCATCATGCTTGGACCGGACCATGTAGTAGAAGTAGCAAATGAACTCATGATCGAATTGTGGGGTAAGCCTGTAGAAGATGTGATGAATAAACCTATTTTCGAAGGACTCCCTGATGCGAAAGAACAAGGCTTAGAAAAATTATTGGCCGATGTGTATTCAACCGGTTTGCCGTTTCATGCCAATGAGATGCCTGTCTCTCTTTTGCGTAAGGGGAAGTTGGAATCTGTATACCAAAATTTTGTCTATGAACCATATAAAGATGTTGACGGCAAAATACTAGGAGTACTCGCTATTTCTATAGATGTAACGCAGCAAGTATTGGCCAGGCAAAAAATAGAAGAGGTGGTAAGTGAACGTACAAAAGAACTGGCCTCCAGTAACCATAACTTGCAACGCTCCAATGCTGAATTAGAGCAGTTTGCCTATATTGCTTCGCATGACCTGCAAGAACCGTTGAGAAAGATCAGCATGTTCTCTCAGATGTTAGAACAATCGACAGGAGAGTTAAGCGACAAGTCTAAACGCTATTTGTCTAAAATTAACGACTCTACTCATCGAATGATCAATCTCGTGCGCGATGTATTGGCTTACTCACAGTTATCAAAAGAAAACAGAACGTTTGAAGCTGTAGATCTCAATAAGATCGTTGCGGATATAAAAACTGATTTTGAACTATTGATTGAACAAAAAGACGCTACCATTCAATCCGATGTTCTTCCTGTACTGCAAGCCATACCACTTCAAATGGCTCAGCTGTTTGGCAATTTGATTTCGAATGCCTTAAAGTTTAAAAGGGAAGGAGTGGCCCCTGTTATTTCTATACAAGTTGAGAAAATGACCGATAAGGAAGTGAAGAAACTTCCGCAATTAGACTTCAACAAATCTTTTTACCATATTATTTTTTCAGATAATGGAATAGGTTTCAACGATGAATATGCAGAGCAAATTTTTAATATTTTTCAGCGCTTGCACGGTAAAACGCAATTCGCCGGAACAGGCATAGGTTTGGCCATTTGTAAAAAAGTCGTTCAGAATCATCAAGGTGATATTTACGCTACAGGAAAAGAAGGTCAAGGTGCGGTGTTTCACATTGTGCTTCCTGAATAACAGGTCATTATTTTAGCACATGCGGTCAGATTGAGGAATAATATTCTCTTTCGTATCGAAGCGAATGGATTGCACTTTCTGTATCCCTTGTAAAGAAAGGAGTTTCACACCGACTTAAGAAGAAATGTGCCGGAAGGTTTAGGCGATCTCCGTTTGGCAGAAGTCGTCAACTACTACGGAGGATTGATTTGCAGAACGGACCGGGATGCTGTATTGATCGGTCATTCGGTAGGTGGACTCATCGTTCAATCACTCCTTAATAAAGGTTTAGGAAGTGCCGGTATTTGCATCAGTTCTGTAGCTCCCAATCGGATGTTATCCTTGGACTGGGGATTCTTCAAAAATAGTATTTCAATTGCTAATCCGTTCAAAGGAGATGAACCGTTTTACATGAGTCCGGAAGGTTTTCATGCCAGTTTCTGCAATGCCATGACAGAAGAGGAATCCAACGCTGCCTATGAAAAAACTGCCTTACACGATAGCCGCAATGTGCTACGCGATTGCATGCTGGCAGACGGGGAAATGGAATTGCACAACAGCAACAAACCGATGTTGTTCATCGCTGCTGAAAAAGACCAAATCATTCCTGCAGAGTTAAATGAAAAAAATGCGAAAGCATATGAAGAAGGTTTAGCTACTTATAAAGAATTTTCCAATCGCGGTCACTACATCTGCAACCAACCGGGTTGGGAAGAGGTGGCCGACTTTTCTGATCAATGGCTGGAAAAGCTACCAGTAGGAGTAGGAGATTTGAGATCTGTATAAGTAGTTTGTTAATGTTATGAAAAGACCGATTCCATCGGTCTTTTTTTGTGCCCTGTCATTGATTTCCTTTATCCCTAAGCTAATACTGAGTCATTTTTTAACCTTTTTTTGTGAAAAAACTGCATGTTTTAACTTCCTTATAGTATTTTTTTGCCATGCAGTAGGACAATACCAGTTATTTTGAAAAAAAACAGAGTAATAAATTGAGTATAAATACTCGTTTGTATAGATTGTGGCATAAGTAAAATACTGGTTGTTTTTTTAGGCTGTTTTGACCAATAATGGATAATTTATATGAAAAACGCTTTAAAAATAGACTATAACTACTAAAAAATACTATAAAATAACATAAAAAGGTTTTATAGTCAATTGGAGAGTAGGTTTTATTAGTTATAAATACTTAGTTAAATATAGGTAAAGATGAAAGCAGAGAAAATCAACTTATTCAGTTTTGGAAAGCCTCACATGAGGGCCTTTCATATCACATGGATGACCTTCTTTTTATGTTTTTTCGGATGGTTTGGTATTGCTCCTATGATGGGTATCATCAGAGAGGAACTGGATCTGTCGAAAGCGCAGATTGGCAACATCATGATCGCTTCGGTATCCATTACGATTTTTGCACGCATTATCATAGGTTGGTTGTGTGATCGTGTTGGACCGCGAATCGCTTATGCCGCAGTGTTATTGTTGGGATCTATACCTGTGATGTGTATAGGACTGAGTAATAGTTATGAATCTTTCTTATTGTTCAGGTTAGCCATCGGTGTCATCGGTGCATCCTTTGTTATTACACAATACCATACTTCTGTCATGTTTGCGCCGAATGTAGTGGGCACAGCCAACGCTACCACAGCAGGCTGGGGGAATCTTGGCGGCGGTGTAACACAAATGGTGATGCCATTGATCTTCGCTGGTTTTATAGGATTGGGTTACTCTACTGGCCTGGCCTGGAGATACAGCATGATCATTCCGGGAGCTGCATTATTCATCATGGCTTTTGTGTATTACTTCTGTACACAAGATACTCCGGAAGGCAATGTGTTGGAGTTGAGAAAAAGCAATCCTGATTTTCGCGCGAAGGCCGCGGATCCTAAAGGCAGTTTTAAAAAAGTAATCAGTGATTACAGAGTATGGATCCTCGCTTTGGTATACGGTGCTTGTTTTGGTATTGAGATTACCATCGACAACATTGCCGCCTTATACTTCATCGATAACTTTCAGTTAGGCATGGCAGAAGCCGGTATAATCGCCGGTCTGTTTG